>CAJQMX010000277.1 GCA_905479515.1 uncultured Parasphingopyxis sp.
GCCACCGCGCCAAAGCCGACAACGGCACAGGTATTGGTGATGGCGACAACCGCGCCGGTTGCGCCCTTGGAAAAAGCTTCCGGCATCTTCGCCCGGCTTGCCAAACCGACCAGCAACGCAATCAGCGTGCCCGAGCCTAGCGCCGCAACCAGCGCCCATTTATCGAGCGATTCCGCCGGCATGATCGCAGAGAGCGGCCCCAATTGCTGCGGATATTGAAAAATCATGAACACGCCAAGCACGGCAACCAGCGGGAGGAGGCAGAGAAACGGATTGGGAAGTACCCTGCCCTCTTCCACCGCATCATCGGTATCGCGGCCTTCAAAGGTTTCGCCGCGCGCTACGGCCCGCTTCACCATCCATTGCAGCCAGATAAAGCCGAGCACTGCCATCAGGATGGCCACGACAAGGCTGACTTCCCATGCGGCATAGGCCGTGGTGCCCAGATGCTGCATCGGGATGAGATTCTGGACTTCGGGAGAGCCTGCACTCGTCATCGTGAAGGTCACTGAACCAAAGCACAGCGCAGCGGGAATGAAACGGCGCGGCAGATTGGCCTCGCGAAACAGGCTAACCGCGAGCGAATAGACAGAGAATGCCACGATAAACACGCTGACCCCACCATAGGTGAGCAGCGCGCAGGCGGCGACAACCGCAAGCACCGCATGTTTGATGCCGATCTTCTCGATAATCCAATGCGCGACGCTGGCCGCTGCGCCTGATGCTCCCATCACTTCGCCGAATATCGCACCGAGCAGGAACATGAAAAACCAGTCGCCGAAAAATCCCGTAAAACCCGCCATATAGGCCGTGGTAAAATCGGGAGCGTCGGCCACAGCAAGGGGCGGCAACCAGGCGATGCCGCTTGTTGCGGCGACGATAGCGGCGGCAACCGGCCCGGCGATCAGGATATTCACGCCGCGCACCGTCATCCAGATCAACAACGCCAGCGCGCCGATCAGGCCTATCGTGCTTATCATCATGCCCCCATTTCTTGCCCTGAAGGCCTAACCCCGCAGCAATGGACGTCAATAGGCACACTGCCCGTGCTTTTCCAAACAACATGTTTTAGGAGCAGGTTTCGGAGCGAACAAACCAGAGACGGAAATTATTCATGGCCACTTTCATGACCAAACATCTGCGCGATATCAGCGAAACATATGGTGAGCATTTCATGGCTGCGACCGGATTCGGGCTGCGCATGACGATAACGGGTATCGCCTGCATAATTCACGGTATCTTCCCGTTTCTGTTCGAAAAGACCGGTAGCGAAATGGTTCGCCGCCTGCACACCGAAATGGTCACCAAACGCGCCGATACGATGCACCAGGACTGGGTCATATAGGAAAGTATGTCCTCCACACCTGTAAGCCGGTGATTGAAACCACAGATATTGCTGCTGAACGCGACAGATTCGACTTAGGATCTGCCATTTGCCAACGGCTGGAACCCACCGGCATTTTGATGGGTGCATTCGGCTTTTTCACGATCATGTGATCTGCATCACAAAGCGAATCACCCAACCCGCCCATAGCTGTCTGCGGCGGTAGCGACTTTCCAAAGCCAGCATCGCCAAGGCCATCATGGTTCATCCGGTTTTATGCGACCCGACCGGACACCATGATGGCCGTTTTTATTTGTCCCCGGAATCCGGACTATCCGCCGGGAGCGTTTCTCGATCATGCGACCGTTGGCATCGATGACGGCACTATGGAACGCGCCGCACAATCACGGTCGTCCTGACTTCGAAAAACCGACAGCCAGCCATACTGGCAGCGCCGCCAGTTCACGCGGTGGAATTCCGCGTCAAAGGCTCACAGATAATCACCATCCTGATAGATGAGCGGAGCTACGGAATCAGCCACACGCACGGCCAAAACGTCACCGATAACAATGGAATGGGTTGCATAAGGTACCACCTTGGCAACGCGGCAGGAAATATTGGCCTGAGCTTCTTCCAACCAGGGCAAACCCGTTTCATCCGTTGACCAATGCCCATCGGCAAAACGCTCCTCGCGCTTCGACGCACTTCCGAAAGCCTTAGAAATTTCATGCTGATGGCGTGACAGAAGGTTTATGCAGAATTTCTCGTTCTCACCAAGAAGGGCGTGAATCGTGGCCTTGCGGTTTACGCAAACCAGAATTGCCGGCGGTTCGACCGTGAGCGACGTAATTGAGGTAGCCGCCATCCCGACGGGCCCTTCCGGGCTATGCGCCGTCAATACTCCAACGGCGGAAGCGAGGCGCCGCATCGCCGCCTTAAAATCATTGTTCAAGCCTTCTGAAATCGCAGCTTCCTTCCATCCAACAAGCAGTTCTTCAGAGCACGTATCATGCATAAGGTCCATATACTGAACAGCGCGCGATTTATCACGACAACAAAAGACCGGACACCGGATTGGGAATCGTAGCGCCCTTCGTCGCAAACCTGACCCAGCACGTTGCGGTCGAAGCGAAATAAACACGGATCTGGGTCGAGATAATCCGAATCAGTTGGAATTGTCATCCGCCAGCCGCAGCAATGCCTCTGCGCGCATCAGAAAGGGCCGATCAAGCATGCCACCTTTATAGCCGATCGTGCCGACGCCCGGATTGGCGGCAAACAGATCGACAATTTCCTGGGCTGCTGCGAGCTCTTCTTCCCCCGGTGTGAAGGCCTTGTTGATCACATCGACCTGCGCCGGATGGATTGCGAGCATTCCCCGATAGCCATCCCGGCGCACCTGCTCTGCCCGTTGGCGCAAGCTATCAAGATCGCGGAAATCGCTCTGGATCGTTTCAATTGGCAGCACATTCGCAGTCGCCGCACCTACCAGGCACATGCTGCGCGCGAGTTGGAAGGTGAATCCATAGCTGCCATCGGCATTGCTGTTCTCGCTGGCTCCCAGAGAAGCGGCGAGATCCTCTGCACCCCATGTCATCGCCACCAGTCGCGGCGCACCGGCATAATCACCGGTCGTGTACATGGCTTCGGCCGTTTCGGTGACGAGCGCGATTACCTTGGTTGCACCCTGTTCGATGTCGAATGCGGCTTCGAAAGCTGATAGATAATTGTCGAGCAGTTCGACATCATCGCGACCGCGCGCCTTGGGCAACATTATCCCGCCCGGCTTGCCCGGCATGATGGCGGCAAGATCGTCCAGCAAGTGCGGGCCATCAATCGGATTGACGCGGACCCATAGTCGCTCGAGGCCCGAATCCTGTGACTGCAGAAATTCGCGCACCATGGTTCGCGCTTTGGGCTTTTCCTCAACGGTAACGGCATCTTCGAGATCGAAAAGCGCGATGTCGGCTGCGCTTGCAGTACATTTTTCCATCTTCCGCGCACTGTCACCCGGCGCAAACAGCCAAGATCGCATCCGCACCAATACAGCCTCAGTCATCGTCTCACTCTCCATGCATTACCCATTCGCTTTTCCCATAGCCGGTTCAACAGGATTTGGGCAGTTCCAGAAGCTTTTTGGTGATGAAGTTCAGGATCATATGGGGCTGACAGGTGCGACAGGTGGAATCAGGTTCGCTCCATCATGCTGTGCCCAGCATCTGGCGAGCGGAACGGAATGCCAAGCGAATTCTGCCGACCGCTGATCTCAGCCACCAACCTGCGTCTTTGCGCCTGGGTTATGTTGACATGTTTTGGGGGAAAATGGTGGGCACGGCTGGGATTGAACCAGCGACCCCTGCGATGTCAACACAGTGCTCTACCACTGAGCTACGCGCCCACGCGAAGGCGCTATCTAGTGGAGCGGTTGCAACTGCGCAACCGCTGATTTCTCAAAGCCCCGATGCGTCGCCAACTTCGAACATACGGTCGACCTCAAGCACGAGATCGCGCAGATGAAACGGCTTTGAAAGTACCTTGGCGTTGGGCGGCGTCTTGTTGTTTTTCAGCGCAACCGCCGCAAATCCGGTGATGAACATAACCCGCATATCGGATGCGATTTTCGCAGCTTCCTGGGCAAGTTCTATCCCGTCCATGCCCGGCATGACGATATCGGTCAGCAGCAGGTCATAGGTGTTTTTTTCAAGCAGAGGCATGGCCGAAACGCCGGAATCCGCCGCATCGACCGCATAGCCTGTGCGTTCAAGCGCGCGCTTCAGATACTCGCGCATCGACGTATCGTCCTCTGCCAAAAGGATTCGGATCATTTTCGTCCCATCACCTGTCTACGCACCGCCCCGGGCGCATCGTTTGAGGGACTATAGAACAGAGCTCTTAAAATTTTCCAGCCTTGAAGGAAATTTTTGAGAACTTGCCTTTAATTCATGAGAATAATAGGCCTCAAACCATGGAAGATAGCGGCTCTCCGCCCGAACATGTCATGCGGCTGGGGCCGACTGTTCCGCGATCGCCCGTCATCATCTCCGTTCCGCATGCCGGTCGTTACTACCCGGAAAGCCTGTTGGAGACCGCGCGGCTTGATGAAGCCAGCCTCCGTTCGCTTGAAGACCGGCACGTAGACAGTCTCGTCGCCCCGCTGGCGGACAATGGCTATACGGTTATCATTGGACAGGTTGCGCGCGCATGGATCGACCTCAATCGGTCGGAGCGCGAGATTGATCCAGCCATGGTCTCACCACAACCGAAACGGGCTGGCCTTGAACTTACAGCAAAGGTTCGCGGCGGACTGGGCCTCGTGCCCCGAAGGATTTTCCAACATGGCAATATCTATCGCGGTTCCATTGCCCAAAGCGATCTATCCGACCGCATCAACCAGGCGCACAGGCCGTATCACGAGCAAATTTCCGACACGCTGAATGCGGCGCGACAGTGCTTTGGAATAGCGGTACTGCTCGACTGTCATTCCATGCCTCCGCTGCGTGCTAGACACGGCCAGGCACCAGCCAAAATTGTTATCGGTGACCGGCACGGAAAAAGTTCAGCGCCAGCATTTTCGGGATGCGCTGTCTCAATTTGCAGGAATTTGGGCTTTCGGACGTCGCTGAACATCCCCTATGCGGGCGGCCATATTCTGAGCCGTCATGGTCGGCCTGAGCGCGATGTACATGGATTGCAGATCGAAATTTGCCGATCGCTGTATCTGGACCGCGCACATGACCAGCTGGTGCCCAATCTCGCACCAATTACGGCGATGATAAAGGCGGTTGCGGACGGATTGACCAGGGAAGCCCTATCGTCGCCAGATGCTTTGGCAGCCGAATAAAAAAACCGCCCCGCGCAAGGGAGCACGAGGCGGCCAGGTTCAGGGAGGGGACATCATAGGATGCACCCACACATGGCTACGAAAGGGGGGCACGCAGCCATGCGCACCCCCAAGATATTAACGATGTGTCAGTGTTTCAAGCGGTGATTGAAAATCCCGCCGAAACCGCGCATTTGCGCTAGTTTTGTTCCATGCCCTGCGGAACATTGGCGTCGGGCTGTGGCGGAACCTTGCCCTGCTGGAGTTGCATCGCAAAAATATCGCGGACCAGCTGCAATGACATCATATGCGCATAGATGAGCGGCATCATGCCGTTCTGAACAAATTTACGCGCCAGATCACCGCGAATCTCTTTGAGCTTTTCTTCGTTCACCATCTGGAATCCGCGATAGACGAACGGCTTGTCAGAATTCGGCGTGTCGATCGAAACTTCGCCTTCCATCAGCAGATCAGCCTTCACCAGCTCTTCAACGAATGACACGGTACGATGACCGGACGTTTCGACCTGCTCACAGAATGCCAACAGGCTCTTTGTTGTTTCAGAGGCTTCACCGCCATCGAACAGAGCTTCGCCTTCATCATATTCGCCGATAATATCGGTGGTCGGATCGAAGCAGAGCGACAGCTCTTCCGATTCCTGACGAAGCTTGGCGAGGAGGAACGGATAGCGGCGCGCATAAGCGGGCATATAGGTTGGGCTGCCGGTCAGCTCGCCTTCCTCGTTAAGGAACACGTTAACGCCCTGATTGAGCCCCATCAGCGCCAGTGGCACCGGATTATCACCCGAAGAGAAGACAATCGGCATATGACGCTGCACGACGACAAATTCGTCAATCGTCACAGGAACCGCATGCGTGCCTGTAAGGAACGGCATTTTTGGACGGACCTGCAATTTGAAATTTGCATGCTCCTGGCTCGAAAGCGGAGCGAGATCGGAATACAACAGCGGAAAATTCTGCTGCGGGGCAGCGCTAGCCATGAAATATCTCCTGTGACCGGAATTAAGGAAGGCTGCCGCTAGTTATGGCAGCCCGGATTGCCCTGCCCTCTATGGATTCTCAGCGGGATTCGCAAGCGGAACGAGTTTACCCGGGTTCATTATCCCTTGCGGATCGAGTGCGTGCTTGATGGCCCGCATCGCCGATAGCCGCGCCGGATCGATCAACCGTCCAAATTCAGACAGCTTGAGTTGCCCTATGCCATGCTCGGCCGACAGCGAGCCGCCGGCATCGCGGGTCATGTCGTGGACAAACCTGCTGACTGCGCTTCCGGTTTCTGCGAACCAGGCCTTGTCATCGCTTCCTGCAGGAGCGCGGACGTTGAAATGGACATTGCCATCGCCAAGATGACCGAAGGCAATCACGCGAGCACCCGGAAATTTGCTTTCTACGGCTGTACGTGTCGTTTCGATAAAAGCGGGCATCGCAGACACCGGCACCGAAACGTCATGCTTTGCGGCCATTCCGTCAGCCCGCTCAGCCTCCGAAATGACTTCCCGTAATTTCCAGAACGCCGTTGCCTGTCCTTCGCTTTCCGCAAAAGTGGCATCCGCTATAAGGTGATCATTCAAAGCCGCCGCAAGCGCATGCTCAAAACGCGCCCGCAGATCCGCTGGGTCATGTGCCGTTCGCAGCTCAACCAGCACATGCCAACGATGCGCGCCTGCAAGCGGTGCGCGCGTATCGGGAATATGTTTGAGAACGAGCGCCAGCGCCGCATCTGGCACAAGCTCAAAGCTCTCAACCTTATCCCCCAGTACCGCCTCAAGCCTGCGCAACAAGCTGAGCGCGCCCTGGGTCGATTCAAGGCCCAGCCATGCGACAATGCGGTGCGGCGCGGCGGGGACCAGCTTCAGGCTGGCTGCCGTGATCACGCCAAGCGTTCCCTCCGACCCGGCCAGAAGCTGCCTGAGATCATAACCGCGATTATCCTTACGGAGCGTCGAAAGCCCCGCAAACAGACTGCCATCGGGGAGCACTGCCTCGATCCCCAACGTTAGCGCGCGCATCGAGCCAAACCGCAATACTTGAGTACCACCAGCATTTGTTGCGATGAGCCCGCCAATGGTGGCGCTGTCCTTGGCACCAAGCGAGAGCGGGAAACGACGGTCATGCTCTTCGGCGACATCGTGCACTGTGCTGAGGATAACGCCTGCTTCCACCGTCATGCTGTTGTCAGGGGCATCGACCGACCGGATTGCATTCATCTTGCGCATGGAGAGCAGGATTGCGCGATCGTCTGGACGGGGAACGCCGCCCGCGACCATACCGGTGTTGCCACCCTGGGGGACAATCGCCACCCCGGCTTCACCTGCCAGCGTCACGATGGCCTGCACCTGTGCAGCATTTTGCGGCGAGACCAGCGCAACCGCCTGCCCCGTAACCCGCCCGCGCCAATCGACAAGCCAGGGCGCAAGGTCGCCAGCATCCGCGGTCACACCGCGCGCGCCGCATATTGCGGTCAGCCGTTCCAGAATTGCGTCATCATCCATTCGAGCAACGATAGCCGCATTGCCGCGTCTGGCCAATTCATCTTCCGTTCAACGGGAAAGGGCAACACAGCGTGCAACGATAGGATTGCCTGTGTCACTTGCTAGTGTTGCATTGCTGCTTTTGGCCGGCTCGGCCACGCCCATGGCTGCGCCCGTGCAACTCGCCATGCAGAGCGTAGAGCAGCGGATCATCATCCGAATTCCAACGCGCAGAACCCTTCGTCCGCGCCGCCGCGCGCCGACAGGCATCGTCTGGCAAGAAAGACCCGCAGGGAATTGCCAGGCGGTATCGTCTATTGCGCGGGCCCGTTTCACCCGGCCCGGCGTTGTCGACCTGCTGACGAATGACAATCGCCTGATCCGGGCCCGGCTCGATTCCGAATGCGTAACACTCGGTTATTATTCGGCTTTTTACCTCGTTCCCGGCGAAGATGGACAAATTTGCGCCACCCGCGATGCGATTGTTTCACGGACGGGAACCGAATGTGCGATTTCTGACTTCCACATACTTGAGCCACGGTCTGCCAATTAACCGGCGAATCGGCACTCAAAAACGGCCTTTCACTTGACTTTTCAGGCCTCAGCGCCCAATCGGCAGCCGCGAAAGCGCGACGCATAGAAACCGCGCACACTCAACGCATTTCGGATATTTTATGAACTTTGCCGACCTCGGCCTTTCTGATGAATTGCTACGCGCTGTAGGCGATTCGGGCTACACCGAACCGACCCCTATTCAGGCAGAAGCCATTCCGCCTGTCCTGATGATGAAAGACATTATCGGCATTGCGCAGACGGGCACCGGCAAAACGGCCAGCTTCGTGCTGCCAATGATCGATATTCTGAGCCATGGCCGTAGCCGTGCGCTGATGCCGCGCTCGCTGATCCTGGAGCCGACGCGCGAACTCGCTGCGCAGGTTGCCGAGAATTTTGAGAAATACGGCAAATATCAGAAGCTCTCCATGGCGCTCCTCATTGGCGGCGTCAGCATGGGCGACCAGATGAAAGCGCTCGAAAAGGGCGTCGATGTCTTGATCGCCACGCCGGGCCGATTGATGGATCTGTTCGATCGCGGGAAAATTCTGCTTTCCGGTTGCGATATCCTTGTGATCGATGAGGCTGACCGGATGCTCGATATGGGCTTTATTCCCGATATTGAGAGCATTTGTGAAAAACTGCCGCGCAACAGGCAAACATTGCTTTTCTCGGCCACGATGCCGCCGCCGATCAAGAAGCTTTCCGACAAGTTCCTGACCAATCCGAAGCATATCGAAGTGGCGCGCCCGGCAACGGCTGCGAACAATATCGCGCAACGGCTGGTCGAAACCACATCGCGCACCAAGAAGACAACGCTCAAGAAACTGCTGCGCAGTGAAGATATCAGCACCGCGATTATTTTCTCGAACCGCAAGACGACGGTTCGCGACCTCCAGAAATCGCTCCAGCAAGACGGCTTCAAGGCAGGCCAGATCCATGGCGATATGAGCCAGCCTGAACGGATGCGGGAACTCGACCTTTTCAAGTCGGGCGAGATCAACATCCTTGTCGCGTCAGACGTCGCCGCACGCGGGCTCGACATCAAGGGTGTCAGCCATGTCTTCAACTATGACGCACCCTGGCATCCCGACGATTATATTCACCGCATCGGCCGCACGGGCCGCGCAGGCGCCACCGGCACCGCGATCACGCTGGTTACGCCCGCTGACGAAGAGGCTATCGACAATATCGAGAAGCTGACCGGGCAGACGATCAACCGGGGCGATGCGAAAAGCGGCAAAGCGGCGCCAAAGGCCGACACTGCCAAGGCTGACGCACCGAAAGCGGATGCGGCCGAAGCGCGCGAAGATACGCCGGCCGAGAAACCGAAAAGCAAGCCGAGGCGGCGATCCAAAGCCGATTCGCGGGACGAATCCCCTGCTCCGGCGAAAACGGAAAAGACCGAACGCAAACCGGCACCCCAAAAAACACAGCCCGCTGAACGAAAGCCTGTACCCGCGCCAGTATCGGATGCCGAAGACGATGACTGGAACGGTCCATTGCCCGGATTTCTGAACGTTAAGCTTGGAAGCTAAAGCCTTTTTCCTTCTGCCAGGCAGCTTACTTGCCGTTAACGTCAATCCGTTCTACATTGAAACTGATTGGCGCGAGAGGAAGCGAAGATGGCACGAGACGATGCACCCCAACATTTCGATGTAATAGTCGTAGGAGCCGGCATTTCCGGTATTGGCGCGGGATATTATCTTCAGACCAAATGCCCCGACAAAAGCTATGCGATCCTTGAGAATCGGGAGAGCTTTGGCGGCACATGGGATCTGTTCCGCTATCCCGGCATTCGCTCCGATTCCGACATGTTCACGCTCGGCTTTGCGTTCAAACCCTGGACGGAACAGAAAGCCATTGCCGACGGTCCCTCGATCCTCAACTATCTGGACGAGACGGCCACCGAATACGGCATCCATGAAAAGATCCGTTACCGTCACAATGTGAAATCGGCGAGCTGGTCGACAGAAAATGCCTGCTGGACGGTGAATGTCGAAGCCGGGGAAAATGCCGAGCCCCGCCAATATACCTGCAACTTCCTCTATATGTGCAGCGGCTATTATAATTATGATTCCGGCTACACGCCCGACTGGGAAGGGATTGAGAATTTCGAGGGCCGGATCGTCCATCCGCAACATTGGCCAAAGGATCTCGACTATGCGGGCAAGGAAGTGCTGGTCATAGGCTCTGGCGCAACGGCCGTTACTCTGGTCCCTGCCATGCTCGACAGCGAAAATCCGGCCGGTCATGTCACCATGCTGCAGCGCTCCCCCACCTATATGGTTTCGCGCCCCGCCAGCGATAAATTCGCCAATTTCCTGCGCAAGATATTGCCGTCAAAATGGGCTTACTCGCTGATCCGCAAAAAGCATGTGACCCTGCAACAGCTTATCTTCCGCCGCGCCCGCACCAAGCCGGACAAGGTGAAAGAGGTTCTGCTCAAACATGTGCGTGACGAGCTGGGCGATGATTATGATGTCGATACGCATTTCACGCCGAGCTACAATCCATGGGAACAGCGTCTGTGCCTGGTCCCGGACAGCGATTTCTTCAACGCCGTGAAGGCCGACAAGGCGTCGATCGTCACCGATCATATCGATCACTTCACCAAGACCGGCGTCGCGCTAAAGTCAGGCCAAGAGATTACGGCAGACATCATCGTCACCGCGACAGGTCTTGACCTGCAAATGGCGGGCGGGATCGACGTGACCGTGGACGGCAAGCCGATCAATTTCCACGATACCATCACGTACAAAGC
>CAJQMX010000278.1 GCA_905479515.1 uncultured Parasphingopyxis sp.
CGAGCTATCTCGATTACGCGATGAGCGTGATCGTATCGCGCGCCTTGCCCGACGTTCGCGACGGGTTGAAGCCCGTTCACCGGCGGATTCTCTATGCCTGTCAGGAGGGCGGATTCGTCCCCGGCCGACCCTATCGCAAATGCGCCAAGATCGTCGGCGATGTGATGGGCAATTATCATCCGCATGGCGATTCCTCGATCTATTTCGCACTGGCACGGCTCACCCAGGACTGGGCGATGCGCGTCCCGCTGATGGATGGTCAGGGCAATTTCGGTTCGATGGACCCCGACCAGCCTGCCTCGATGCGGTACACCGAAGCGCGGCTCGCCAAGGTAGCGATGACGCTGCTCAACGATCTCGACAAGGATACGGTCGACTTTATCCCGAACTATGACGGATCGACCAGCGAGCCTCAGGTGCTCCCCGCCCGCTTCCCGAACATTCTCGTCAATGGTGCGGGCGGCATTGCCGTCGGCATGGCCACCAATATCCCGCCGCATAATCTGGGCGAAGTTCTGGATGCCTGCCGCGCCTATATCGCCAATCCGGCTATTACCAATGCCGAACTGATCGAGATCGTCCCCGGCCCCGATTTCCCGACAGCCCCGTTGATTCTTGGCCATGCGGGCTCACGCTCCGCCTATGAGACGGGCCGCGGCTCGATCATCATGCGCTCGCGCCACACGATCGAGGAAAAGGCCGGCGACAAACGCTCGATTGTGCTGACCTCCATCCCGTATCAGGTCGGCAAATCCAATCTTGTCGAGAAAATTGCCGAGGCCGCCAAGGATGATCGCATCGAAGGCGTCTCCGATATTCGCGACGAATCGAACCGTGAGGGCGTCCGCGTCGTTATCGAGCTAAAACGCGCGGCCACACCGGAAGTGACGCTGAACCAACTCTGGCGGCATACGCCCGCGCAATCGAGCTTCCCGGCCAACATGCTGGCAATTCGCGGCGGCCGCCCCGAAACGCTGATGCTGCGCGATTTCATCCAGGCTTTCATTCAGTTCCGCGAAGAGGTCATTACCCGGCGGGCCAAGTTCGAACTGTTCAAGGCGCGCGAGCGGGCTCATCTGTTGCTCGGGCTGGTCGTCGCCGTGACCAATCTGGACGAGGTCGTCCGCATCATTCGCGGTTCATCCAACCCGGCAGAAGCCCGTGCGGCACTTTTGGCGCGCGAATGGCCAATCGGCGAGATCCGCCCCTATATTCAGCTCATCGAAGCCGTTGAGGCTGCCGTCGAGGGCGATGTCTACAAGCTCTCCGAAGCGCAGGTCCGGGCGATCCTCGAACTGCGTCTGCACCGTCTTACCGCGCTTGGCCGTGACGAGATCGGGGCCGAGCTCAAAGAACTGTCCGTCAAGATCGCCGAGCTGCTCGATATTCTGGGCGACCGGGCGAAACTCTATGCCGTCATGCTCGAAGAATTTGACGAAATTTCCGAGCAATTCGCCACGCCGCGCGTTTCGGAAATAACCGCTGGCGGGTTCGATATCGATGATGAGGATTTGATCGCCAATGAGGAGATGGTCGTTACCGTCACCCATTCGGGCTATATCAAGCGCACGCCGCTCGACACGTTCCGCGCACAGCGGCGCGGTGGCAAAGGCCGGTCGGGCATGGCGACAAAGGAAGAAGATGTCGTCACCCGGCTCTTTGTCACCTCAACGCATACGCCAGTGCTGTTCTTCTCGAACAAGGGGCAAGTGTACCGGCTGAAGGTCTGGAAACTGCCCGAAGGCGGACCACAGACCAAGGGCCGTCCAATGCAGAACCTGCTGCCGCTGGACGAGGGAGAATTTATCCGCACCGTGCTGCCGCTTCCCGAAGATGAAGCGGAATGGGCAAATCTCCACGTCATGTTTGCCACGGCGCAAGGCAATGTGCGGCGCAACTCGATGGATTCGTTCGAAAACATTCCTTCCAACGGCAAGATCGCGATGCGCTTTGCCGAGGATAGTGACGACAAGCTGATTGGTGTCGCGCTGCTCAACGAAAGCGACGACATTCTCCTCGCCACACGCAGCGGCAAGGCGATCCGCTTCGCCGCCACGGATGTGCGCGCCTTCCAAAGCCGCACGGCCACCGGCGTTCGCGGGGTAACGCTCAAGGATGATGACGAGGTCATCTCGCTTTCCGTCACCGGGGCAACCGGCACGGAAATTGAGGAACGCGATGCCTATCTGAAGGCCGCGCCCTGGAAGGATAATGACAACGCGCCGGAACTTCCCGCAGACCGTATGGCGGAGATGGCAGAGGCCGAGCAGTTCATCCTCACCGTCTGCGCCAACGGCTATGGCAAACGGTCCAGCGCCTATGAGTATCGCGTTACAAAGCGCGGCGGTCAGGGCGTCGTCAATATCGACAATATCAAGCGCAACGGCAAAGTCGTGGCCAGCTTCCCCGCCGGCAATGGCGATCAGGTCATGCTGATCACCGATCAGGGCAAGCTGATCCGCATGCGCGTGGGCGATGTCCGCGTCATGGGCCGCAGCACGGCCGGCGTCACGCTTCTCGATGTCGCCAAGGGTGAAACCGTTGTCGGCGTTGCGCTGATCGACGAAGAGGATGAACCGGAAGACGCAGCGGAAGAGGCTGTGGCGGCGGAGATTGCCGAGCGCGAGCAGACGGAAGCCAGTGACGATTAAAGTCACACCCTCCGGCCAGTCATGCGGCGCTATCGTAACCGGCGCCGATCTGTCACAGCCGCTTTCTGATGAAACCGTCGCGGACATCCGCGCCGCCTGGCTCGACCACCATGTCCTGTCCTTTCCGGATCAGCATCTCTCTGATGACGATCTCGAACGCTTTACGCTCTATTTCGGGCCCTTTGGTGAGGATCCGTTTATCGCCCCGATCCCCGGCCGCGAGCATATCATTGCGGTGCAGCGCGGCGCGAACGAAACTGCCCCGCTCTTTGCCGAGAATTGGCACACCGACTGGAGCTTTCAGGAGCATCCGCCCGCCGGAACCTGTCTCTACAGCATTACCATCCCGCCGTTGGGCGGGGATACGCTTTATGCAAACCAGCATGCGGCGCTTGAAGCAATGCCCAACGCCTTACGCGAAAAGCTGGATGGGAAGCTGGCCATCCACTCGGCCAAGAACGCCTATTCGCCCGAAGGCATGTATGGCGAAGAGGATGAGGGCCGCTCCATGGATATCCGGCCATCGGAGGACGCCAAAGCCACCCAGCTTCACCCGATCATCCGCGATCACCCTGAAACCGGCGAACAGGGAATTTACGGGTCGGTCGGGTATATCGCGGGGATTGAAGGCATGGCGCAGGAAGAAGCCCTGCCCCTGCTCATGGAACTCTACCAATGGCAGACGCGCGACGCATTCGTCTATCGCCACCAATGGCAGCCGAACATGCTTGTCATGTGGGACAACCGCTCGGTCCTCCACCGTGCAACCGGCGGCTATGAAGGGCATGACCGACTCCTCCACAGGACCACGATAGGCGCGTATCGCCAAGCCCGGTAGTCGCCCGCTATCCCCATCTGAACAGTAACGAAACAGGTGGGTCTCATGCGCAATATGCTGGCAATTCGAAAAGTCATTGATGCCAAAAGCCTGCTGGTCAGCGGCCTTGCAGTTTTGTCGACATGGGCCTGTCTGCGTTATGGGATCACAGCGAATTTTCCGCTTACGCTTATCGCGACGGCAATCGTCTTTCCGATCGTTTTCGCTATCGGCCATGCGTTCAAACGGCGTGAGAATGCGCTCGACGACTATGGGATCATCAAGGCCCATGGCCGCGCCATATATTTCGCGGCGCGTGACTGGTTGCCGGAACGCGATGATAACAGGCTGCGCAGGATCGAGGACATTCTCGGCCATCTCCTCACCGGGTGCCGCGATATGTTCAAAAGCCCGCTCAGCGAAATGCCGGTGCATGAGCGGCGCATCTATGTCGCCTTTTCAGAGCTGTCGGATTTTGTGAAACGGATGCGCAATGAAGGCCTGGCATCGGGGGAATGTTCGCGGTGCAACCAGTATATCAGCAAGATGATCGTCTCGTTTGAGCAGATCAAACATATCTACCAATATCGCACGCCGCGCACGCTGAACGCGTTCAGCGATTTTTTCATCGTCGTCCTGCCAGTATTGTACGGCCCCTATTTTGCGCATGAGGCCGCCGAATATTCCATCACTCTGGTCTATGTGATGCCGATCCTGTTCGCGATCATCCTGGTGGGTCTTTCCAATATCCAGGAGCATCTGGAAGAT
>CAJQMX010000279.1 GCA_905479515.1 uncultured Parasphingopyxis sp.
ACCTCGATCGATATCCCATCCCTGTCGCCGGCCGCCGCGCGCGCCATGGAAAAGGTGCGCGACGCCATCGATCGAATCGACTTGGCCTCAGCTCTCGGGTTCGCGCTGGCCGACCGGATGGTGAAGTCCGAACTTGATACCTTCAACAAGGCGGTGTCCGACCGCTTCGGTGAGCGGACACTCCTTGATTATGCCGCCAAGGATGCCTCGGGTCCAACCTTTGAAAAAGCTGCCAAGGACTTGTCGCCGGTCGAGAAGCTGAAGCTTGCCGCCGCCTGGCCGATGATGCGGGCCGGCCAGCAGGTGGCCGCTCAGGAGCGGACCCAACAGGCACTGAAGGAATCGGAAGCGTTGCGGCAAACGCAGAGTAAGAGCCAGGGGCTCAAGCAATGACACGGAGGCGACGCATTGCCGTAGTGACGGCACTTCTTTTCCTTCCGGTAGCCCTGTTTGTCGCAGCCTATGGGATGGGGCTGCGGATCAATCTGACACCGAGCTATCCGCTCGGGCTCTGGCGCATAGAGGCGCTGAGCCGCGCCATTAGCATCGGGGATAGAATCTTCATCTGTCCGCCGTTAACGCACGAGTTTCGACGGGCCCGTGAGCGCGGATATCTGCGCCGCGGCATTTGCCCAGGCTGGCTTAGTCCGTTGATCAAGACCGTTGTTGCACTCCCCGGACAGTCGATTGAAATCGGTGCGTCTGTCGTGATTGACGGAGTGGATTTGCCGCGATCCGCGGTCCAGCCAAACGATGGTTCGGGCAGGCCGATAACGCCCTACGCCGGTGGCGCAGTGCCGCCGGGATTTCTGTTTCTCCACTCACCATTCAAAGGTTCCTATGACTCACGATATTTCGGGCCGATCCCGGCAGACGGTGTTCTCGGGCTGGCGACGCCCATCCTTACCTTCGTTCCGTGACGGCTTGATCAGCATCGGCGTTGTTGCTGGCAGTGCCACTATCGGTGCAATTGCCTGGAGCGGCGAGGTGCTGGCCTTGCCCGCCGCCGTCCTGTTTCCGACGCTGTGGGCGTTTGCGCCCAACCGGCTCGTCGCTGGGTTGGTGGCGCTGGCCTATTTCCTGGCGGTCTCGCGAGGCCTACCCGTTGGCGTTTCCATTTTCTATGCGAGCGATATGTGGGTCGGGCTCGGTCTATGGCTCGCGGCTTCGGTTCTGTTTGTGCTTGTTCATGCCGTCCTCTGGACTCGTAAATCGGGATGGCACCGACCGTTGCGCTACGCGCTTGCATGGATCCTGATGAGCGTTCCGCCTTTTGGCATCATCGGTTGGGCGAACCCAATCACGGCCGCAGGTGTCTTGTTTCCGGGCCTCGGTTGGTTTGGATTGATTGTCATGGCTCACACTTTATCTGCCATGACGACGCGGGTGTGGCCGATCGTTGCTCTTGTCATAGGAGCTGTTTTCGCCTGGTCGTCCTCGAACTGGAGCGAACCGCGTCCACCGGAAGGCTGGATCGGTATCGACACGCACTTCAACTATGCCTCTTTCGGCCAACACGCAGATTATGCGCAGCATCTCGCCACGTTAGCTTTGGTACAGGATGCCGCGAAGGCCGGCGCGAAAAGTATCGCTCTTCCCGAAAGCGCATTCGGTATCTGGACGCCGACAACCGAACACCTCTGGGTCCATGCACTTCAGGACCTTGATGTGACGGTGAATGGGGGTGCGATCCTTATCAGTGCCGAGGGATACGACAACGTCATGATCGAAGTGTCAGGGAAAGGCGCGCGTGTTCTATACCGCGAGCGCATGCCGGTGCCGGTTTCGATGTGGCAACCCTGGGCATCGGGTGGTGCGACGTCCCAGGTCTTTGGAAAACCTGCCGGCAGATTTGCCGGGACGCTCATTGCTCCTCTGATCTGCTACGAGCAGCTCTTGGTCTGGCCGATCCTGCAGTCGATGATCTACAAACCGCGCGTAATCGTGGCAACCGCCAATGGCTGGTGGACTGGCGACACCAACATCGTCGCTATCCAGAAGGCGGCCGCCCGGGCCTGGGCGTCGCTGTTCGGCGTGCCGCTCGTGATCGCCTTTAATACCTGACAGGATTCCCCATCAAACAACGCTCGGAAGCTGTCGATCTAGAAATTGCCCAGTTCGACAACTATGCATTGCATATGCGACTCATAATGGAAATATTGCGCCCGAATCTCAGGTTCCAGGAAAGGTAGGACGTTGGAGAACATCGCAGATTCCGATTTGATGGACGCACTCTCACAAATTTCAGACATTGCCGACCGGAATTCAACTATCCGGTTCCTGAAAGACGTGGCATCCCGATACGCATTGAATACCATTGCCTATTTTGGTGTCAGCGTTACCGGTCAAAATGAGACCGATCCCTACCTCGCCGTAACCTATCCTCCCGAGTGGGTCGCGCACTACAAGAACCGGCAGTATGTCGATGTCGATCCTGTTGTTCGTCTTGGATTTCGCCGTATGCTTCCCCTTGATTGGGACGAGTTCGGAAAGCCTACGGGGCGGTTGAAGACCTTTTTTGGTGAAGCCGGCG
>CAJQMX010000280.1 GCA_905479515.1 uncultured Parasphingopyxis sp.
ATGGAGAGTACCAGCAAACCATGCGCAATGCGCTCTCCGTGCACCGTGCTCGCAGCGAACTTAGCATCGACGTGAAGCTGGTTATAATCGCCAGATAATCCGGCAAAGGCGACAATATCGGCTTCTGTGATGGTGCGGCCAGCACTCAGGAATTCCATGCCGGGAGACATATCCTCAAAGAAAAAGCGCGGCTGGTCGATCTGTTGGGATATTGGAGGCTGTGTCATGAATATCGCCCCCCGGTGACATGCATCAGGTCTCCGGTGATGTAGCCAGCCCTTTCGCTCGCCAGAAAGAGTACAGCATCGGCAATCTCGTTCGGTTGCCCAACCTTTTTCATCGGCGATTTATCGATCGATCGTTCGCGCAACACCTCATAGTTGTCGAGTGCAAGCATACCTTCTGTTTCGATGAAACCAGGCGCAATTGCGTTCACTGTGACACCGAATCTACCGCTTTCCAAAGCGAGCGCTCGGGTGAAACCTATCAGTCCCGCTTTGGCCGCTGAGTAGTTCGTCTGACCAGGGTTTCCGAGATGTGATCGGGACGAAATATTGATGATCCGACCCCACTTCTTTCGGTGCATCTCAGTAACGGTAGCGCGAGAACAGTTGAAAGCTCCGATTAGGATGACGTCGACGACCCGGCGCCAATCTTCGGGCGTTACCTTGGTAATGAATCCGTCTTTAGGGAAACCGGCATTGTTAACGAGAATATCTGGGCTTCCCCAGCGTTCTGTTATCTGCGCAACCGCGTTCGTTACCTGATCCAGTTCGACAACATCGGCAACAACACCCATAGCCCGATCTTCACCGATTTCTTGCACGGCGGAATCCACGACGGCCTGATCGAGGTCCATAATGGCCACGCGGGCCCCTTCCTCCCGCAACGCGGCCGCAGTCGCTTTACCTATCCCGCGACCAGCGCCGGTAACAAGTGCGACTTTTCCTTCCAAATCCAACTGCATCTCTGCCCCTTTTTCTATAAAATCTGAATCGTCATCAATGGGTTCGCGTTGGCAACCGCTTTAGGTTGCGATCATCTCGAACGATGAATATTCGCCAAAGGACACGGCCTTCGTTTCATCGAACTTCGAATGGAGGTCGGCGACTGTGCAACCTTTACGCACATATTCCACGACCTGTTGCCCCTCGGGTGAATCTGGCTGCACCGGAAAAACCTGACCTTCTCGATTGAGCATACAAGGAAGAAAGCCAGCTGCGGAGATGCCTTCACTGGAGGCTTTCACCCAGGCCAGAAGGGTCATCTTTGCATCACGATGCCAGGGAAGAAGAGGCCAACCTTTGCGCGGAGCAAGGTCGTAACTTTCGTCCGTTTCGGGATCCAGCGGTTCACCATGGGTTACGATTTCCTTGGGTCCGCGAAAGGTCTCTAAATCGAAAACGAAATGACCAAGACCATAAAATATCGCCGAACCCTTGTACCATTCCATCCCTCTCAAGACATGGTGATGATGGCCCGCGACGACATCCGCGCCGTGGTCGACGGCATAATGCGCCGCATGAGTTTCATGATCGCTCAACACGAAGGGATGTTTATAGTCACCCCCGTGAACATGCACGACGACGATATCAGCATCCTGTTTAGCAGCCACGACATCCTGACGAAGGTTTTCGAAATCCTCTTCATGTGGAATGGTCGTTACGATGGGAGGAGTTCCTGGAGACCACACATTCGGCAGGCGGTCGCGATAATGGTTCCAGGCACGCAATGGCGCCAATCCTGGCCAGTCGTCGAGCGCCTCGTACCCACGGGGGAAGAAGGTTGCATAGGAAAGTACCGCAACTGTAAGATCGCCACTCTTTAGAAATGCCGGTTTGCGCGCATCGATCAAATCTCTGCCCGTCCCGCAATGGGCTAAGCCAGCGTTTTCGAGATGCTGGTGCATCTCGAACAGTCCTTTGTGCCCGGCATCAAGTGCATGATTATTGGCAAGCGTAACGAGATCGAATCCGGCCGTAGCGATAGCGGGGATGTTGGAAGGGTTCGCCGTCACCGGCACTGTAACACCCGGCGAATGCTCGGGAGAGGAGGAATAAGCGCATTCGCTATTCGCCATAAGCAGGTCCGGAACAGTCAGGCTCTCGCGGATAAGGTCGAAGACCTCATCAGGCTTATCCCGATCCACCAATATGTCACCCGCCAACCCGATCAGAGTTTTGCCTTCATTCATTGTGCATCATTCCCTTTGCTAGCTCACGAAGCTGATTTTTCTTTACCTTGTCCCCATTGGCACTGCGCGTGACGGGAAATTCTTTCATTACTGCGATCAACGCAGGTGTTTTGAAGGCGGCCATGTTTGCCTTGCAGAACGCCCGCAGTTCTTCACCGGTTGCGCTTGCCTGATCCGCAAGGGTGACAAAGCCGACGGCACTCTCTTCCCCCTTGCCATCGGAAACACCCACAACTTGTGCGGCCGACACGGCAGGGTGGGTTTGAAGCATCATTTCAATCTCTCCAGGATTCACGAGAAAACCCTTGACTCTGAGAGCATCGTTCATTCGCGCGACATAACGGAAGCTTGAACCAGTTTCGTCTTCAATCTGGCCGAGATCCTGTGAATGGAACCAGCCGTCAGATGTGAACGCAGCATCGGTCGCGTCGCTGTTCCCTAAATATCCCGACGTGATGCAAGGTCCTTTGAATTGGAGTTCACCTTGCTCCCCCGGTGGCAGCACCTTCCCCGTTTGCCCGACCGCTCGTACACGCATTGATTCGTTGACCAATCGCCCGCCAGCGGCACTTCTTTCTGCAATATCCATGCCGCAGTCCCAAAAGGCCGCGAGCGCCAAAACTTCCGAAGACCCATAGACATTGGTGAGTGAGAAACCGAAGTCCCTCTGGGCGCGTCGAACCACTGGTTCGAGGGTTGCTCCCGCCGAAAAAACTATTCGCAGGTTCCGATAATTGTGCTCACTCGCTTTGGAATGATCAAGCAGATCCCGCATCAATGGCTCGGTCAGAGCCATTACCGTCACACCCTCTTCGGCGATCAGACGCACTGCGAGATCCACACTGAAAACAGGACATTGAATAGCGCGCGCTCCGCATTCCAGCGCGGCCATGATCAAGCCATACCCATAAGCGCCGCAGGGTGGCAGCGCACATAACACCACATCATTACGCCCAAGACCTGCTCGGCGGACGACTGCCCGCGCATGGTCGAGGATGTTCTTTTCGCTGTGCTGGGCGAGTTTCGGCAACGATGTCGTTCCCGATGTGGAATACGCTATCACTGCGTCGTTAACGTCTGTTGCCTCAGGTGCTTCGCCCGGGCTAGCTTCGATCGATGCAAGGTCTATGACGTCGTTTGACGGCTCTGAATTATCCGCCACATCGATAACCCACTGCACAGTAAAACTATCGCCCAGAACGTTGCGTACCGCCGCCAGTGTTACCGCTACATCAGCGAAGGCGAAACTACTATCCAACACAAGTGCTTTGGCAGATGAAATGGAGAGAAGGTGAGTGAGCTCGGCCTCCTTGTTCCATGTGTTTATCGGTATCGTTCGCAAACCCAGTCTGGCTGCGGCAAAGTGCGTCAACATCCAGTCGATATTATTCGGAAGCCAAATCGCTAATGCGTCGCCTGCACGAAGTCCTAACTTTGCAAAGCCTGCGCTAATCCGCTGGGCCCGATGGCAAAGTTCACCAAATGAAATTTGTTTCCCGAGACCGTTTCCGGACGCTGTTACAAGTGCCTTTCGCTCTCCCTGCTCTGAGCCAATCCTGTCGAGCCATGACGATATCGTCGATTCCACTATGAGAGTTTCGAGAGTCACCTATCTGAGCTATTCGTCTTTGAAATCCGACAAATCGCCGACAAATTCATCGAGCATCCGGGCGCGTTCCTCGAAACCGAACTCATCTCCGGACTGACACTTTACGATTTCAAATGGCGCGAGTTGAAAAACGTCCTCGCCGATCATCAACGCATCTTCATTATATGGCCAGAACATCGCCAGAGGGCAAAGCATTGCATACCGCCCATCAGGATCATCTGCCTTGTAGCCGAGCTCGACAACTTCCTGCCCGCTCGCAAACTGACCAAAGGTAGAATAGGAAGCCAATCCCCAATCATTCACGAACAGCTGCTCATCCTGCAGCCAGACCACGCGGGTATTCAACGCCGAATAAAAGCCCTTCACTGCGTCAAGCCCATCGAAGGTTGTCAGCTCCGGCATTGCCAACTGAACCCTGTAAAAGGGATGGTCGACAGTCATTTTTTTTGTGAAAATATGGTGCCATTTGTTATCGCTGAACTCGAGTGCAGCATGGCGATTATAATTCAAAAGAATGGCGCGGCGGTGCGGATTTGACTCAGCTAAAGCCGTCTCCTTGCCGTTGCGCATAAATTGCTGGAATGCTTCAAGATACTTACTCATCATGCTTACTCCGATATCTGTCGGCTCATGCTACCGAAAGCCAAATCAAGACACCTCCTGTTCCGTCACATGCGTGACGGAACAGAGATGCGGTCAAAACCTCTGCGTCAAACTTATTCCATAAGTCCGTGGCGGCCGCGTTGCGACAAAGGTCCATAACCCAGGGTTACTGGCGCTTCGCCCAACATCAAGACCAATTGAATAGCTGTCATCGTTAGTAAGGTTTCGACCGTAAACCGAGACCGAAGTGTTATTACGACGATAGGTGATCTGTGCGTCGACGATATGGGCTCCGTCATTACGTGCCTGAGGCGTATTCCAGAACGTGTTTTCGAACGCTCCGATGTAATGCCAATCCGCAGAAAGGATAAACTCACCTCCCAAAGCTGAGAATTCATATGCTGGCGACACAGTAAATGTGATATCCGGCGCCCTGCGAAGCTCAAGGTTGGTCAGGCTCATGCCCGTCAATGGATCGTCGAAATCCGTGTATTGCGCATCAAGATAACCCAATGATCCACTCACCGAAAATTCGGGGGTGGGCTGCGCGACAACCTCGATCTCAAAGCCTTGCAGCTCTGCGGTTGCAGCGTTGACGAACAAAGTTTGTTGGCCGGTGCCGCCTACCACATTAACTGGAACGCTGAGTTCCTCCTGCTTGTCACGATAACGCATGTGATAAAGGGAAACATTCACCCGCAGCGTATCGTTTAGCCATTGCGACTTGAATCCAGCTTCGAAATTTTCGACAGTCTCGGGATCATAGGGCGTGACAACGGCATCATATGTGCCAGGGCGCCCACTGAAACCGCCTGCGCGGAACCCTCGACTATACAGTCCATAAAACATGAGATCATCGTTGACTCGATAGCGAAGTCCGAACTTCGGACTAAACTCAGACCAAGATTCAGATACCGGATTGTTGAGGCCGCCAGCAGTTGCGAGTTGCGGGAAGAGCGGATCGTCAACGCCTTGCGTTTTCCGGTCATGGGTATAGCGAGCGCCAAGGGTCAACGTCAGGGAGTCCGTAATCTCCAAGTCACCTTCGAAGAATCCGGCATAGGAATCAGTCGTCTGCCGGACAGTTTGAGGCACATCGAGAATAGTTCCAGCAGGAAGCCCGAATGCGAGATCACCGAACCCGATCGTACTGAAATTGAATATCTGATAGCGGGAATCGAAGAGATAGACCCCGGCCGTGAATGATATCGCCCCGTCGTCGTCATAGCTTACACGGAATTCATGACTGGATTGACGATATCGCTGTGGGCGATCCGTATCATATAAAGTGAGTGGCGTTGCATCAAAGTCCCAATGGCCATCTTCATTGGTACGGAACGATCCGAACAGATAGTCTAAACTGAAGCCACTCCCCACATCCCAGTGCGCGGTTGCAACATGCATATCGCTATTGAAAAAGGCATCTGTGCCTGGGCTGTTCTGCACAGAAACACGGCGATCCCCACCTTGAGGGACTTCAAGGTTGGGCGCGCACTGATTGTAGAAGAAACACCAAGCCTGATCCGGAGCTGCAACGTTGAGAAGGGCAGCTGCATCCTGATCGATTTCCTGTCGATCGTAACGATAATAAAGGCTGATATCTGGCGATGGCTCCCAGAGCACAGCAGCATTGAATGTCAAGTACTGCTCGTCGCCTTGCCTCCGGTCAAGCGTCGCGTTGTATGCGTAGCCGTCGCGCTCGCTATATGCTCCGCCAACCTGAACAGCCAGAGTGTCCGTCAAAGGTAGGTTCACATACGCATCAAGCGAAACCGCATCATAGTTGCCGTACCCTGCGCGAACGGCACCACTGACTTCAGAGGGGTCAGGCCTTCTGCGATCAAGAAGCAGTGCGCCACCGATCGAGTTACGACCAAACAGCGTTCCTTGAGG
>CAJQMX010000281.1 GCA_905479515.1 uncultured Parasphingopyxis sp.
GTGCTGGAGGAACAATTATCACGCGCGGATATGGTTTCGCCGATGTTGCGGCCCGGCGACCGGTGACGACCGACACGATGTTCCATGTCGCTTCACTCACTAAAACTGTGACAGCCGCCGCTGTCCTGCAGCTTGTAGGGCAGAGGCGCTTTGCTCTCGACGATGACATCACAGACCATGTTGACCTAGATGTTAAACATCCAGGCTATCCCGATGTCCCCGTCACCGTACGTCAGCTGTTAACGCACACATCCGGTATATCCGACGAAAAAGCCTATGAGATCGATTTTCGGGTAAGAGGCCGCGATGCCGATCTGACACTGGGCGCGCTGTTGCGAGGCTATCTGTTGCCGGGCGGGCGCTATTATGAGCGTGACAAGGTCTTTCTCGATCAGATGCCGGGTGCGGCGTGGAGTTATAGTAATATCGGATACAGCCTTCTTGGTCAGCTGGTTGAATGCGTAACGGGGCAGGATCTGCGCGCCTATAGCACTGCGCATCTGTTCGAACCGTTGGGCCTACGACATGTCAGTTGGACGATTGCGGGAACGCCGGAGAGCCTTTCGGCCATTCCTTATGACCGTGATGAAAACGGTTTAACCGCAGTGGAGCCGGTTGGTTTCCCCGATTGGCCAGCTGGGATGATGCGCGCGTCGATCAATGATTTCACGGCTTTTGCCGCCGCGATCGCAAATGGCGGTACAGCGCGCAACACGCGCATCCTTGGTGCTGAAGACGTGGTTGAGATGCTTCGTGTAAACCATCCGCAAAGTTTGCCGGAATGGCTTACCGGTCAGGCGCTAGGATGGATGGAATCGCCACTCGCTGGCGTACCAACCCTTAACCATTGGGGGGGCGATCCAGGTGTGTTCACAGCCTGTTATGTTCGGCCCCAGACCCGATCGGCGGCGTGCATTTTTACCAACGCTTCTGCGACGACGACATCCCGGAATGCCATACGCGCTCTGGCAGATGCATTGCTTGAAGCAGCCGCTTGATGAATCACGATTGCGTGAGAGCGATTCACCGATCCGCAGATAGATAAAAAAGGGAGGCCGAACCGATGTTCGACCTCCCCGGATTTCACAATATACTTAAGACAGGTTCAGGCTCCAACGTCTGTCGGATCAACCTTTACGCCGGCGCCCATGGTCGAGCTGACGGCGATCTTCGTGATGTATTTGCCTTTGGCACCGGAAGGACGCGCCTTCACGATGGCACCGACAAACGCGTCATAGTTCTTTTTAAGAGCCGCATCGGTGAAGCTCGCCTTGCCGATCGTCGAATGGACGATGCCGGCTTTTTCAGCGCGGAACTCAACTTGGCCGCCCTTGGCATCCTTGACCGCTTTCGCGACATCGGGGGTCACCGTGCCCAGTTTCGGGTTCGGCATCAGGCCCTTGGGACCAAGCACCTTACCGAGACGGCCAACAACGCCCATCATGTCCGGCGTCGCGATGACGCGGTCATAATTGAGATCGCCGCCCTGCATGGCTTCCATCAGGTCTTCAGCGCCAACCACATCGGCACCGGCTTCCTTGGCTTCGTCTGCTTTCGCGTCCTTGGCGAACACGGCGACGCGAACGTCCTTGCCCGTGCCCGAGGGAAGCGAAACAACGCCGCGGACCATCTGGTCAGCATGGCGCGGATCGACGGCGAGGTTCATCGCAATTTCGATGGTCTCGTCGAATTTGGCGGTCGCATTGGATTTCACGATCTTCAACGCGTCACCAGATGAATGCAGTGCTTCGCGATCAATGGTGTCGAGAAGTGCTTTACGCTTTTTGCTCAGCTTGGTCATGATTTAGCCCTCCACCACTTCAATGCCCATCGACGTGGCAGAGCCTTCGATGATGCGGGTTGCGGCTTCGATATCGTTTGCGTTCAAATCGGCCATTTTCGTTTCGGCGATCTCGGCAAGCTGGGAGCGGGTGATCTTACCGACGATTTCGGTGCCGACCGTGCTCGCGCCTCTTTTGAGCTTGGCTGCTTTTTTCAGCAGATAGCTCGCCGGCGGCGTTTTCGTGATGAAGGTAAAGCTGCGATCAGCATAGACCGTAATCTTGGTCGGGATCGGAGCGCCTTTTTCCATTTCCTGCGTCTGCGCGTTGAACGCCTTGCAGAAATCCATGATGTTCACACCGCGCTGGCCCAATGCGGGCCCAAGCGGCGGGGAGGGGTTGGCTGTACCGGCAGGAACCTGCAGGTTGATATAGCCGTCTATTTTCTTCGCCATTGTCTTCTATCTCACCTTTTCTCTTGGCTTAGTGGTACAAGCGGCAGTGGCACTGCCTTCCACATTTTCCGGATCATTCCGGAAATTCGTAAATTCCTATTTGACCAGTTCGACCTGCTCGAATTCCAGTTCGACCGGCGTTGCGCGGCCAAAGATCGAGACGGATACCTTGACCCGGGCCCGATCGAAATCGAGCTCTTCGACCACGCCGTTGAAGCTGGCGAACGGTCCGTCGAGCACTTTGATCTGATCGCCGATTTCGTAATCGACATTGATTTTCTGCTTCGGCGCTGCGGCAGCTTCCTCTTTGGTGTTGAGGATGCGCGCGGCTTCGGCTTCGCTGATCGGCTGCGGCTTGCCGTTGGAACCGAGAAAGCCGGTTACCTTTGGCGTGTTTTTCACAAGGTGATAAACATCGTCGGTCATCGTCAGCTTGGCGAGCACATAGCCGGGGAAGAATTTCCGCTCGGTTTGCACCTTCTTGCCGCGCTTGACCTCGGTCACTTCCTCGGTCGGCACTTCGACTTCCTCGACGAGCGGCTCAAGACTCATGCGCGTGGCTTCCGCCAGAATGGCGTCCCGCACTTTGTTCTCGAAGCCCGAATAGGCGTGAATGATGTACCAGCGTGACATTGAATACCCTTAGCTGAAAGCTTCTAACTCACCAGCCCGATCAGGAACCGGACAATCATGTTGAAGAAGGAATCGACGCCGAGGAAAAATATGGCGAGCACGGCGGTCATGATCATTACCATGATACCGGTCTGAATTGTTTCCTGACGGGTCGGCCAGACGACTTTCGACGTCTCTGCGCGGACCTGCCGGATGAACTCGCCTGGATTGACCTTTGCCACGGTTTCCATTCACCTTATTCAAAACCAAAAACACACACACGCCGCCATCGGCCTTGTCGGCCGACATTGGCATGAGTGTTAAACTCTATCTCGGACCCGCAAGCTGCCATTACAAGGCATGCCTGCCGGACCAATTGAAGACCGGATGGCAGGAGCGGAGGGGCTCGAACCCACGACCCTCGGTTTTGGAGACCGATGCTCTACCAACTGAGCTACACTCCTCCGAGTCCGAGATGGGCGCGTTTAACGGTGCGGGAAGGGCGATGCAAGGATATTGTCGCAAGCGTGTAGCTTCGTCCCAAGGTTCAGGCGACGGCCTGTCCTGCCGCTTTGCCAATCCGGGTTTGCACGGTATCGGCATTCATCGGCCGATCAAGGAAATAGCCTTGCACCTGTGAACAGCCCAATCGTTCGGCAATCGCATATTGTTCAGTATTCTCGATTCCCTCTGCGATCGTGGCAACCCCCAGGCTGTCGGCCATGGCGATCACGGCCCGAATGATCGCGATGCTCGATTTGGAACCGGACTGGGCGTCACGGATGAAGCGCTTGTCGATCTTGATCGAGTTGAAATTCATGCGTCCAATAAAGCCGAGCGTCGAATAACCCGTACCGAAATCGTCGAGCGCCATCGTCACACCGATGCTGCGCAGCTGTTCGAAGGTCTTGACCGCCTGTTCGCTGTCATTGTTCAAGATGGCTTCGGTCGTTTCCAGCTCAAGGCGGTTCGGCGTAATGCCGGATCGCGAAAGCGCAGAGATAACAGCTGTACTCAATCGCGGGTTGCGCAGCTGCCCGGAGGACAGATTGATCGCCAAACGATATTGTTCGGGCCAGGTAGCGGCCTCATTGCACGCTTCACGGAACACCCATTCGCCTATCGGGTCAATGAGACGGGTTTCTTCGGCAATCGGGATGAATTTATCGGGTGGCACACTGCCGAGCTCCGGGTGCGTCCAGCGCAACAACGCCTCAAATCCGGCGGTCTCGCCGGTCGCCAGTGTGATGACCGGCTGATAAACAAGATGCAGCTCACCCTTTTCGAGTGCTTCGCGCAATGCGCTTTCGATTGCCCTGCGTTCTTCGGCTTTTTGAAGCAGTACCGGTTCATATGGTGAATGCGTGCCCCGGCCGCTGCCCTTGGCACGGTAGAGCGCCAGATCGGCTTTGCGCAGCAAGGATGAGGCAGAGCCCCCGTCCTTTGGATAGATGGCCGATCCGATGCTTGCGCCGATATGCAGTGTCTGGCCATCAACGGTATAGGGAGCTGAAAGACTGGTGATGATTTCACGGGCGCGCAGATCAAGACCATCCGAGGATTGACTGTCCGCAATAATCACCCCGAACTCGTCACCGCCCAGCCTGCCGCATTTGTCGTCACCCCTGCACAGCGCGTACAAACGCTCAGCGACCTGTGTGAGCAATTTGTCCCCGACGGGATGGCCCGACGTATCATTGACAGCCTTGAACCGATCGAGATCAAGCATGAGGAAGGCGCAATACCGGCCGTCTGTCGAGGCATTGGTGATGCGGTCTCGCAGCAGCTCATTCGTATAGGCGCGGTTGGGCAGGCCAGTCAGCGTGTCGAAATGCGCCATGTGATGGATGCGGCGCTCAATGGCTTCCCGGTCAGTGACATCCGCCATGACACCGCGATATCCGACAATGTGCCGGTTCGCGCTCAGCTTCGGGGCGCCGGATATTTTCCACCATCGCTCTTCATCATCCACAGTGACGGGCACGAGGAAGTCGCTGAAAGTCCGGCCGGCCTGCATTTTTTTCAGTAGCTCAGCGACTTCTTCACCGAGCTTCTCTTCACGCCAATTTGGGCCGGCCAATATATTCAGCAGCGGCATCCCATTCAGGCGCGAAGCCTCCATCCTCGTAGCGGCGGCAAAACGAAGCGAAGGTTCTACGATGAATTTGCGCGCATCGATTTGCCAAAGCCAATCGCTATCGCTTGTATCTTCTTGGCGCAGCATCAGGTTCACAACCTCGCGCTGTTCGTCGAGGGCGAAATTGTTGTGCAGCCGCGTGATGGCAGCGCGTCCGTTAATCAGCATCGTGAACGTGAGGCAGATGGCGTATGAAAGGGTCAATCCAGCCAGCAATGTCAGCCCGAACCGGTAAAGCATCACGCTAAGGCTGATACCGATCAGTCCATTGAGCATGATGCCGGCCATTGGAACGACATTGAGCATCAACGCACTCGCACCCATCAATGCAAGACTTAACGCGGCAATCGTGATCGCCAGTTCCAGATTGCCATATTGCGCAAAAAAGAGCGGCGGAATTGCCCAGAACAAGCCAATTATCGTGCAGTTGGTAACGGCGCGCATGACATCGCGCCGTCGAGCGCCGCCAACTCTGACTAAGTTGGCCCGCCGTGCGAAGAATATCGAAATCAGGCCGATGAACAGGGTGGCCAGCCATACCACCATCATTTCGATGGGCACTTCGCCCCAGAATATCGATATGGACGACACTGTCGCCAGGATGACAGCGATGACTGGGAGCAGGGAGTTTTTGCTGAGCTCATTGAGTTGTGCCGCGCGCACATGCTTCCACTCACCACCCTGCGGTTCGCGAAATC
>CAJQMX010000282.1 GCA_905479515.1 uncultured Parasphingopyxis sp.
TTTATCGGATGATCCGCCCGGCGATCTTTCACGATCCGTGCAACAAACCAGCCGGTGACCTCCTTTATCGTCACATCGCGGCGCTGAATGCATCCGGCAATTTCAGACAATGATCCGGACAATAATATCGTCTCAATATCGGCCATCAAAAGCACCTGCGAAATTCAATGTTGCGGAATATCGTTACTCTGGACATGTCAGCATTTATCCGCCGTCGGTCGCCTGCATCGTCACAGCTTCGATACCTGCACTCAGCATTGAAACGGCATCAGCCCTCGGCAAGCCGGACAGCATATCCAGAAATTCCTGATAGGCTGGCGGGATCCTGATCGGCCCATCAGAAAGGTAGCGCAGCCCTTCATCGGCAGCATCATCGGGCTCCGCCATAGCGAATTGCGGGTTGTCCGTATCAAACCCATCCCGTTCATAGGCCGGTGTGCGCGTAAGCCCGAGGATGAGGCCAAGCACGTCGACGCCATAGGGTTTAAGCTCATGCCACAACCCCTCAGCGAATATCTTGAGATAGGATTTCGCCCCGGCATAAACCGCCACTTTTGCATTTCCCGCCATGCAGGCCAGCGAACCGACAAAAATCATCCCGCCTTTGCGACGGGCGCGCATTCCGGCACCGAAATGATGGGCCAATATTGTCGGCGCAACTATGTTGAGATCAATCATCGCGCGCGCCGCCTCTGCGGGTTGATCGAGGAAATCAGTGACCTTGTGAAATGCCCCAGCATTGCAGATCAACAAGCCGATCTCGATATCACTGGTAAGTGCGACAATATCGCCCAGAGCCGTCGGCGCAGTTATATCTATGGAGAGCGTCCGGACCTCAATGCCGCAATCCTGCCGCAACTGATCGGCCAACTCCGAAAGCGGCGCCGGATTGCGGGCGAGCAATACAAGGTTGATTCCCATTGCGCCCAATTTGCGGGCAAAACTCGCTCCGATGCCTTCCGATCCTCCGGCAATCAGTGCCCATGATCCATATTCTTTGATCCGCATATCACCCCGCTCCTGTTCACCCTGCATCCGCGGGCGCTTCGCCAATGGCACCGGGCCAGGCATCGCCGACTTTTGCCAACAGCTTGGCATCCATTCTCAGCCGGGCGATTTTCCAGCTGCCATCACCCTGTTTGCGACAGTGAGTGTCATAGGTTGCACCGAACCAAGTTTCTGCATCCTCGGCACCGGGCTGGCGCATCTTCATCGGCTCCCACAGGTGCCAACGGCACCGGGCTGAGGTGCCTGCAGTGTCGAGGTCAACGTCGATCGCAACGTTGAAATGCAGCGTCCACACGATCGATTCGCGTGAACTGCCGGACATGGCTTCGAGTAGGTTATCCAACCCTTCATAGCGCCCAAATTGCGGCGATTCCCAGGAACACTCATCCTCAAACAACGTACGCATTATATCCGGATCGTTCTGGCGGTCGGCGCCCCTGCCATATTGCAAGACAAGCTTTCGTATCGCCTCGATATCTTCGAGCCGATCCACGCGTTCTTCGAGAGTCCGTTGCGTCATCATTCAGCCTCCAAATTCACCGCAGGAGCACCCTGCTTCCGGTCGGTATCGATCAGATAGACGATGCCATCGATTACCTTTGACCGGTGCACCGCGATCGGTTCATGACAAGGCGCATATGTCGCCTCGCCGGTTGCCAGGCAGAAACGCCCCATGTGAAACGGGCATTCAATTTCACCATCATCGCAATATCCTTCAGACAGCGATGCCGGGCCGTGGGTGCACTGGTCATCAACGACATGCACCGCCCCCTCATGGAGAAACACCGCAAGGGCGGGACGGTCAGGCAGTTCCACACAAATGCCCTCATCTTCCTCAAGCGCCGCGAGTTCAGTTAACCGAATGAGCGTTTCCATCGGTGTGTCGACATCGGAATTATTGCGTGTCATTATCGTCAGTTGCTCATCCGGAAATATTGCGAATGACCGTTTCTGAGCCACCTATGCAGCAGGAGCTTCCGGTCGACCGGTGCCGGCGATTTTCTCTGAGAGCAATGTGAATTCATGCCCTATATGCTATTCGCGAAGATTGGTCCGTCCTACACCGCCAGCGAGGCTGCTGGCAGCAAACCGCAATACAGTATCCCTAAACTTCCGGGATCGGCCTCGTGCCTGTGATGTTGAGGCCATATCCCTCCAACGCCACGACGGTACGCTCCGAATTGCTCAGCAACACAATGTCTCGCACACCGAGTTCGGCGAGAATTTGCGCGCCTATGCCATATGTGCGCAGGTCAGTCCCGCGACCGTCCATATCTCCTATGGTCACCCGAAACGGATCGGTTTCGTGTTGAAAGAGCACGAGCACTACGCCGACACCCTCGCGTCCGATCTCGGCCATCGAACGCTGCAACAGATGATTGCGATGCCCGGTCTGGCCAAAAAGATCAGCCGTGATCGACGCGACATGGACGCGGCAGGGCACAGGCCGATCCGGTTCCACCCTTCCTTTGATGAGGGCGAAATTCACCGAGCCATCAATCTTGTTCCGGAAGGTCTGAATCTTCCAGTCCCCACCATAGTCGGAATGGAATTCGTCGGCGCCAACCTGCTCGACAAGATGGTCGTACCGACGCCGATACGCTATCAGATCACGGATCGTTCCAATTTTCAGTCGATGTTTACGCGCGAAATCCAGGCAATCATCGAGCCGCGCCATCGTGCCATCATCTTTCATGATTTCGCAGATAACAGCAGACGGATTAAGCCCGGCAAGGCGCGCAATATCAATGCCAGCTTCGGTATGGCCGGCCCGCACAAGAACGCCGCCATCCTGCCCGATCAGCGGAAAAACATGACCGGGCGTTGTGATTTCGTTTCGGCCCTTGCTCGCATCAATTGCCACAGAAACGGTACGGGCGCGGTCGCCCGCTGAAATCCCGGTCGTGACATCTTCCCGAGCTTCGATTGAAACGGTGAAGGCAGTTTCATGCCGGGTGCCGTTCTGGCGACTCATCAGTTCCAGCCCGAGATGTTCGCACCGGCCTCGTGTCAGGGCGAGGCAGATCAGCCCTCGGCCGTGCGTCGCCATGAAATTGATTGCATCGGGTGTTGCCATCTGCCCGGGAATTACGAGGTCTCCCTCATTTTCCCGCTCCTCATCATCGACCAGAATAACCATGCGGCCGTTTCGGGCCTCATCGACAATCTCCTCGATTGGCGACAAGGCGGAGCGCAATAATTGTGATCCTGTTCTACCCTTCTCTCCCGAATGTCGCTTCGCTTCCATCATCAGTGATAATCGCTCCGCAACACCGGCGCGCGGTGGCGCACGCCCTGCGATTCAATCGGGGTGATATCGTGATAGCTGCTGTCTGCAAAAACGAGCGGACTGCCACGCTCAGTCCGGCCGAGCGCTTCGACCGTCGCGACGACGAGAAAATGATCACCGATTTCGCGCACCTCGGAAATCACGCAATCGAGCCAGGCTATTGCATCATCGAGCAGCGGCAAGCCTGCCGGGCTGGTGCGATGGGCAAGTCCAGCAAACTTGTCTTCCCCTTGCGACACGAAATGCTTGCATCCGTCGAGCTGGCTGCTCGACAGGACATTGACACAAAAGCGGCCTGTCGCGGAAATCTTGGGCCAGCTGGTGGAGCTTTTCGCCGGAAAGAAGCCGACCAATGGGGGATTGAGAGAGATTGACGTGAATGACCCGATCACCATACCGCAAGGCTCCTGCCCATCGGTCGATGTCACTGCGCAGACCCCGGTAGGATAGCAGGACAGGACATCCCGAAACTCGAAAGGGTCGATCATGCGATCCTTCCTCCGGTGCAAGAGAATCGATCAGGATCCGGACCGGGACCTCCCCGACCCCGGCCCGGAAATCGCAAACAACACTCGGTGATGCCTTTCATGATCATGTCATGCGTTCAAAAAGGCGAGGCACTCGCGATTGAACAGTTCAGGCTGCTCGATCATGAACCAGTGGCCCGTACGGTTCGAAGTCACGAGCTGGCAATCGGCAATATTGTCGAGCAGATATTGCGAGTGCCGATAGGGCACGAACTTGTCCCGCGTTCCCCAAAGGGCGAGCACCGGAATCTTGAGCTCCGCAAGGCGCGGCACGACCGGCTCACCGCCCAATGTCTGAAAGACTTCAACCGGTTGTTGACGTGCGATCTCGAGCCGCTCTTCGAGTACGATATCGGGTGTGTCGGCGGAATCGAAGACAAACAGACTGAACAATTTGCGCATTGATTCAATGCTGAAATCGCGCCCCAGCGGGATCCGGAACATCTCGCTCAGCCCCTCCATCTCGGGCAGGAATTTTTCAGGTGGCTCCATTCCCGCGGGCGCCATCACGATCAACTTGGCCACTTCGTCCGGATGGTTGATGGCATGATGGAATGCCATCCAGCCGCCCAGCGAGTTACCGACAATGGAGACTTTGTTGACGCCGCAATGGGCAAGCAATTCCCGCAAAATCGCCACCTGATTCTCAACCCGGTAGATGAAATCATCGGGTTTCGAGGAGAGGCCATAACCGACATAATCCGGGACAACGACATGATAGCCATGCTCTTCGAGATGCGGGAAATTGTCTTTGAAGTTGCTGTAGCCACTTGCCCCCGGGCCGCTGCCATGCAGCATCAGAACACTCGGCTTTGCCGCACTTGGCTGACCGACTTCATGGTAATGAATGCGTAGCCCTGCACTGGACGTAAAAAACTTCCCTTCGGGTATTGGCGATTTGTCAGTCACGAATATTCTCCAGTTGAATCAATTGTATCGGATGATCGAAAGACAAAGGACCGATCACGCGCACAGATCGAGATACTGCTCACGCAGCGCGCGCTTCATGATCTTGCCGCTCGGATTTTTCGGAAGTTCATCGACAAAGGCGACCTGCTTCGGGCATTTGAAATGCGCCAGATGGCTTCGGCAGTGTTCGATAAGCCCATCAGCGGACAGATCGGCACCGGACTTGCAGACCACGATAGCGGCCACGGCTTCCACCCAGGTCGGATGGGGGACACCGATCACTGCAACCTCCTCCACGCCGTCGAGGAGATAGAGCGCCTCTTCGACTTCGCGGCTGGCAACATTCTCGCCGCCAGTGTTGATCATGTCCTTCTTGCGATCGACGATAGTGATATACCCGTCTGCGTCGCGCGTCGCGAGATCGCCGCTGTGGAACCAGCCGCCGCGAAATGCCTCCGCCGTACGTTCCTCATCATTATAATAGCCGATCATCAGCTGGGGCGAGCGATGCACGACCTCACCGATCTCATCCGGCGCGACATCGCCCATATCCTCATCAACAACGCGCGTTTCCACATTGAGTGCCGCGAGCCCGGCGGAACCGGCACGGCTCAACTGCTCATCAGGCCCGAGCACAGTCGCGACCGGCGCAATTTCCGTCTGGCCGTAGAGATTGAACAGCCGGACCTGAGGCAGCACCTGTTGCAGCTCTCGCAGCACCTCAACTGGCATTATCGATGCACCATAATAGCCCTTGCGCATCGAAGAGAGATCGGTGCGCGCAAAGCGGGGCGAACGCAGCATGCCTATCCAAACGGTCGGAGGCGCGAAGAACGATGTGATGCCATGCTGCTCAATCAGCGCCAGCAGATTATCTGGCGAAGGATCAGCGGTGATGATGTTGGAAGCACCGACAAAGATCGCAGGCCCCAGAAATGCATCAAGCTGCGCGCAATGATAAAGCGGGAGCGCGTGAAGCATCAGATCGTCGGAGCTCATTTCACCGTCAACAAGACAGGTCACATATTCCCACATGACAGCTTCATGGGTGAGCATTGCGCCCTTCGGGGCCGATTCCGTTCCGCTGGTATAGATAATCTGGGCCAGTGATCGCGCATCCACGACCGGAAACTCAGTTCCTCTCGCGGTTGTTTCGGCGAGAGAACCATATTGGAGCTCTGCTTCAGGCGCCCCTTCAGTCTCTCCAGGCAGCCCAGCGACAATCTCGACAGCGGTTTCCATCGCTGCGGCTTCGCGGCCATAAGGCGCGCACCCGGCATCGACGAACAGCATACGCGCCCCGGAATGCTTCAGAATATATGCGATCTCACTGGGCTTGAGCATGAAATTAACTGGCACGAACACGGCCCCAATCCGTGCGACAGCGAAGCGCAATGCTGCATAAGCATGCGAATTGCGCGCAAGGATTGCCACACGGTCACCCGGTTCGATGCCCCAGTTGGCCAGCCCTTCGGCGATATTCGCGCACAGGCCATCAAAGGCTGCATAATCATATTGCGCATCACCGCAGACAATCGCCGATTTATGCGGTGTTCGGGCAGCGCTTCGGCGCGGCAGTTCACCCAGACTAAAGCGTCTCGCTGCAATGATAGGGTCAGTCATAGCCTAGGCCTCCTCGCCATCCCATCTGCCGCGACGCAGATGGTGGTTCGATTCTTAATGGGGAGAATTGGGCCGACCTACGCTTCAGGCGCAGGCTCTAGCCTCACATGGCAACAGCATAGAAACGCGGAGAAATTCAATGAGGCCGGATTGCGCGAGCCTTTGATATCGAGGGCGTATCGCCCCCGATCGGGTACTTATTCCGGGACGAGTTCCATGGTGCCGAGCCCACCCAGTGCGCCGCTGCCGCCATCTATCGGTAGCATGCCGCCGGTAATGCCCGTTGCATCCGAAGAGCAGAGAAACAAAACCCCGCGTGCCACCTCTTCAGCATGAACGGGACGGCGGATCATCTGCACCTGCTGCGCCAAGCCCTCTACTGCCCCGGGATTCGCATCCGCGATGGCCTGAAGCGGCACCGACCATGTCATCCCCGGCACGACAGCATTCACGCGGATCCCATCCTTCGCAACATCGACCGCTGCAGACCGTGTAACCTGTTGAATCGCGGCCTTGGTGGCCGGATAGAGCCACCGCCCCGCCTCAGCGACATTGCCGCTGTTGCTGCTGAAATTCACTACCGCGCCGACGTCCGATGCCGCGAGATGCGGATGGGCAGCCCTCAGCATCATGACTCCGCCGAACAGATTGACGTCGAAAGTTTCCGTCCATTGCGCACGTGTGCTGGCCATCCCCTTGTCGAGATAGATTGCCGCAGCGTTCACCAGGAAATCGATTCCGCCGAACCGCTCAACCGCAGCATCGATGCTGGCTTGAATGTCGTCGTCGGACTGAAGGTCAGTCCGCACGAAGTGAACCTTGTCGCCCAGTTCAGCGGACAATGCCTCGCCTTCCTTGTCGAGAACGTCGACAATGCAGACCGACGCACCCTCGGATACAAATGCCCGGACGACAGCCTCACCGATGCTGCGCGCACCGCCCGTTACAATGGCAGTCCTGCCCTCGATTCCATCCATCGACATATCCTTTTTACTTCTCAAAAACGGCAGGCTCCGAAGGTTTGCAAGCGATCCAGCCGATCAGCCAAACATCATTTCGATATTGCGCGGCATACCAAGTTCATGACGGGCAAAGGCCTGCAAACTGCTGTCGATCTCGAGGAATGGATGGCGGCTTGCGACATGGATATCCCTCCAGAAGCGCTGCAACGGATAATTATTGTAGTGCGAAGACGGACTTGCCGAGTTCATTAGAGTCTCGACAACTTTAACTGCCTCTTCTGCGACATGATGATCGATCGCTTTCCAACGATGAAAATCCTCAATCGTCTCCACC
>CAJQMX010000283.1 GCA_905479515.1 uncultured Parasphingopyxis sp.
GGTGAAGACCTTCACGGCAATAACCAGCAGAACAATTGCGGCGATGATAGACAGGATGATCTTTAACACGAGCATTCTCCACTAGGTGTATTATAGAGATAATACATCAATTGCCGTGTTTCAAGTCTCGCCGAGTTCAAAAGGTTGGACTCAATCGTCCGAATCGGCAGTTTTGGATCGCTGAGCGAGCAGCTTATCGATCTTGCGGCCATCCATGTCGACGACCTCGAAGTGCCAGCCATCCCTTTCAAACAGCTCGCCGGTTGTCGGCAGACGCTTGAATACGGACAGCGCAAAGCCTGCCACTGTGGCATAATCGCGGTCATCCGGCAGATCGATCCCCACTTTTTCCGCCATATTATCGGCTGAAAAGGAGCCCGAGAATAGCCAGCTGCCGTCTGAACGCTCGACAAAGGCGGGATCGGTGCCGACTTCCTGATCGGATACGAATTCGCCGGTAATCGCGATCAGCAGGTCGAGCGGCGTCATGATCCCTTCGAAATGCCCATATTCGTCATGCACCAGCGCCATCGGCACGTCCGATTCGCGCAGCGCCTCCAGCGCGTCCATCGCGTCCACCTGATCAGGCACAATCGGCGCGTCGCGCATCAGCTCCCGCAAATCGAGCGAACGCCCCTCAAACAGCGCCGAGACAATATCGCGCGCCTGGACGACACCGATAATCTCGTCGACTGAGCCTTCCGCCACGGGAAGTCTGGTATGCGGTGTTGAAAGCAGGGCTTCGCGGATTTCATTGGGGCTCGATGAAGCTTCGATCCAGTCAACCTCGGTCCGTGGCGTCATCACCTCGCGTACGGGGCGATCCGCCAGCCGGACAACGCCCGAGATAATCGCCCGCTCGCTTTCCTCGATCACGCCGGACTTGGTCGCCTCGGCAACCAGCATGTGCAGCTCTTCAGCAGTAACGCGCGATTGCGGATTGCGGCTCAGCCGCATCAAACGGAAGATCAGCGCGCTGGTCCGGTCCATCAACCAGACGAGAGGCGCGGTAAACACGGCAAGCCAGCGCATTGGAAGCGCGACAACCACCGCTACCCGTTCGGGGTTGCGCAGAGCCAGCTGCTTGGGAACAAGTTCTCCAATGACGAGCGAGGCATAGGTCGTCAGGACAATCACCAAGGCAAAGCCCAGTGTCTGCGCCAATCCAGGCTCAACGCCGACCAGGGCCAGACGATCCCCGACAGGCCCGCCAAGGCTTGCCCCCGAATAGGCGCCCGCAAGGATGCCGATCAGGGTGATACCGATCTGTACGGTCGACAGGAAACGCCCGGGATCACCTGCCAGATCAAGCGCTGTCTGCGCACCGGAGCGGCCATCTTTCGCCATCGCCTGCAACCGCGCCCGACGTGACGATACGATGGCGAGCTCAGACATCGCGAAGACGCCATTCAGCATGACCAATGCAAGAATGATGCAAAGGTCGAACCAGGGGAAGGGGGATAAGTCGGGTGGCATGATTGGGGTTGCTCCCCATTTGCCCGCTTTTGATCATCGGGACAAGCGCATGATCAGCTTCTGTTCACGATAAATTGGGAACAAGCACCGTCCTACGTCAGTTGTACAATTATAGTATCTGCATGGAGGAACGAATAATGAAGATTTCCAAGGGGCTTTTGGCCGGATCGGCCATCATTACATTGCTCGGAACGAGCGCTTGCGTAACCAATCCGGAAACCGGAAACCAGCGCGTCTCGACGACGGGCGCCATTGGCGGCGTCGTAGGTGCACTTGGCGGTTATCTGATCGGTGATCTGGTTGGCGGCCGGAACGATCGAACCGAACGCATTATCGGCGCAGGCATTGGTGCAGTCGCCGGCGGCGCTCTCGGCACCTATATGGATCGCCAGCAGCGTGATCTGGAACAGGCTACCGCTGGAACCGACACCACGGTGATTCGCGACGGAGACAATCTGTATTTGCAGATGCCGGGTTCGGTTGCCGAATTCGATACCAATTCCAGCACCGTCCGACCCCAGTTCCGTGCCACACTGGACGATATCGCCCAAACGCTCAACAGCTATCCTGAAACCTATATCGATGTTTACGGCCATACCGATTCAGATGGTTCGGACGCCTATAATCTCGATCTTTCCAACCGGCGCGCGCAATCGGTATCCAGTTATCTTGCCAGCCGCGGCGTCAATCGCGCACGAATCGCAACGGAAGGCTTCGGTGAGAGTCAGCCGATTGCAAGCAATGCGACGGCCGCGGGCAAGCAACAGAATCGCCGGGTCGAGATTCGTATTGTCCCCATCACGCAGCAGGATGTGAACGCAGCGGGATATTGATTTCAGGCTTAACGCTTCAATCACACTGCCACGAAAGGGGCGTCCGGCGAACACCGGGCGCCCCTTTCAGTCTCGCCGTTCGCGGAAAAAATTCGTCAACAATGCTGCGGATCGCTCCTGCCCCATACCCGAATAGATTTCCGGTCGATGATGACAGGTTGGCTGACCAAAGAATCGCGGCCCATGCTCGACCGCCCCGCCTTTGGGATCGGGCGCTGCAAAATAAAGCCGGTCGATCCGGGCATGCGCGATAGCGCCAGCGCACATCGCGCAGGGTTCCAACGTAACCCAGAGGTCGCACCCTTCAAGCCGCCCTGTGCCCAGCACCTCAAGCGCCGCGCGAATCACCCGCATTTCGGCATGATCGGTGGGATCACCGCTCGCCCGCATCCCGTTGGCGGCTTCTGCAATCTGGCGCTCGCCGTGCATGATAACGGCACCAACAGGCACTTCTGACGCCTTCGCCGCCTGCTCGGCCAATGCGAGCGCGCGTTGCATGGGAAGGGGCAGCGGGAAGGCCATGGTTTCGCCTAGCCCTTGGCCGGGCCGATAAACAAGCCGATTATGAAGCGTCCACGATCCTCTTTTCCGCCAATCACTATGCCAAACTGCCATTGCCCCGGTTGACGAAAGCACATGATCGGGGTATTTGCCCCGCTTTCCGGGCAACCCCGAGATTTCAGGACCAAAGATTATGTCGCGTATTTGCGAGCTGACCGGCAAAGGCCGGATGGTGGGAAACAATGTTTCCCACGCCAACAACAGGACCAAGAAGACATTTCTGCCGAATCTGCAGAATGTGACCCTGATGTCCGAAGCACTCGAACGGAGCTTCAAGTTCCGCGTGTCGACCAACGGTTTGCGTTCGGTTGAGCATGTTGGCGGCCTCGACAACTGGCTTCTGAAAACGGCTGATGACAAGCTCAGCGCCAATGCCCGCAAGGTAAAGCGCGAGATCGCCGGCAAACAAGCCGCCTAATCGCCTGTCTCCGGCCTGCCCGGATTAACGCCGATCAAGCAATTCGAACTGCAGCAGCAATGTCCGCTGCAGCGGATTGAAATTATCGTCTGATGCCATCCAGATGATTGTGCGGCCATTGCGCTCTTCGACAGCCAGCGCTTCCATATTGTCGATCGTAACAGGCGGATCGAGCCGGGCAACGATGTCCCCCTCGAGAATCGTGCCCGCCGCCAATGTGTCGAGCGAGACGATTGATACGATCACCGACACACCCGCAAATATGCTGAAATCGCGATTGAGCACCAACAGCCGTCCATCAGGCAATAGGGCAGCATCGGTAATCCGATGCTCGCCTGGCGGCCGGTAGCCGAGACGCAGCGGCGGAGGGCCAGCCTCAACCGGATCGCCCGAGAACAGCAACACTTCACGCGAATCGCCCGGCCCATCTCCCGCTTCGGAGAAAACCAGGAACCGGCCATCTGCCAGCCGGACCATGGCTTCTGGGCCGCCATTCGCTGGCCAGTCTTCCATCTCTTCGGGCGCAATATTGGCCTCAGACCGGTCAAAGGCCGAATCGAACCGCCAAAAACCGTTCGCCCGTTCAAAGGCAACCCAATAGCGGCCGGTTCCCGGATCATGGGCAAGCCCCTCGGCATCCCGGTCCTGCTTGCGCACCTCACCGCCATCATCCGGGATCGGCCCTGCCGATAGCTGGGCAATATCGGCCCGCGTGATCACGCCTTCACCATTCAGCGCAAAACGAAACAGTCCTCCCGCATCGCTAATCGCAACAAAGCCATCGCCATCCAGCACCATGGCGGAGATGCCTCCAAATTCGGGATCGTCGCTGGTCAGCACCCAGCCGCCGAGGAAATGGAGCCCGCCAATATCGCGGCGTGCAGGGTCCGCGCTGTCGAGCAGCACCGGCTCGGCATAAATTGCGAACGGCCGATCGGTCGCCACCCCCTGCCCTCCGGAAAGGATCAGGGTCGAACCCGTGACAAGCAGGATCAGCACAGAGGCAGCGATACGACGGAACATCGCCCGCCTTCTATCATCGGCATATCAGCGCGGACAGCCGAAACACGCCGCAAGCTGAACGACAGACAACAGCGTCGTTCAGACAAGGTTCCGCTAACCATTGCCATAAGGAGATTGTGTTGGCGGGAAGACCCCGAACCGGGCCTCCATCACACCAGATTTGATAGGGTATTGCAGACGCTTGGGAGATATCGAGATGGCATTGAAGAAAATCACATTGGCGGCCTCGGCAGCCCTGGCCAGCATGATGCTGGTCCCCGCAGCGGCGCATGCAGGCGACCGCCACAGCAACAATGGCTATTATGATGGCCGCTATTATGAGAGCCAGTATAATGATCGGCGCGACTATCGGCGCGGTGACTATTATGAAGGTCGGCGCGGCTATGATCGCCGCGACGCCCGGCGTGACAATCGTCGCTATGCCCGGCGCGATGCCCGCAGAAACTATCGTGGACGGTGCCGTGACAGCGGAACCGGCGGAACGATCATCGGCGGTATCGCCGGCGCGCTACTCGGCCGTGAAATTGCCGGTGACAATCGTGGTCGCCGCGGTGGCGGAGACCGGGCCGCAGGCACGATCATCGGCGGTGTAGCCGGCGCTCTGGCAGGCCGGGCAATCGACCGCGACTGCTAAAGCCCAACACAAATTACACAGTCTAGTCCTCGCGTAGCGTATCGAGGATGAGGGGGTCGGTGCGCGTATCTGCGCCGACCCCCGAATTAGATTTGACGCAACAAAGTTGCCCAAAGTTTACATAGTGGACACTGAGACAGCCTGCCGCCCGCTGCCTGCAGCGCCCCGACGCATGAACCGGTCGACCTGCATGAAGCCAAACCTTTTCCAACATTGCAAGTGGGTTATTTCGACGCCTCGTCAAACAGCCCAGCCAGTTGCTCGACCATCGTCCCGCCCAATTGTTCGGCATCCATGATGGTCACGGCCCGCTCATAATAGCGGGTCACGTCATGACCGATGCCGATGGCACACAGCTCAACCGGTGACCGGGTTTCAATCCAGGCGATGACCTGCCGCAGATGCTTTTCGAGATAGCTGCCCGAGTTCACGGACAGCGTCGAATCGTCGACCGGCGCACCGTCTGAGATCACCATCAGCACCCGCCGCTCCTCGGACCGGCCCATCAACCGGTGATGCGCCCATAACAGGGCCTCGCCGTCGATATTCTCCTTGAGCAGCCCTTCCCGCATCATCAGGCCCAGGCTCTTGCGCGCCCGGCGCCAAGGCTCATCGGCCTGTTTGTAGATGATGTGGCGCAGATCGTTGAGCCTGCCCGGATTTGCGGGCCGACCGTCGGCCAGCCATTGCTCCCGCGCCTGTCCGCCTTTCCAGGCGCGAGTCGTGAATCCCAAAATCTCGGTCTTCACGCCAACCCGCTCCAAGGTCCGCGCCATGATATCGGCAGAGATGGCGGCAATCGAAATCGGCCGCCCGCGCATCGACCCGGAATTGTCGATCAGCAGGGTGACGACCGTATCGCGGAACTCGGTATCGCGCTCAATCTTGTAGGAGAGGGAATGGGCGGGATTGACGATGACCCGCGAAAGCCGCGCGGCATCCAGCGTGCCCTCTTCCTGATCGAAATCCCAGGAGCGCAGCTGCTGCGCCATCAGCTTGCGTTGCAGCCGGTTCGCAAGCTTGGTGACCGCGCCCTGCAGATGGACAAGCTGCTGGTCCAGATAGGCGCGCAGACGGGTGAGTTCCTCCTCGTCGCACAATTCAGTGGCGGCGATCTCTTCATCATATTGAGTCGTGAAGGCCGTGTAATTGAACTGCGGCGTCAGCTCGCTGAACGGTCGGTTCGGGCGGACGGGGAGCATCCCATCCTCGCCGTCATCCATCGGATCGCCGTCCATGTCGCCAAACTCATCGTCCAGCGAATCGCCTTCGCCGTCTTCTCCTGCCTCGTCAGTGTCTTCGGCGCGCGCATCGGCCTGGGACTCGGCCCCGGCATCGCCATCTTCCTGATCGTCGCTATCGTCATTCTCGTCCGGGTCTTCACCCTCATCTTCTTCGCCGCCTTCATCGCCTTCATCCGGCTGGAGATCGCCGTCGATAAGCTCAAGGTCCTCAAGCAAACGCGTCGTGAGCTCGGCAAAGCCGCGTTGATCGTCGAGCAGCATTTCAAGTGCATCGAGATCGGCCCCGCCCTTCTCCTCAATCCAGTCGCGGACGAGATCGAGACCGGGCCGGGCGCGCTCGGGCGCGGCTTCTCCGGTCAGCCGTTCGCGCACCATAAGCGCGATGGCTGAAGCGAGAGGCACTTCATCGCGGTTGCGCGCCTTGGATATCGGATCAGATTTGAGCCGCGTATCAAGCGCTTCGGCAAGGTTGGCGCGAACACCGGCATAGCGCCTTGCGCCCAGTGCCTCGACCCGCGCCTTTTCAACCGCATCGAAAGCCGACCGCGCAATCGCATCCCCCGGCTGTGCAGACGCATGAACGGCATCGTCATGAAAACGCAGCATCAAGGCCGCCGCGTCGGCAAAACCCCGTGCCTCGGCCACCTGATCGGGCGGGAGCGCGCGTGAGGGCATCGGCACCTTGATATGGCGGCCATTGGAGATCGGAATATCGGCGGTGAAAGCAAGCTCCACCTCCGGATCCTCCGCCATAGCGCGAGCAGCGCCGGAGAGCGCCGCTTTCAGTTCGTCGAGAGGATTGGGATCAGTCATATTGCGATTTGCTTGCCATCATAATTGGATTATCGCTGCAACCATGAAAAAAGTAAAAGCGACAGTTGATCGTTTACGAGGCATCGGCGATCCGTTCAAACCTACTGAAAGCGAGTATCGGGCTGCAATCAATGCGCTCAATATTTTCTTTGGCGCTGTGATCGGTGTTAGCCTTGGTGGCGTCGAAGAAATGGGCCGAGGCGATTATATGATCCTTCTCCTGCTGACTTCGACCGTTGTCATCGCCATTTTGTACGTTTCCTATTCCCATCGCCCGCTGTGGAACGCGCTCCTGCTCACAACAGTGCTGGGGGCGTTTTGGTACGGAGCGGAACACGCCGGGGCTTTTGATTTTGAAGTACCTGATAAACTGATGCCAACACTTTGGGTGTGGGCGGGCATGGTGATCGTAACAGAATTTTCTCCTCGAAGCCCTGACCCCATCCAAAATTAATCCGACTGCCCCACAACGCTCTCTGGCAAGTCCGTGCCAAAGACGCGCTGATAATATTCGGCAACGAGCGACCGTTCCGCTTCATCGCATTTGTTGAGGAAGGAGAGGCGGAAGGCGAAGCCGATATCGCCGAAGATTGTCGCGTTCTGGGCCCAGGTGATCACGGTGCGCGGGCTCATCACGGTCGAAATATCGCCAGCCATAAAGCCCTGACGGGTGAGCTCGGCAACCTTGACCATGTCTTCCACTGTCTTGTGGCCCGTTTCGGTGTCGAATTCGTCATTCTTCGAAAGAACGATCTTTGCCTCGGTCGCAGCGGGCAGATAGTTCAATGTAACGACAATGTTCCAGCGATCCATCTGGCCCTGGTTGATCTGCTGCGTGCCATGATAAAGGCCCGTCGTATCGCCCAGCCCGACGGTGTTCGATGTTGCGAACAGCCGGAAATAGGGGTTCGGGCGGATCACGCGGTTCTGATCGAGAAGGGTGAGCTTGCCGTCCGCTTCCAGCACACGCTGGATCACAAACATCACATCGGGGCGGCCCGCGTCATATTCGTCAAACACCAGAGCCGTGGGAGTCTGCAGCGCCCAGGGCAGCAGCCCTTCACGGAACTCGGTAACCTGCTGGCCATCGCGCAGCACGATGGCATCGCGGCCGACCAGATCGATCCGGCTGATATGGCTATCGAGATTGATCCGGATGCACGGCCAGTTGAGGCGCGAGGCAACCTGCTCGATATGCGTCGATTTGCCCGTGCCGTGATAGCCCTGGATCATCACGCGGCGATTGAAGGCGAAGCCGGCAGCAATGGCGATCGTCGTATCCGGATCGAAAACATAGCTTTCATCGCGATCGGGCACGCGCTCGTCTGCCTCGCTGAAGGCGGGGACTTCCATGTCCGAATCGATGCCGAACAGATCACGCACTTTCACCATCTTGTCCGGTTCGGCCATGATCGTGTCGGCCCGGCTATCGGGCTGCGTGTTCTCAATGCTGTTCATTCTACTTCCTAGTGTCTGGTCGAGTCAGGAAAAGGCGGGACTGTCCTTGAGGTGCGTATAGGCGTCGATAACGCGCTGCAACATCTTCTCATGGCTGCGGTCCCCGCCATTTTTGTCGGGATGATATTTGCGAACCAGCGCAGCATAGCGGCGCCGTAGCGTTTTTCGGTCGGCATCGGACTTCAGCCCGAGAATCTGCAAATTTTCCCGATCACGGTCAGAGAGCGGCTTGCCATCTTCCCTGGGCATGCGCACGCCCGTGCGAAACCGCGCCCCAATGGCATCCAGCGGGTCAGTAAAGTCGGCCCAGCGCGGCGTGGGGCTGGCACCGTTCGAGGCAAAGGACCGGGTTTCCCGATCCCAGCCGGACCATGGCCGTTGCTGGCTGTAAATCTCGTCCTGATCCATGCCTTCGAAAAAATCATACTGGGCGTTGAATTCACGGACATGCTCCAGGCACAGCCAATGATAATCGCCCGGCCCATCAAAACCGCCGCGGCGATGCCCGGTTTTGGGCGCACGAAATTCGCCCAGATCAGCGCATTCGGGATGATCACACATCCGTTCACTGTCATCTATCCGGCCATGGAATTTTTCATGTCTTGGGTGCGAAGCCAAGGGTGCTCCTTTCGTGCAATCCGTCTATATAGGAGCGATGAACCAGGAATCGAAAGGCCCTGTTGCGGCCGAAATTGAAAAACGCCTCACCGAGACCCTCGGTCCCATCCATTTGCGTGTCATCAACGACAGCGCCCAGCATCACGGCCATGCCGGAGATGACGGCAGCGGCGAAAGCCATTTCACGGTGGAAATCGTCGCGCTGCAGTTCGAGGATATGAACCGGGTCGAGCGGCAACGCGCAGTGAACAAGGCGCTGGGAGATCTGATGCAGGAGCGCGTCCATGCCATGCAGATCCGGGCGAAAGCACCAAGCGAGGTTCCCGAATAACAGGAAATCACGATGACCGACCCGATCCTCGAGACCATAACGCCCGTCAGCCATGATCTTGGCAGCTTCAAGGTGCACCGCGCGCTGCCATCAAAAGGGCGCACCATGGTCGGCCCATTTGTGTTTTTCGACGATGCCGGGCCGGCGATCTTTGGTCCCGGCGATGGCATTGATGTCCGTCCGCATCCGCATATCGGCCTCGCCACCGTTTCCTATCTGCTGGATGGCCGGATCATGCATCGCGATTCGCTGGGCACCGAAAAGGTGATCGAGCCGGGCGCGGTCAACCTGATGACGGCGGGCAAGGGCATCGTCCATTCCGAGCGCAGCGTGGCCGGCGATCGCGAGATCGAGACCCGCCTCAAGCTGATCCAGACATGGCTGGCCCTGCCCGATGCAGCGGAAGAGATGGACCCTGCCTTTGAGCATGTCGCCAAGGCCGACCTTCCTCTCATCGTTGCGGATGGCGCGAAAGCCCGCATCATCATGGGCTCGCTATGGGGTGAGACCGCACCGGTGACGACCTATGCCGGAACGATCAATGCAGACATCATGCTCGAACCCGGCGGGAGCATCCCGATAGATCCCGAAGCGGATGAGCGCGCGCTGTATATGACAGGCGGCGATGCCGCGCTCGATGGCATCACGCTTGAGCCCCAGACGCTATATGTTCTGAAACCGGGCAGCGCGGCGACACTGACTTCGGCCACGGGCGCACAGCTGATGCTGGTCGGCGGCGAGGCCTTCACCACCCCGCGCCACGTCTATTGGAACTTCGTTTCCTCGCGCAAGGAGCGCATCCAACAGGCTATCGAGGACTGGGAAGCCGGGAATTTCTCACTCGTTCCGGGTGATGCAGACGAACGCATCCCCTTTCCCGAACACCCCAAAACGGTGAGCTATCCCTGATCGGCAGGCCCTGACATTTATCCGGAGAAAAGCCATCCCACAATTTGATCAGCAGCAGATTGCGCTGCCAACCGGCGTCACGCTGAATGTTGCTACCGCGGGGCCGCGCGATGGCGAGCCGATTATCTTCCTCCACGGCTTTCCCGAATCGCACCGCACATGGCGCCATCAGATCGCCGCGCTGTCGGACCGCTATTTCTGCATCGCCCCGGATCAACGCGGCTTTGCCAAATCGGAAAAGCCGGAAGGCGCAGAGAATTACCAGCCGCAAAAGATGATCGGCGATGTGATCGCTCTCGCTGATGCGCTCGATATTGAGGGTTTTACACTGGCCGGGCATGACTGGGGCGGGGCGATCGCCTGGGGCGCGGCCATCGGCAATCCTCACCGGGTCAAACGGCTGATCATTGCCAATGCGCCCCATCCGCTGGTGTTCCAGAAAGGGCTGATCGAAGATCGCGACCAGCGCCTCGCCTCGGCCTATATTCGCGAGTTCCGCAAACCGGAAAATGATGCCTTTGTCGAAGAGCATGGCCTTGCGGCGTTTCTGCGAAAAGTGATGAACTGGGAACGCGCACCGGCGCTTGAGGATTCAGAACGGGATATCATGCTGGAAGACTGGGCCCGTCCCGGCGCGGCGATTGCGATGCTGAACTGGTATCGCGGATCGCCCATCTTCGTGCCGGAAGCCGATGAAGAGGTTGAGCGCCCTGCCTTTCTCGACGCGCCTTTCCCGCGTGTGACGATGCCCGTGCTCGTCACCTGGGGCATGGAGGACACCGCCTTGCTCCCCGGCCAGATCGAAGGGCTGGACGCCATAATCGACGATCTGACACTGGTGAAAATCGATGCGGGCCATTTTGTGCCCTGGGAAGCGCCTGACGCCGTGACCACGGCAGTTTCGGACTGGCTTGCGAAAACGCCGCCCTGCTAGAGCAACCAATCCACCGAAGCGCCGTGCGGATGACCGTCGGCGAGATGCAGATCTTCCCCCGATGGCCAGAGCTTCAGACGCAGCTCGAACGCCTTTCTCGCATCATCGAATTCATAGGATAGCCAGCCAAATGGCCTGTCCTCGGTCGCTTGCTCGGCAGCGGCGGCGATGGCGGCGTGGAAACGCTGTTTCTGGTCGTCAGGCAGATATTGGAGCGTGATCGTATGGAACAACACGCGCAGCACGCCCTCGGCCTGAGGCGCGGCCAATTGTTGCTCGATCCAGTCTCCGGCCTCGCCCGCAATGATCGGTGGAGGAAAGGCCCGGGCCAGCGCAATCGCCTGTTCAGCGCGTTCGATGCGTTCGGACTGGTCCGGCCAGATATAGGCGATCAGCTTTTCGGCAGCAGCCAGCGAACTGAGATAGACGGGATTGCGGTCCACGCCGCGCTGGGCGATCAGGGCCACCGTGCTGGCCGGCGGTGACGCCCCGTTCCATTGCGGCGCGAGCAGAAGCGGCGAGGTCGGTTCGCCCGCCCCAACGCCTCCCAGATCATAACGATAGCGGTTGAGATTGAGGACAAGGCCAGCGCTGGATCCGATTTCAAGCAAGTCGATGGGCATGGGATAGCGATCAGCTGCAACCATCAACCCGGCCATGATATACGCGGCCCGCGCCGGTTCATTGGTCTGTGGCGGGGAATCGAGCCATTCCGTGAGATCCGCGTCATGGGCTTCCAGCGCCGCCGCGACGGCTGCATCGAGATCGCCTTCGCCGCGATAGGCCGCCGCGAGAGTCTGGTCCCCGCCTGAGCGCGAAAGCGCGTGCAGGCCGCCGGTGAGACGCAAGGCCACTGCCTCGCCCGGACCTTCCAGATTGCCCTCCATCGCAAGGAAATGCGCACCAACCGCCCCGTCCGGATCAAGATGCCGGGCGATTGCTTCGAGGATATCTGCGGTCAAAGGAGAGCCATTGCCCCTACAAAAATCGGCCTGGCGCTGAAAGACGGTGCGAATATCTGAAAATTTATCACTCATAGTCCTAGCTTGCCCGCAGAGGCCGCCCCAAGTAAAGCGCACGCGCCATGGCCAATCCAATAATCTTCGCCATCCCAAAGGGACGTATCCTCGACGAGGCGCTGCCGCTGCTCGCCGAGGCTGGAATCATACCCGATGCGGATTTCCACAATAAAGACAGCCGCGCGCTGCGCTTCAGCACGAACAATCCGGATATCGACATCATCCGGGTCCGCGCGTTCGACGTCGCAACCTTTGTCGCCCATGGGGCGGCGCAGGTCGGTATTGTCGGCTCAGACGTGCTGGAAGAATATAGCTATTCGGAGATTTACGCGCCGGTTGATCTCGATATCGGCCATTGCCGACTGTCCGTTGCCGAACCGGCTGATCTCGCGGCGAGCGATGATATCAGCGAGTGGAGCCATGTCCGGATCGCAACCAAATATCCCAATTTCACGCGCCGCCATTTCGAGGCCAAGGGCATTCAGGCTGAATGCGTCAAACTGAACGGGGCGATGGAGATTGCCCCGGCGCTGGGCCTGACCCGGCGGATCGTCGATCTGGTTTCGAGTGGCGGCACGCTGAAAGCCAATAATCTTGTTGAAGTGGATATCCTCTGCGAAATCACATCCCGTCTCATCGTCAACCGGGCGGCCTTCAAAACACGGCCCGAAATCCGGCCCATGGTGGAACGGTTCCGTGAAATTGTAGGCGGCGGCGATGCCGCTTAGGCTCAACGCCTCGGATAGCGATTTCGAATCCCGTTTTGCCGCGCTGGTCGAGGCCCGGCGGGAAACCGATACCGATGTCGCGCGCGACGTCGCGGCGATCATCGCGGATGTCCGGGCGCGCGGCGATGAGGCGGTTGCCGAATATACGCGGAAATTTGACGGATTCGACTTGGCTGGCACCGGGTGGTCCGTAACCAAAGAGCAACGGCTTGCCGCCCTTGAAGGCTTGGATGTCGAGCTGCGAGATGCCCTCGAATTGGCGGCATCACGCATCCGCGCCTTCCACACCAAGCAAAAACCCGAAAACAGCGAAACGACCGATGATGCGGGTGTAAGAACGGGGTCTCGATGGTCGGCGGTTGAAACGGCCGGGCTCTATGTCCCGGGTGGGCGGGCCGCCTATCCCTCCTCGTTACTGATGAATGCAATACCCGCGCTGGTCGCCGGCGTGGACCATATCGTGATGGTCACACCCACTCCGGGCGGAGAGATGAACCCGTTGATCCTTGCCGCTGCCGAGATTGCCGGTGTCGGCGAGATTTACCGGATCGGCGGAGCACAGGCGATCGCCGCCCTCGCTTATGGCACGGCCACGATTCCCAGCGCCGATGTGATTGTCGGCCCCGGCAATGCCTGGGTCGCCGAAGCCAAGCGCCAACTATACGGCACCGTCGGCATCGACATGGTTGCCGGCCCTTCCGAAATCGTCGTGATCGCCGATCAGGACAATGATCCGGAATGGATCGCCGCCGATCTGCTGTCCCAAGCCGAACATGATCCGACGAGCCAGTCTATCCTGTTTACCGACAGCGCAAAATTCGCCGATGCCGTTGAGCAGGCCGTTGAAGCGCAGCTCGGCACGCTGGAAACCGGCGAAACGGCGCGCACCAGCTGGGAGGCCAATGGCGCAATCATCTGCGTCGACACACTGGATGACGCCCTTCCCCTGTCGGACCGGCTCGCCCCCGAGCATCTCGAACTGGCGGTGGCCGATCCTGATGCTTTGTTTGCGCAGGTCCGCCATGCCGGATCGGTTTTTCTCGGCCGCCTGACGCCGGAAGCGATTGGCGATTATGTCGGCGGCCCCAATCATGTATTACCCACCGGCCGCCGGGCGCGCTTTTCGTCCGGGCTTTCGGTGCTCGATTTCATGAAGCGAACGAGTTTTCTCCGCTGCAACGAACAGGCTCTCGAAGCCATTGGCCCGGCTGCCGTGCGGCTGGCCGAAGCGGAAGGCCTGCCCGCCCATGCCCGGTCGGTCGCGATGCGACTGCCACGACAATGACAAAACATCAGGAGACGATCATGAGCTTTTCGCTGTACGACGCCATCATCCCCGGCAATCTTCAGATTATCGGATCGGTCTCGCGTATTGTCGACAAGGCCGCACAATTTTGCACCGACACCGGTCGGTCGGAAGGCGATATGGCCGAGGCAAGGCTGATCGAAGACATGCTGCCCTTTGCCTATCAGGTGAAAGCGGTTGCCGAACATTCGCTCGGCGCGATCGAGGGCGTGCGTGCGGGCAATTATTCGCCCGATCTCTCAGCTCCGCCAGCGGATTTTGCGGGCCTGAAAGCCAAACTTGCCGCCGCGACCTCGGCGCTTGAGGCCATCGACCCCGCCGAAGTCGAAGCCTTTATTGGCAATGATATGCAATTCTCTTTCGGAGAAATGGTCATTCCGTTCACGGCCGAGAATTTCCTGCTCTCTTTCGCGCAGCCCAATTTCTATTTCCACGCAACCACGGCCTATGACATTTTGCGCGCCGAAGGTGTTCCCATCGGCAAACGCGATTTCCTTGGCCAGTTACGGATGAAAACAGCCTGATGACCCAACGTTCCAAATCCCGGTCCGCCGCCCGGCTGGCCGCTGTTCAGGCGCTCTATCAGCAGGAAATGGAGGGCACACCGCTGGCCCGGTTGCTCAAGGAATTCCATGACTACCGGCTTGGCGCGATCGTCGAGGATGTCAAATTCGAAGAAGCCGAAGTCGATTTTTTCGACGATGTGGTTTCGGGGATCAACAAAAGGCGCGCGGAAATCGATGCGCTGATCGAGGGCAAGCTGGCCAAGGGCTGGTCGCTTGAACGGCTTGACCGTCCACAAAAGCAGATATTGCGCGCTGGAACCTATGAATTGCTGGCCCGGCCCGATGTGCCGGTTGCGGCGATTATCGGCGAGTATATCGATGTGGCCGATGCCTTTTACGACAAGCGCGAAAAAGGCTTTGTCAACGGCCTGCTCGACGCCATCGCCAAGGATGTTCGCGGCTGAATTCTGTCCCCAAGCCGCCCGGCGGATTTAAAGATCTAAAGGCAATTTTTCTGCTAGCCAATCGCGCATGACAAGCGAATCGGCCTTTATCGATCAGCTGCGCGCTTATGCAACCCACCCGGCGGCCCGCGGCCTGACTGACGATGCGGCGACCCTCATCCATGCTGGGCGCACGCTGGTGCTGACCCATGACGTGATTGTCGAAAATGTGCACTTCCTTCCGAGTGACCCGCCAGAAGATATCGGCTGGAAACTGGTCGCCGCCAATTTTTCCGATCTTGCTGCCAAAGGCGCAACACCGACAGCTGTATTAATGTCCTACAGCCTGTCCCGTGATCCCGACTGGGATGCGCGGTTTGCGACCGGTTTGGGAGAGGCATTGAACAAATATGGGTGCCCGCTGATCGGCGGAGACACGGTACGCGCGCCAGAAGGATCGGCCCGGCACTTCGGAATGACGGCGATCGGCGAAGCGGAATTCGTGCCAAGCCGCGACGGGGCCTCTCCGGGCGACGATCTGTGGGTTAGTGGAACATTGGGCGATGCACGACTTGGCCTGGCGATTGCCAAAGGCGATCTGGAGGGGCCGCAGGAATTGCTGCAAGCCTATCGCCGCCCTTTCCCACAGATCGAGCTCGGCCAGAAACTGGCGCCGCTGGTTTCGGCAATGATGGATGTGTCGGACGGCCTGTTGATCGATGCGCAGCGGATGGCGGCAGCTAGCAAAGTGGCGATTGTCATTGAAAGTATCGATGTGCCGCTGTCGGCTGCCTATGTCAGCGTGGCGGGCGATACGCGGGCGGCCTCGATAGCAGCCGCAACGGCAGGAGACGATTACCAACTGCTCTTCGCCGCGCCTCCCCGGTCTCGGCGCCAGATTGAAACCGCCGCTGAAACCCTGAACGCCCGCATCCAATGTGTCGGACTTGTCGAAGCTGGAGAAG
>CAJQMX010000284.1 GCA_905479515.1 uncultured Parasphingopyxis sp.
GCTGATCCTTCGCCCGCCGTCACGAAACCATAGCCATACCAGCCATCCGGATTTTGCGGGCTCGTGGCTGCGGTGAACATGGCAGGAGACAATAATGTGCCGTCCTGCAAGGCGTGCGCGAAGCGCAACAGATCGAAAACGGTGGAATACCCCCCGCCCGCTGGCGAACCGCGATAGGGGAAAGTGTCGGTTGCAGGCACCCAGCGGTCAGTCTCACGCATATATCCGGTTGCGCGCTGCGGCATGGCCGTCTTTTCAGGCAGCGCGCCCGTGTCATTCATCCCGGCCGGTTCGAAGATATGGCCGCGCAAATACTCATAGAAACTCTGCCCCGATACGGCTTCGACGATCCGGCCCAGCAGCACGAAGCCATAATTGGAATAGCCCGATTGCGAACCTGGCTCGAACATCGTGCCGCGCGCGCCGAATAGGGACACATAATCGGCGAGTGTTCGGATCTGTTCACGTGCTGCCTCATAGTCCGGCGTGAAAATATCGCCCGTCCCGCCCGTGTGCGTCAGCATTTGCCGAATGGTCACCTGATCGGCGATGCTATGATTGGGATAGTCGGGGAGATAATCGCCAACCGTGCCGTCAAGCGACAGCCGCCCTGCTTCAACGAGTTGGAGAATAGCGACAGCGGTGAACATCTTGCCACTCGATCCGAGCCGAAAGCGCGTGTTCAGCGTGACGGGAAGATCTGTCCCGCGATCCGCAAGCCCCCAATGGTCAAGATAAACGACTTCACCATTCGTTTCGATCAGCATCACGCCCGATAGCTGGTCCTTCGCAGCGAGATCCCCGGCGCGGCGATCAAGCATCTCCAGTGCTTCCGCTTGCACGGTCCGAAACGCGGGATCAGCCCAAACCGGCTGCGCGACACCCTCCGTTGAGGTGGTGACCTGAGCAATCAGGACGCCCATCGCCATCAGTATCTTTGCGGACCGTCTCATCGGCGCCCCCCTAATTTGGCTGCGAAGTCATGGCATCCGAAAATACGGCGCAAGCCAATCAGCCCGCCGCCGGCAGGCTCAATCGCACCAGCAATCCGCCCAGATCTTCGCTGGCCTCCAGCGCCACCGAACCGCCGTAAATTTCGGCGACATCGCGGACAATGGCGAGGCCGAGGCCGGTGCCGGGCTTGTTCGTATCCAGCCGCGCGCCGCGTCCAAAAATATCGGCGCGCTCGGCTTCGGGAATGCCCGGCCCGTCATCCTCAATCAGGATATCAACAAAGCCCGGCGCATCATCACTCTCCGATGCCCGCTTCTCAACCGTCACGAACACTCGCCCGCCGCCATATTTTGCGGCGTTTTCGATAAGGTTGCCGAGCAGTTCGTCCAGATCCTGCCGCTCGACGCCGACTATCGCATCCTTGGCCCCGGCTATATCGATAGTGGTACTGCCATGCAGATGACGGACGGCGCGTTCGACCGACTCAAGCGCGGGCCAGACCGTTGTCCGCGACTGGCCTGCACCGCGCCGCCCCACTGCGCGGGCGCGGGCGAGATGGTGATCGACCTGACGGCGCATGACCCGCGCCTCGCGAAGCACCGTTTTGGGCAGATCAGCGCTCCCTGCATCCGCTTCATTCTGAATCACGGTGAGCGGCGTTTTAAGCGCGTGGGCAAGATTGCCGGCATGGCGGCGCGCTTCTTCGGCCTGGCGCTCATTATGGTCGAGCAGGTTGTTGAGTTCCGCGACGAGCGGCTCAATCTCACGCGGCAGGGTCTCGTCGACTCGTGCCTGACGCCCGGTGCGGACATCGGTGATCGCCTCACGCACGCGGCGGAGCGGTCGGAGCCCGAAGGTCGCCTGCAAGGCAGCCAACGCGATCAGACCTAGCCCCAACAGCGCAAAGGAACGCACCAGCGTCCGCCTGAGTTCAGCTATCTGTTCGTCGAGCACCGCGCGCGAAGATGCCACCTGAAAGCGGAAAGGCGTATCGGCCTCGGGCAGCATCGCGTCGCGCTCCAATATGCGCAGCGGCTCGTCCGGAAAGCTCTCGTCATTATAGCTGTGAATTGCGGTATCTTCGTGCATCGCGCCAACCGGCAGCGCCCGATCCCAGAGCGAGCGCGAGCGAAACGCCTCGCGCCCACCGCCGGACACCTGCCAGTAAAAACCGGAATAGGGTTCAAGAAAGCGCTGATCGGCGGGCTGGCGGACAAAGCGGATTTCGCCATCCTGATCCAGCTCAGCCGACACGATCATTGCGGAGAGGACATATTCGAGCCGCTCGTCAAAATTGCGCGTAAAGGCCTGGGTCAGCACCCGGTCCAGCGCGAACCCGCCAATCGCCAGCAACACGACAATCCAGATCGACGCAATCCCGATCATCCGCCGCGTCAGCGATCCACCGCGTCGAGCAGCGGTAAGGCTGGACTCGGTGTCCTTCAAAGGGTCGGTCGGTTGGTCCAAAGGCTCCTCGGTCCTCCAAATCGCCATGGGGAAATTTATTGTCAGAACATTGCTTATGCAATGTCGCCGCACCAGCCCGCTCCCCCATCCGGCCTCCCACTCGGTATATTATAGGGGAGGCCGGGAGGGGGAGCGGGCTGGTGCGGCGCTTAACCGTCAGGGTGAGACTGACAAACTAAACCTCTATTCCGTGCGCCGCTCGCTCGGATCCTCAAGGCTGTAGCCCAGCCCGCGGATCGTCGTGATCACCTCAGCGCCGAGTTTCTTGCGAATCCGTGTGACAAACACTTCAATCGTGTTTGAATCCCGATCGAAATCCTGGTCGTAAATATGCTCGATCAACTCGGTCCGGCTTACCACCTTGCCCTTGTGATGCATGAGATAGCTGAGCAGCTTATATTCCTGCGCGGTGAGCTTCACCGGCTCGCCATCCAGCGTAACCTTGCCCGAGCGCGTATCGAGACGGACATCGCCGGCGATCAGCTCGCTCGACGCATTGCCCGAAGCACGGCGGATGAGAGCGCGAAGCCGCGCGATCAGTTCTTCCGTCTGAAACGGCTTGGCGAGATAATCATCGGCCCCGGCATCAAGCCCGGCCACCTTGTCGGACCAGCTATCCCGCGCCGTCAGCACGAGCACGGGAATGGTGCTGCCTTCCTTGCGCCAGCGATCCAGCACGGTGAGGCCATCAATCTCGGGCAGGCCGAGATCGAGCACGATCACATCATAGCTTTCCGTGGAGCCGAGAAAATGCCCGTCCTCACCATCGGTGGCGAGGTCGACGGCATAGCCGGCACCCTCCAGCGTCGCCCGGAGCTGTCGCCCCAGCGTTGGTTCGTCTTCGACTATCAATACACGCATAGGATTTTTACCTGTCGCTACGGTTCCTGATGCGGCCCGATCCGGCATCCACTTCTACGCG
>CAJQMX010000285.1 GCA_905479515.1 uncultured Parasphingopyxis sp.
TTGAAGAACGGGAAATTTGAAATTCCCGGGTTGAAGGGAAAAAAGAATATAGCCGCATGCGTCGGCATATGGAGTCCTGAAAAATGAAAATAGTAAAATTTATAAACGACTTGCAGTCGATCACGATGCCTAAGCCAATAAATGATTATGAAGAGGAGAGTGGAAAATCCCGATACATAGAATATCGGGCACGTCCGCCGTAAGCGGACAAAGGCGCCTCTCAGGCGCTCTGGGGGACGCAGACCTTTTTCTGCGTCCCCCAGTGGCTGCTGAGCAGCTTGTCAGCAATTATCTTGCATGCTCTTTACAGTTTCTTAATTGTCTCCCAGTTATGGCGAAGCCACGGGGCCGGGCTCGGCCTCCGCTTTTCCCCTCTACCCCCTAATTCAATAACCCTTTCATTACTCGGGTATTGATTTGTAGGTGTTCGCGTCTTGCGAACTATTGTGATTGCCGCTTCGGTTTTAACCGATCAATCGGTGACCCAGGCTTTAGGCAAGGTCTGTATATCAAAAATTACATTGGCATCTCCGATCGTGCCGATGACCGGGACCGACAACTGCTTCCGCGTCGTTCGCTTTCCTAGATCCTTGCGGGCGAGGTCGAACCCGTGCTCGTGGTAGGAACATTCGCCATCGCGTATTTCGACATCTCCGTTTATTCTTACATTCATCTCAAGCGGTTCGCTAGTTTGAAGCACGAGACGGGCCAAGGCTCCTTCTTTCCAAATTCTTCAGTCATCATACACTGTGGCTTCGCCCCATCCGCTTGCGTCGAAAAAGCTGATTTTCATGTCGTCCAGCCGATGCTTGGAATTGTATTTTGACTTATCTATAGCGACATAGATTATGTTCCAGTCCTGTTCAAAAGAGTATTCGGCAATGTCGAATTCCGCTTCTTTGGTCAGTCTGCTGCCTCCCATAACCAGTGTATTCAACCCCGGGCATGGCGTAGCAATGGAGGCACAGAATTCGTTTTCAACTGCGAGCAAGATATCATTTACACCGCATTGGTAGTCGGATGGGTTAACTGGAATGGTATAGTTCATAAGATTCTTTCCTTTGCGGCTTTGCCGCGCTGAGTGGTTTCGAACCACGAAGCTGGAATTTTTCCTTTCAACTTCATGATTCAAATTTTCTGCTGTTCTGAAAGAATTACTCTCTTCTGAATTACCTATCCCGATGCTGTGCTGCCCCGCATCTTACGTCTGACCCGATAGCAGGCCCTAACCCCCTACCCTCGCCTCGAGCCAAAAATGCTAGTTGCCCCGCATTCTCTGGGCCAACATCGAATCCAAGTTAACGGATGTCGACTAGCCGATGGATAGACCATCTCGGCCATTGCCAAATCCACGAATGCCGCCTTTTGGATATCCTCGGCAAAAAAGCAGAAGATCAGCCGCGCCATGAAATGATTCATATTGACGCGCCGCTCGGCGGTGGCCCAATTTGGATTGTCTTGTAGCAGCGTCAAATACAGCCGATTGAGCCGGCTGGTCGCTCAAATGTCGAAGGAACTTTCGCGGATCTGCTTGACCGTAGTGATACCCGCGAGCGGCAGGAAAAAGCCGAAATGGTTCGGGAAATCAACATAGTCGCAGTCCACGGTTTCGCCACCGGTCAAGTCCTCGGCATGCAAAGTCTCGCCATCTGTGGCGAGAATGAATTTGGCCTTGGCAGATTGCGTCTTCGGGCTTTCCCGCAGGGCTTTCAGCGTGCCGTCGACCGTGCCTGTGTCGCAAGTTGCAATATGGATATGATTGCGCTGTAAGACCGCGCCATCCATATTGCTCTGGTCGCTGTTACCGCTTTTCAGCTGCTTGATCGTGGTGGCTTTATTCCCGAACGCAGCCAGAAATTGATAGGAAAATTCAGCAGCATCAAAGGGCTGTTCGGCCAATTCCGATATGGCTTGTTCGATTTCAACTGCATTCATATTGCAGCGCTAACTTGGAACGGCAACGGCTGGCAAGAAAGAACGGCTAGAGCATTCAATTATTCATACGTTGCTGGGTCGTGATTATCGAAAACAACAGTTTTATTTCGGGCGAATGCAAAATGTCATCGTGCGAATTTGAGGATATCAAGTTGTGCACAGGGCCTTGAGTCCCTGATAGTGAACGGGCGCCAACGTATCTATCATCTCTAACAAAAAGCTAATATTCTTTTTGGTTTCCGCTACAAGAGAAGGGTCGAAGCTTTTCCCGGTTGGGTGGGACTGGTCGTTCACAAACTTGTAAATTGCTGTTTTTTTGTGTTCATCAAAATGCACCCCCTCAAGCTTCCGATACGAGCTTTTTGAGGAGGGTGTGTAGAATTCGAGAAACGTCTCTAGCACTTTGCGAGCGATATTGGGCAGATGGTATGCATTAGCGATAGTGCCATCGCACGTGTAGCTGTATAACTGCTTAAATAAGTAGTGATACTCAGTAGAATAGTCGCGAAGCAGAGGGTCGAGCGGGATGATAATCGCGTTGCGGGCGTCGGTGTTATCGTTGCAACGGATCATATAGTGCCGAGCAGCCTTTTTGTTTTGATTGTGCCAATTCAGCAGTAGCCGAAGAAACTCAAAGTTATGAGTGAGAATGAATACTTGTTTGGCATTCTTTACGCCGTTTTTCAGGAACGAAAATGCCTGATAGATGGCCGATGCGTCCAGACTGGAAATTGGATCGTCTATTACCACGACGCCTTCGCTCAAGTTGAAATCCTGATCGCCGAGTTGCACAAGAAAATACACGAACGCGATTGCAGTTTTTTCTCCCTCGCTCAATCGTTTAGCGGGCTTGCCGCTGCGCTCGACCCGGTAACCTTCAACATCGGACTCGAACTTAAGGTCACTGCGGCCCAAGAATGTGCGGACATTGCTGGTCAGCTCGGCGCTTGCTGCGTGAGAACTAGAAACCTTAGCGCGCTTTTCTTCGAATGAGTCTTTGAGGTCGCTCAGACTTCGGGGATCGGCAAAGCCTATTGAACCATCGACTAGCTTCGTGATCTCATTTGTCACGATATCGATCTTGTCTTGCAGATCCTTCACTGGCACTTTTATGCTTGAGATATAATGTGCTTCGATGCGCTCACGTGCCGCAGCCAAGGTTTCGGCGAAGGCGTTGGTCTTGGCGTTGTTTTGGTCAACAAGGGAGCATAACGCATCGATCGCGGTGAATAATTTCGAGCAATCTATACAAATATCGACCTCGTAAGAGACAGCGCGACGATCTAGCTTCTCAACCAAAATGTTCGTCAATTGAATAAGCTGTGCGCGAGCTTCGTTTGCAGCAGCCTCAAACATTGCAGCGGCACTATCTACTTGATCGCGAAGTTCCGAATAAAACGCCGGTTTTGGCGGGGGGTTCATGTCATCGATGGCGCGCAGAATATGTCCGGTAAGAGCACGTATCGCCATTACATCGGCTTTTAGTCGCTGGTCCTCGACTCCGAAATGCTTTGCAAGCTGGCTTAAACGATCCGGTGGAAGCTGCTGTGAGCAGAACTCGCACGAAGTCGACGCATGCTCGCGGTGGATAGACAAGCCTTCTTCCACCCATTTAGCGATAGCGGGCTGTTCACTCAAACGCGCAAGAGCGCTGCCTTGCGCGGAGCGCATCGTAAGGGATCGTGTCTGCTCGACGGCAATCTCTACCCATTCCGATAAAGGCCGGGCACTATTATCAGAGAGTAATGCAACCACTGGTTGCCTAAAGGGTTTGATCAAGTCCTGTTGTTCTTGACGGACGCTCGTGCGATGAAGCTCCAGCTCTCTCTTTGACAGCGTTATTGGCTCTGTAATTTTATCAAATGCCTTTTCTGAATTTTGCTTACGATAGTTCCGCAATGCTGTTCCGCTCGTGGCCTCACTAATTGTTTTTGCGACCTCGGAAAATAGTTTTCCTTTGGAAACTTCATCCCTTTGGATAGTTTCTTTGAATTCCTTGATTTTCAGTTGGCGCGCATCAAATATCGCTTGTTCAGCTAAGGCTTCCTCCGCCAGAACCTTGTTTTCCTCTCCTACTATCAGAATGGGCCGGAGTGGGCCTTTAAACTGACCGATGTTTGCTTCAATGAAATCGGCATTGAAGACGCGGATCTTGCGGTTGTATGCAGTCCCTTGATTAAGTTTTCCCGTCTCGACCTTGATCTCGTATGTTAGTTCCGGATAATCGGGGTGGTGGGCTTGATTCAGGGCTCCCAGTAGCCGTGTCAGCGTAGTTTTCCCCGAAGCATTGTCGCCGTAAATACAATTGTAACGCGCAAAATCGGGAAGATCGTTCGCAGCGATGAAGCTATCAAAAATACCGAGCTTCGTGATTTTTTTGATGGATTTTAGCATCTAACTTACCTTCCCGTCTAACGCCGGAATGATGAAAGGCTGGCCGTGATCGACTTGCACCTCGATGCTAGTCTCGCCGTATTCTCCTGGGGCCGCGAGTGCAACAATGAACCGCGACGATAACTCACTTGGCTCGTTTTCCGGCGGAAGGGTGTGGCGCTCTGGCAATCTGCGGAAAAGGGTCGTGTGATAAATCCAGATATCGTTGCCACGCAATAGCACCATGAGCTGCTTTACACGGCGACGCAGGATGATTTCCTCTGTGGACGTTATCGTATCCAAGATGCTGCGCTCACTCCAAGTCAATGAAGTGAGGGCCGCAATCAAATCCTCGGCGTATTGAGCCGTCATATCGGTGAGTGGAACCATGATTTCACAGACGAAGTCGTTGGATTGGTTCGCCGACTTGATTAGCAAACCCTCATCCATTGTCACGGTTGCAAGGTCGTAATCGAAACGAGGGACAAGCTTCTCTTTACGAAAGTCGTTAAGGACGGCCTCAAATATATTGTGCTCGGAAGCTGGTAGAATGTTTGTAACGGGTTGGCTCATCGAAATCTGTTCGCGCCTTACACCCAGCTCTTTCGCCAATCGATCGAGCGTTTTTACTGATATCGGTGCGTTTTCATTTTCAATTTGACGCAACTTCCGCTCACTGATGCAAATTGCGTATGACAGTTCTTTTTGTGTCGAGTTCTTCTCCAAGTTGGAGCGCAACTCTTTAATAAGATGACCATTTGGTGTAACTTGTTTCATGCACATTTCCTTTTAGTTCGTCTAAAAGCGCAATAGCAAGCTATTTGGGTGTATAGTCGGCATACCATCGGCAAAGACCGGCATGTAACCGGCAACGGCTTGATCGGTGACCACCATGTGTTTGTGACCTCCTGAACGACATGCGTTCTGACGGTCGAAACATGATGGGTTTTATCAGGTGGCAGCAACTTCACTCTAACGGCAATTGTTGATTAATCGCGCAATCTCGAACAGTCATTCCACCGACTGCCAAATTTTGATCTTTTCCCAACCTATAACCGAGCTGAATTATATGATTATAATATGAAAAACTCGAAACTTATTTGATATCCAAATTAGACATCATCCAAACCAAATCCATGGTGAGCTGTTCTACTCTCAGCGCTTGGCCGGCTATTGACCAGTAAATTATTTTTCAAATTTCCTTATCACGGTCCGAACCTGCGAAGGGCTCCATTCGCCACCTTGCGGAGCACGACTAGGCCTTTGCAGTATGTCCCATAAATTATGTGGATAAATCAGTGGAAAAACGCAAAATCGCGGTTGCCGACTTGATTCGAAACGGCGCGCGAGTCATGGTGCAAAATCAGAGCCACGAGAGGGTGCCACGGCAGGGTGCCACGGGGTTTTGACTCGCAGAGAAACCAAAGGTTTTTCAGGCGCTTAGCTGTTAAACAAAAGTTGGTTGGGGTGGCAGGATTCGAACCTGCGCATGGCGGCATCAAAAGCCGCTGCCTTACCACTTGGCGACACCCCAAAATTTGCCGGCCTGTTTCTGGTAAGCCGCGCTGGTGAACGGGCCTATTATCCAG
>CAJQMX010000286.1 GCA_905479515.1 uncultured Parasphingopyxis sp.
GGGTCGAAAGTGGTGGTCGGCGATGGCCCGGCGCGAACAGCATTGGAACGGCGTTATCCGGACGTGGTTTTTCTAGGCGCTTTGTCTGGCTCGGAATTGGCGGGTGCCTATGCCGGTGCCGATGTGTTTGTGTTTCCCAGCAAGACGGACACATTCGGGCTGGTGATGATCGAAGCGCTTGCATCGGGAGTGCCGGTGGCGGCCTATCTGGTTCCCGGGCCACTGGATGTGGTCAACGCTGAGGTGGCCTGTCTTGACCCCGATCTCGATACCGCGATTGCCGAAGCACTGACCCGGGATCGAACAGCCTGTGCCAATTATGGTGGCCAATTTACATGGGAACGCAGCGCGCGGGAATTTCTGGGCGCGCTTGTGCCCATCACGTGGGAGTTTGACAAAGCGGCCTGAGGATCACCGCTGCCGGGTACGCGCAGGGCCGCTATTGCTCTTATCGCATCGCTCCCCTAAATAGATGTCATATTCGGCCGTCCCGTGAGGGGCGGCCCTTTTATTATCCGGAGCATATCATGTCCCATCCCCTGATGCCGCACGCAACCGCCAGCTGGCTGGTCGACAATAGCGCGCTTTCATTTGAACAGATCGCAGATTTCTGCGGTTTGCACATTCTCGAAGTGCAGGCGATTGCCGACGATACGGCCGCGACGAAGCTCACCGGCCGCGATCCTATTGCCGCCCATGAAGTGACGATGGAAGAGATCGAAAAGGCGCAGGCTGATCCTGACTATCGCATGGAAATGCTTAAAGGCCCCGAACAGGTTCGCCGTACTAAAGGTCCGCGTTATACGCCCGTTTCCAAGCGTCAGGACAAGCCAGACGGCATTGCCTGGCTGCTCCGTAACCATCCTGAAATTTCGGATGCGCAGGTTGGCAAGCTGATCGGTACCACGCGCAACACGATCCACGCGATCCGCGATCGTACGCACTGGAATATCGTCGAGATCGTTCCGAAAGACCCGGTTACCCTGGGCCTGTGTTCGCAGCGCGAGCTGGACGCGGTTGTGACCAAAGCGGCGAAGAAGGCCGGCATCGAAGCGCCGAAAGACGAAACGATGGAAGGCGATCGCGCCGCACTGATCGAAGAGCTGCGCAACGAACGCCGCGAAGCTGTTGCCGAAGCCGAAGCAGCCCTGGCTGCTGAAGCTGCAGAAGCGGCTGGCGAAAATGTGGAACCGGCTGCCGAGCCAGAAGGCGAAAAAACCCCGGGCGGCTGGCCCGATATGCCTGCTGAAAATGCGCCGGCCAAGCAGCTTCCCGAAGGCGCGGAAGAGCTGTTTCGGAAGAAAGACGACTAAAAATCTTGGTCTTTTTACCTACAGGCCTGTCAGTAATTTGATCTCGTGCAAAGCCTTGCTATAGGGCGAACATGGTTGAGATTCCGGACATCTGGCGCAAGAATTACAAGCATCCCGAACCGTGGGACCGGAGCTTTGCGCCGCTCACGGTGCCGCAAATGTTTGCGAACAGCGCAGCAGCGCATCCGGACGCCTATCTCGCCGATTTCATGGGCCGGAAATACAGCTATGCCGATGTCCGCCTTGGCGTGAATCGCGTTGCGCGTGGCTTGCAGAAGCTGGGCATCAAAAAGGGTGACCGGGTGGGGATATTCCTCCCCAATGTGCCGCATTATCTCGCTGCCTATTATGGCGCGATGAAAATGGGCGCGACGGTCGTCAATTTCTCGCCACTCTACACGGTTGATGAGCTGTCTCATCAGGTTGAGGATTCGGGCACAAAAATCCTGTTCACCCTTTCTGCGAAGGCGCTGCTGCCAACGGCGCTTGAGGTGCTGGACAACTCCTCGCTCGAGAAACTCGTCGTTGGCACAGTCGTCGAGGCGCTGCCGCTCGCAAAATCCCTCATGTTCCGCGTGTTCAAGGGCGGTGAGTCCGTCGATATACCCAAGCGCCGGGATGTCATCCCGTTTAGCGAGTTGGTCGACAACAGGGGTGATGTTGGCCGTGTGCCCATCGATCCGCGCAAGGATATCGCGCTGATCCAATATACCGGCGGTACTACGGGCACGCCAAAAGGCGCGATGCTCACCCATCAGAACATCACCGCCAATGCGCGCCAGATAAACGCACTCGATCCGGAACCGGGTGCCGAAGACCGGATCATGGGCGTGCTCCCATTCTTTCATGTCTTTGCCAATGCGACGGTTCTCAACCGCACCGTGCTGAGGGGCGGGGAGATCGTCATGCTGCCGCGCTGGAATGCCGCGCAGGCGCTCAAGGCGATCGAACGCACCAAGGCGACCGCGCTGCCTGGCGTCCCGACCATGTATACCGCTCTGCTCGATCATCCAAAAACGGCATCGACCGATTTCAGTTCACTCAGAGTCTGCATTTCCGGCGGCGCGCCGCTGCCGGCCGAAACCAAGGCCAAGTTTGAGGCGATGACAGGCTCCAAGCTGGTCGAAGGCTATGGCCTGACCGAGAGCTCAGGCGTCGTGTCCTGCAACCCTTATGATGGTGAAAACAAGACCGGGTCCATCGGCCAACCCATCGCCGGAACGATCGTCAAGCTGGTCGACAAGGAAGATCCCAACGAGATGGCGCCGGAAGGGGAACCCGGGGAGATCGTCATAGCCGGGCCGCAGATCATGTATGGCTATTGGAATAGGCCCGATGCCGACGATCAGATTCTGTATGACGGATTCCTGCGTACCGGCGATGTCGGCAGGATAGACGAGGATGGCTATATCTTCATCGTCGATCGGCTGAAGGACATGATCGCCGTGTCCGGCTTCAAGGTATTCCCGAGCCAGCTCGAAGACATTCTCTACAAACACCCGGCGGTGAAAGAGGCGCTCGTGATCGGTGTTCCCGATCCCTATACGGGCGAGAAGCCCAAGGCCTTTGTGACGCTGGAAAAGGGTACGGACGCTAGCGGTGAAATGCTCGCCGAATGGCTCAATCCTAAGCTCGGCAAGCATGAACGGGTGGATGCCGTTGTCGTTCGTGACGAACTTCCGAAAACGATGATTGGCAAGCTCGATCGCAAGGCTTTGCGGGCTGAAGAAGCGGCTTAGACTAGCCTTGGCTGCGTTCTTTCATCAGCCGCTTGTGCGTCGATTCAACTTCACGAAAAGCTGCAAAAACAGAGCGTTCGGGCGCGGTCTCGCCAGTCTTCCCCAAAGCGTAGAGCTGGCTGTAAAACCAGTAGATTGTGGCAAAACTGTCGACCGCTTTGACGAGTTGAAAGCGCTTCAAAAAGCCGAGCCATGAGGGAAGAAGGGCGAGCCTGTCTTCGGGGGTCGGCAATTTTTCCAGTCCCGCAAAAAGCTGGTTTGCAGCATCGGGCATATGGCAGAAGGGGCGTCCGATACCGATCACATCGGCGGCGCCGCTCTCAAGCGCATAGTCCATTGCCGCGCGGCTGCGGAAACCGCCGGTCACCATCAGCGGGACAGAGACCTTCTCCTGCATCGCCAAAGCGAATTCGACGAAATAGGCTTCCCGTTTGGCGGTTGATGGCGCGACATTCTGCGTCTCTTCGCTCTCCATGCCTTCAACGCCGAGCAGTTTGGGCTGTTCGTAATTGCCACCGGAAATTTCCAGCAGATCGATTCCCGCATCGGCCAGCCATTGGGCGACCTGCAAACTCTCCTCAAACTGAAAGCCACCGCGCTGGAAATCTGCGCTGTTGAGTTTCACGGACAGGGGAAAATCTGCGCCCACGGCTTCGCGCACCGCTGCGACGGTCTCGAGCAGGAAGCGCGCGCGATTCTCCAGCGGCCCGCCATAAATGTCATCGCGTTGATTGGCGCGGGGCGAGAGAAAGGATGACAGGAGATACCCATGGGCTGCGTGAATTTGCGCGCCGGTAAAGCCCGCATCCTTCACCGCCCTGGAGGCAATCACAAACCGATCGCGAATATCGTGTATCTCGTCAATCGTCAGGGCAACGGGTTCGCCAAACTGGCCGCCGGGCAGGCCGATCTTTACAGCCGATGGTGCCTTGGGATGCGGATTGACCGCTGCCTGGGTCTGGCGTCCGCCATGGCTGATCTGGGCCCAGAAGTGATTTCCGCTCCGCGTTGCAACTGCTGCCAGTCGCGCAAGGCGAGTGGCCAGCACCGCATTGGGTTCGCCCTGAATGACGATATTGCCGGGCCGTTCCAGATGATCGCGATCAACCTGTATATTGCCGGAAAGCAGCATACCCGCGCCGCCGTTCGACCAGATGCCGTATAGCCGCTCAAGCTCGTCCGTCGGCACGCCGTCCGGGGTCGCCAGACCCTCTGTCATCGCCGCTTTCGCTATGCGATTCGGCAAGACCGCGCCACAAGGAAGGGAGAGCGGCTCGGTGAGCCCGGGTCTGCTCATTCAGGCAGCATCACATTCTTCAGGTTCATGAACTCATGCAGCCCGTGGGATCCCAGTTCCCGGCCATGACCAGAGCGCTTGATACCGCCAAAGGGCGCATAGGGATCGGACGCCAGCAGCTGGTTGATAGCCGTCATGCCTGCCTCAATATCGCGGATGAAGCGTTCCTTCTCGCTTTCCAGATTGGTCCAGGCGCTGGAGCCCAAGCCGAAGGGAATATTGTTCGCAACCTCAATGGCTTCGTCGATATCCTTGACCTTGAAGACCATGGCGACAGGCCCGAAAAACTCTTCGCGCGCGATGGGCGCGCCTTCGGGAATGTCGGTGAGAATGGCAGGTGTCATCCATGCCCCGGGCTTGTCCGGAATGTCGCCGCCATAAAGTTTGGTGGCGCCTTGCTGCACGGCTTTTTCAAGCTGCTCTGCGATTTCGTTGCGCGCGTCCTCGCTCGACAATGGGCCCATTTCAGTGGCTTCGTCTGTCGGGTCGCCAATCTTGATCGTTTTCACGCCTTCGACGAAGATTTCCATGAACTCATCATAGACATCTTCATGGACGATCATCCGCTTGCCGCAGACACAGCTTTGCCCGGCATTTTGCAGGCGGGCCGTTACCGCTGTCGCGGCGGCTTTTTTGATATCGGCGCTCGGCATCACGATGAACGGATCTGACCCGCCCAGTTCCAGCACAACTTTTTTCAGGTTGAAGCCCGCGGCTTCCGCGACCTTCTGGCCGGCATATTCGCTGCCGGTGATCGTGACCGCCACGACCCGGTCATCGGCGATAATACCGGCGACCTTGGACGAACTGATATGGAGATTCTGGAACAGGCCTTCCGGTCCGCCGGCATCAAGCACAATTTTCTCCAGAGCAGCGGCGCATCCGGGGGTCGAGCTGGCATGTTTGAGCAGGCCCACATTCCCGGCCATGATCGTCGGCGCCATGAAGCGCACGACCTGCCAGAACGGATAGTTCCAGGGCATGACGGCAAGCACCGGTCCATAGGGGAGCCAGCGCGAAACGGATCGGCCAGTCACCAGCTTTTGCTCGGTTGCTGCAAGCATGCCGGGGCCATTTTCCGCATAAAAGCGAAACGCCTTTTCGCATTTGTCCATTTCGGTGAGCGCCTGTTTGACAGGCTTGCCCATTTCCTTGGTCACGATGGCGGCGAGTGTTGCGCGTTGTGCCGCGAATTGATCGGCAATTTTTGTCAGCAGGTCAGTCCGTGTCTGATAATCGGTATCGCGCCATTGACGGAAAGTTTCGGCTGATTTGGCCAGCTTCGCTTCGATCTGATCGTCGTTCAATGCGGGGAAGGTTTCGCCTTCTTCTCCAGTGGCCGGATTGACTTGCGTAGGCATGATGTAATTCCCCCAATTTTGACAGCTGTCCACTGACCCTTGCGAATCTCATATAGCGTGAGGCTCTTGCTTGACCATAGCTTGGTCGCTCGCCCATAGCGACAGCATGACCGATGAAAATGCCAACAATATCGCCGAACTTTCTTTCGAGGATGCTCTTGAGGAACTCGAGGCGATTGTCCGCAAGCTGGAGGCGGGGGAGGCTCCGCTTGATGAATCGATTGAACTCTATGCCCGCGGCGACAAGTTGAGAATGCAATGTCAGGCCCGGCTGAAGGCCGCAGAAGCGCGGATTGACAAGCTTCAGCTTGATCCAGACGGCAAGCCCGTCGGCGTCGAACCGCTCGATCCGGCCTAGCCGATGCCTGTGGTTTCCATTGGCTTGAAACCTGCGCTGGAGCGCATGGGCAAGGATATCGATATCCTGTTCGACACTTGGCTGACAATCCCCGGTGATTCTCGCGTCAAGCTCTACGAGGCGATGCGTTATGCGGCGATTGGGGGCGGTAAACGCTTGCGACCGATGCTCGTTGTCGCGGCCTGTGAGGCGTTCAATGTCGATCGTGACAGTGCAATGCGCGCCGGATTCGCGGTGGAATGCATCCATGTCTATTCGTTGATCCATGATGATCTGCCCTGTATGGACGATGATGACATGCGCCGGGGCAAGCCGACGGTTCACAAGGCATTCGACGAAGCGACCGCCGTTTTGGCGGGGGATTGCCTGCTGGCACTGGCATTTGAGATCCTCGGGGATGAAGCGACGCACAGTGACCCCTTTGTCCGCGCCGAGCTGATGTCGGCGCTCGCGCTGGCCAGCGGGCCTTCGGGCATGGGCGGCGGCCAGATGATGGATCTGGAGGCCGAGCACCGCGAACTGGACCTTCCTGCCGTAACCCGGCTTCAACAGCTCAAAACGGGTGCGCTGATCGGGTTTTGCCTCGAAGCGGCGTGCATCATGGCACGTATCCCGCCGGAAAAACGCACCCATTTGCGCGGCTATGCCCGCGACCTGGGCCTGGCGTTCCAGATTGCCGATGATCTGCTCGATGAAACCGGAGACGAGAAGGTAACCGGCAAGCGGGTCGGCAAGGACGCCGAAGCCGGCAAAGCGACATTTGTTTCGCTTCTGGGGCTGGAGCGAGCCCAGCAGCAGGCCGAGATGCTTGTAGAGCAGGCGATTGACCATTTGCGCGACTTTGGCGAGGAAGCAGACATGCTGCGCGCCATTGCCCGCTTCTCGATTGAAAGGACGCATTGATGAGCGCCAAAAGAGTGGGAGTGTATCCCGGAACGTTCGACCCGATAACGCTGGGCCATATGGATATCATCCGGCGCGGCGCCAAGCTGGTCGACACGCTGATCATTGGCGTGACCACCAACCCCAGCAAATCACCAATGTTCAGTGATGAGGAACGGCTGGAAACGGTGAGGCGGGAAGTTGCGCAATGCGAGGGCGATATCAGGGTTGTCCATTTCAATTCTTTGCTGATGGATTTCGCGGAGCGTGAGGGCGCAACCGTGATCATCCGCGGCCTGCGCGCAGTTGCGGATTTCGAGTATGAATTCCAGATGGCGGGCATGAACCAGCAGCTCAACGATAATATCGACACGCTGTTCCTGATGGCGGATGTGGCCTTGCAGCCAATTGCTTCGCGGCTGGTGAAGGAAATCGCGATGTATGGCGGTGACATCCACAAATTCGTCACGCCAGCGGTTGATCGTGAAATGAGGGCCCGGGTGGAAAAGCTTGGAAAGAAGGGCGATTAACGGTTCGTCGTTCAGCCTCCTTTCAGCGGGAAGCTTGTTAGGCTAAGGGAATATCGAAATCCATCTGCCGTCGCATGATGCGAGCGGCGAGAGCGAATGTACGAGGATAGTATGCGTTTGAAATTATTCCTTTTTTCCCTGTTGGCTCTAACCATGAGCGGCACGGCTCATGCGCAGGACGATACCGGCGTCACTGATGTCAGTGCGACAGCGGATCTTGTCTATGCATCTGGTGCTACCCCGGCGGCTGATCCGGAAAATACGTTGCTGTTGGATCTCTCGACCGGCGGACGGGTCACGATCCGCCTGCGACCCGATGCTGCGCCCAATCATGTGGAACGCATCAAAACGCTGACTCGCCAGGGCTTTTACAACGGCATCATCTTTCACCGCGTGATCGAGGGTTTCATGGCGCAGACCGGCGATCCCACCGGAACCGGGCAGGGCGGGTCGGATCTTCCCGATGTCGCGGCTGAATTCACGACATTGCCCCATGTTCGCGGAACGGTTTCGATGGCCCGGGCCACTGACCCGAACAGCGCGAACAGCCAGTTCTACATCATGTTCATGCCCAATCTCGGGCTGGATCACAATTATACCGCGTTCGGTC
>CAJQMX010000287.1 GCA_905479515.1 uncultured Parasphingopyxis sp.
CATTCCGGCTTAGAAACGGCTAGACCATATTATCTGGAACATAGAATCGCGAACTGCCGAAACGGCGCGCGCGCCCGCGTTGATAGGGCACAATAAACCCGCGCCGCTCATCGGGATCGCCCAGACGGTTTTTCTCTGCCAGGCTACGCCAGTCCGCCAATCCAGAGTCGGATGACAGCGCACCGTCTGAAAGGCGGGACCATAGCTGCCCACGAAACTCTGCAATTGCCCCATCTTCCTGGCTCCATAAAAAGCCCAGTTCGGTGTCCCAATCAAAGCTGCGGCCGTTGATATTGGCAGAGGACATCAGACACGCTTCCGTATCAGCGATCAGCAATTTCGCATGAATATAGATTATCCCGGACCCAAAGGCGGTTCCGCGGCTATCCGCATAATCATCCTCGGCATCATCGGCCGGTTCATCGCGAACCAATGTGAACAATCCCACCCGCTCAGGCCCTGCAGCTTTGAGAATTCGGCTCAAGGCTTTGGCCTGAAGATATTCGCCATGGCGATGGGCGGGATTATCCCCGTCTCCCAGAAACGCGATTTCCTCCGGAACATTGGCGATCACGATCACAACTTCCAGCGCCGGATTGCGCCGCAAGCTCTCTAAGACCCAGTCGGCGGCCGCTTGAGACCTGAAAAACTGTGCTTCAATATAAAGCAATTTCTGCGCCGACCGGATCAGATTGCGATGGGCGATCTTCAGTTCGCATATATCCGTCACCGGCCCGAGTGCGAAAATGGATGATGCATCGCGTGATCGGGTCCGCAACAGCTGAGTGGCCGCCCCGCCCTCACCAACCGGATCAACGGCTTCTCCTGAAGCAATCTCATCAAGCGGCCCAGCCGCAATGATACGCGAAGTATCATGGGTCCATTGATCAACAATCTCGCAAAAACGCGGCAGCTCCATATTCCAGAGTTCAGCGAAATTTCGCGCTGCATCAGTCACAATAGGGCCCTCGACAAAAGCCGAGATATCGTGCCAGGTTTCGTCCGCTGGCCGGTCATGATCAGCGTCGTCCCAGCGGCGCTCATCCAGATCCAGCCCCCCGATAAAGGCGGCTTTCGCATCTATAATCGCGCATTTCTGGTGATAGGTGGCTGGCCACAAGCGCGGCGGCGGGCCCGGCTTCCACCCTGCCGGCAAGTCATCTTTCCAGAGCAGCCAGCGCCAAAGACCAGGGCGGACATCAAAAATGCTTCGAATATGATCGGATTTGCCAAGGAGACGGCGGATAAGGCGGCGAACACGCTGGCGCAGCGCCAGCCGCAACATCTGCCGCCAAAACCAACCGATCTCTCCGACATGCTGGACAACCATGATCTGCAACCGGCCCTGTTCTGTATCGGTCAGTTCAGCCCGTAAATCCTGGATCTGGTTAAAGCTGCTCCATGATCCAGCATGCAACTCGTTCGCCATGACGGGTTCGAAATCGGCCAACAACATGCGCACCTCGACACCGCGTTTGACCGTATCAAGGATAAGCGCCGCCCAGTCTTCAAGACCCTTGGCCCGTGCAGCGTCCGATCGTAATTTCGTCGAGGGATCAAAGATCCGGAACGCAAGCCAGACATGATGCTCCGCGATGAGCATCTGTTCTTCCAGCCTCGGATACATTTCTGCGGAATCGATCAGCGGTTTCACCCGGCACCCGTCACGGACCGGGAATCCCTCCCCTTCCTCATCGAGGAAGAGTGTGTCGCGATTCAAGTCGCCTGATCCTTTTTGCTGCGCTTGTCCGTGAACCAGATAATCAGGAGTGTCATTTCAAAGAGCAGCAACAGCGGAACAGCAAGCATGAGCTGGGTGACCGGATCGGGCGGCGTAAAGACCGCGGCAAGGATGAAAACGCCGACAATAATATATTTGCGCGCGCGGATCAGCTGGGCCCGGCTCACAAGCCCGGCCCGGTTCAGCAACAGCAGCAGGACCGGCAATAGAAAGGCCAGACCGAAAACGATGATGAAACGCATGACCAGTGACAGATATTCCCCGATCGCGGGCAGCGCCTCCTGATCCAGTCCGCTCACCTCTCCCTGATACCCGAGGAAGAATTCGAACGCCAAAGGCATGACGACGAAATAGGCCAGCGACGCGCCCAGCGTGAACAGGATTGGTGTTGCTACCAGGAAGGGCAGAAACGCACCGCGCTCATTCTTGTACAATCCGGGCGCGACAAACAGCCATATCTGGCAGGCGATCAACGGAAATGCGATTACGAAGGCCCCGAATATGCCAACTTTGATTTCCACGAAAAACGCTTCGTATAGCTGGGTGTAGATTAGCCTACCTTGCCCCGGCGGAAAGGCTTCCTCCAAAGGGCGGACCAGAAACGCAAAAATCTCGCTTGCGAAATAGAAGCAAAAGCCGAACGCGATGACGAACCCGAGAACACACCATAACAGGCGGTTTCGCAATTCTATCAGGTGATCGAGCAACGGCGCCGTGCTCGCATCGACTTCGTCCACCTCTTCAATGTCTGTCTGCGGCTCGGTGCTCATGGCTTGTCACCAAATAAATCGATCTGCGAAGAATCCTCTTCCGCCGCGGGATCGGGTTCTGATGATGGTTGCGGAGCAGGACGGCTCTCTCTCGAAGAAATATCTCCCGCTTCATCCGTCGCAATCTGCTTGAGCGGCTTCATCACCCCATCAGGCTTGTCGGGGGATGGCTTGGCCTTGGGCTCTGCAACCGCATGGCCTTCATCCTTATCCTGATCGTCTTCCGGAGAATCAGATCCGTCCTCGCCGGGCGGATGTTTTGCCATGATATCGGCGTTTCTCTTCTCCCAATCCTTTTCATGGCCTTCCATCTCCGCTTCGCGGATCATCGAATCCAGGCTAAACCGAAACTGATTGGTAAAACTGCGCAACTGCCCAATGACCCGCCCGACACCGCGCAGCGCCGCAGGCAAGTCTTTTGGTCCGATAACGACAAGCGCCACTATCGCAACAAGCAGGAGTTCGGCTGCACCGATATCGAACATAGGCGCTTCGCTACCTCAATGGCCGGAATTCACGCATCCCAAATGGGCACGCGCGGGACACAGTGTCAGCTGGCGCTATCTTCGCGCGTAGCTTCCACCGTTGTTTCCGAAGCCGGTGTGGCTGGCGGCGAAGACGAGATACGGGGAGCTTCCGACGATGAGGCGCTCGAATCGCTCTCATCTTCATCTTTCAGGCCCCGTTTGAAGCTGGTGATACCCTTACCAAGATCACCCATCATCCCGGAAATACGGCCACGACCGAACAGAACGATGATAACCACAGCGACAATTGCAATCTGCCAAATACCTGGCGACATAATAGTTCTCCTATTTACACGCCTAGTTAGTCATCCTGTTCGGCGGATTCCAGCTCAAGCTCTTCGAGCGCGGCATCCACAGGATCGAGCAGCCCGGCAGCTTTGAGATCCTCAAGGCCGGGTAGGTCGCGCCGAGTCTCTAACCCGAAATGAGAGAGAAAAACAGGGGTTGTTGCATAAATTAACGGTCTTCCCGGAGTTTCACGCCGACCAGCCGGGCGGACCCAGCCCGCTTCCATCAAAACATCAAGTGTGCCTTTGGAGATTTGCACGCCGCGAATGGACTCGATTTCGGCGCGGCTGACCGGCTCATGATAGGCGATTATGGCCAATGTTTCGGTAGCCGCCCTGCTCAGTTTGCGGGGTTCCTCGCGCTCCCGGCGCAGGACATGGGCGAGATCGGGTGCGGTTTCGAAATGCCAACGCTTGCCGCGCTCGACAAGGCCAATGCCCCGCCCCGCATAATGGCCGGACAGTTCATCGAGAGCGGCACGGACATCGATCTCTTCGCCGACAGCCTGGGCAATATCGTTCAGCGTAAGCGCCTCTTCCGCCGCGAACAGCGCCGCTTCGACGGCACGGACATCATCTGTGATCTCTGTCATCTGCCTGTTCTCACCATAAGGTCGGAAAAATGATCGTCCTGCTGAAGCTCTGCCTTCCCCTGCCGCGCCAGTTCAAGGGCCGCGACAAAGCTCGAGGCCAGTGCGGATTTGCGATAGGCAAAATCGGCGCTGTCGGGGAGGAAACTTTCCAGTGTCGCCCAGTCGACGGATTGGCCGATCATCCTTTCCAGCCGTTCCAGCGCCACTTCAAGCGTCATCACCGGGCGATGGGCGACAAAATGGACGGCCGGTTCAGTCCGCGCCCGCAACTGACCATAGGCCGCAATCAGATCATAAAGTTCGGCCTGCCAGCGGCTTTTCCGGACAACATGGATGCCCTCGGGCGCGCCGCGTAAAAACACGTCCCGGCCAATCCGGTCGCGCGCCATCAACCGCGCCCCGGCCTCCCGCATCGCGTTGAGGCGCTGCAATCGGAGCTGCAGCCTGAGCGCCAGTTCTTCGGGGCTCGGGTCATCCTGCTCGTCCTTGGGCAAGAGCAGACAGGATTTGAGATAGGCGAGCCATGCCGCCATCACGAGATAGTCAGCCGCGATTTCGAGCTTCAGTGCTTTGGCGTCGGTAATGAAGGTCAGATATTGCTCGACCAGTTCGAGGATCGATATCTCCCGCAAGTCGACCTTCTGGGTGCGCGCAAGGCTAAGCAGCAGATCAAGCGGCCCCTCCCAGCCCTCAAGATCAAGGGTCAGCCGTTCCGCTGCCGCGACTTCCGGGGCCTCGTCGAAAACATCATCGCCATTGTCGCTCATGCCAGCGCCAACAGGCTGTCGCGCTTGTCAATCAATGCGGCAAGCGCATCTGCGTTTCGGGCTGGCCGAATACTCTCCATTGCCCGGTCGAGGCGTGCGCGAGACACAGCGGAAATATCATCGAGAAGCGCCACCGTCGCCTTCATCTCATCCATGCGCGCCCAGCAATTGAGCGCGATATCGCAGCCAGCGTCAACCACAGCCACAGCCCGGTGCGCGGGATCCCCATCGAGCGCCTGCATATCAAGGTCATCGGAAAAAAGCAGTCCATCAAACCCGATCTCGCCGCGAATGATATTGGTGATAACTGTCGGGGACAGAGTCGCGCAGCGCTCGCTATCCCATGCCTCAAAGACGATATGCGCGGTCATCGCCATTGTCGCATTTGCCAAGGACTTGAATGGCGCGATATCGATAGCGAGTTCCTCGGCGGATGCCGTTACGCGCGGCAAGGCCTTATGCGTATCGACCATCGCACGGCCATGGCCGGGAATATGTTTGACGATTCCCGCCACCCCTGCATCAGCGAGTCCGTCGAGTACAGCCCGGCCAAGCGCAGCGACGCGCATCGGTTCAAACCCCAGCGCACGATCACCGATAACGTCATGCGCGCCGGGCTGGCGGACATCGAGCAGCGGCAGGCAATCGACAGTGATCCCGCATTCGGCGAGGGTGAGCCCGATCGCGTGCGCATTGCTGCGCGCGGCTTCGATCGCCGACATGGGGGCTTTTTCATAGAGCGCGTCAAACTTCGCCCATGGCGGAAATTCGGGCCAGACAGGCGGCTTCATGCGGGTTACCCGCCCGCCTTCCTGGTCGATCAGGATCGGGACATTTTCGCGGCCTGAAACTTCGCGCAATTCATCCGTCAGCGCGCGGAGCTGGTCACGGTCTATGACATTGCGGGCAAAGAGAATATAGCCAGCCGGATCGCAATCGCGAAACAGCGCACGTTCTTCGTCATTCAGCGTTTCCGCGGCAATGCCAAAGACTACGGGCTTCATTCGGCTCTCTTGGTTGACGGTCTCGTTTACGCCCAACGGGGTCTAAACTAATTGACCACCACGCTGCACGCTTGCCCGGCATTGCGCAAGCTGGTGCACATCGAACGGGCCGCCTCGCGGGAGCTTGCAGCGGCGCGAAGACGGTATAATGTCCGGCCGCCCGCCTGCACCGAAGTGACGGTTTTCGTCAATGAACTCAATGCACTATTTTGTGAGCTCAACTGCGTCCAGGCGCTGTTGGCAGCCGCCTCGCTGGAAAATGCGCCAAGCTGGATAAGTCTGCCACTGGCGGCTGTTGCGCCGCTCGAAGAGGCCGCTGCAGTGCCGCTGGACGTGCGCGGTGCAGACTCGGCCAATTGGCGATTGCTGGCCGGGATTCGGGCGCTTGCCGCACCGTTTGGCTGGCCATCCGCACCATTGCCCGAATTTTCCCCTGCCGTTGAGGCGACCCGGGTTCCGGAAACCGGTTCCTCGGGTGTCGCGCTCCGGTCAATCCGGCCTTCAGGACTTCCGCCTGCACTCGCGGCGAAAGCGGCGTCGCCTTCGCCTTCCACTTCCATTCCGCCGGCTTCGCTGGGCCGAACCCGGTAAGCCTCTTCAGGTGCCGCGATAAGCTCTGCACCATCAGGTGCCGCACCGCTTTCCCCCCGCATCCACAATATCCCGGCGATAATGAGGACGATCACCACGAGCACGCCGAGAATGCCGCCGACCAGCGTCAAAAGGCCAACGCCTTCATCCTCATCCTCTTCGACCGCCTCAAGCCAGGGAAGGCGTTCTTCTTCGCGTGCGTCCAGCGCGTCATCGTTACTCATCACTCTAACTCCTCAACGGCCTCAACCCCCATGATCGCAAGGCCATTGCGTATGATTTGCCCGATTCCGGCCGCCAACGCCAGCCGTGCACGCGTCAAATCCGCATCATTAACCACCAATAGCCGCTTATCGGGATGATCATTGCCGCGATTCCACAGGGCATGGAATTCGGCCGCAAGATCAAACAGGTAAAAGGCGATCCGGTGCGGCTCATAGGCACCGGCAGCGGCCTCCACGATGCGCGGAAATTGCGCCGCGCGCTTAACGAGCGCCAGTTCCTCGCTATCGAGCAGGCCAAGATCAGCCTCACCGCCAATATCAATCCCTTCAGCTTCAGCCTTGCGATGCACGGAGCGAATCCGTGCATGGGCATATTGCACATAAAATACCGGATTATCTTTCGATGCCTCGACCACCTTGGCGAAATCGAAATCCATCTGCGCATCGGCCTTGCGGGTCAGCATGGTGAAGCGGACAACATCCTTGCCAACCTCTTCAACGACATCGGCAAGCGTCACGAAGCTGCCCGAGCGTTTGGACATTTTCACTGGCTCGCCGTCGCGCAGCAGCCCAACCATCTGGACGAGTTTGACGTCGAACTCTTTCTTACCCTGGGTGAGCGCGGCAACGGCGGCCTTGATCCGCTTTACCGTTCCCGAATGGTCCGCGCCCCAGATGTCGATCAGTATGTCAGCCGTTTCGCTCTTCTGGAAATGATAGGCCAGATCATTGCCGAAATAGGTCCAGCTGCCATCCGATTTGCGGATCGGCCGATCCTGATCATCGCCAAATTCGGTGGATTTGAACAAGGGCAGCTCAACCGGCTCCCAGTCATCCAGTACCTTGCCCTTGGGCATTTCCAGTTCGCCGTCATAGACGAGCCCGCGCGCGCGGAGCTCCGCCTCGGCGGCTTGCGGTTTGCCCGCCGCCTGCACATCGGCTTCTGACGCGAATATATCATGGCGAATACCGAGCAGCGCCAGATCAGCGCGGATCAGTTCCAGCATTGCAGCTACCGAGCGTTCGCGGAACGGCACCAGCCATTCGCTCTCATCGGCTTTTGCATAGGAATCGCCGAATTCCTTTGCCAGAGCCGCGCCAACCGGTTTCAGATAGTCCCCCGGATACAGGCCTTCTGGTATCTCGCCGACATCTTCGCCCAGCGCTTCGCGGTAGCGGATGTACGCCGAGCGCGCGAGCGTATCGACCTGCCCGCCCGCATCGTTGACATAATATTCGCGGATAACCTTATGACCGACATGTTCGAGCAGGCTCGCCAGTGCATCACCGACAACGGCGCCCCGGCAGTGCCCCATATGCAACGGCCCTGTCGGGTTGGCCGAGACATATTCGATATTGACCGTCTTGCCCGCGCCCATGGCCGATTTGCCATAATCCGCACCCTCAGCAGCGATTGTGCGCAGCTCGTTCCGCCACGCATCCTCATCGAGGCGAATATTGATGAAACCGGGGCCGGCAATCTCTGCGCCGGACACACCATCCAGCCGCGCAAGTTTGGGCGCGATCAGCGCCGCCAGTTCACGCGGATTCTTGCCCGCTGCTTTTGAAAGCACCATTGCCGCGTTAGTCGCCAGATCACCATGCGATGGATCGCGCGGCGGCTCGACGGCTACATTCTTGCGATCCAGCCCGGCGGGGATATCGCCCGCAGCCTCAAGCCGATCGAGAATGGCGCCGATATGCTCGGCAAACTGGGTGTAGAGGGTCACGTTCAAATCCGTTCTTCAAACCAAGCCCGGGCGGATAGGCGATATCGACAGCTATTTGAAGCGCGAAGGACGCGAGACGCGCGAGGTCAATCCGAATCAGGGCGCTGTTTGGACGGACTGCTATGCTCAACGTCCGACGGATAGCCGAGCGCGTTCAGCGCGATCAGGATCCGCTGGAGGATATCCTCGCCCCCATTGGTCATGCCCTCTTCCTCGGCCACCTCCATCTCGCGCATGTCATATTCCCATTGCTGCAGGGCAGAAACCTTCTGCTCCGTGGTCAGCTGCGGGTCCGTTACGATCATGTCAGGCGATGAAAAGGCCGCCGCAGGATTCCGTATCGCTTTGTCAATGTCGCTATCTGGCATGGTCAGTTCCTCACACAGGCATCAGAATTAGCTTGTCGCGACCTCTTCCAGTGCCGCGATATCGCCTTCGGTGAACAGATATTCCTTCAGCTCCTTGGCGAAATCCTCACTGTTGCGGCGCAGCCATTCGATAATCATCGCGGCATGCTCAATCTCTTCACGCATATTGTGCATGAGGATGCCCTTGAGCGCGGCGTCTTCGCAATCGTCAGCGCGCTGCTTGTACCAGTCCGCCGCTTCCAGCTCCTCCATCAGCGAGACAATCGCATGATGCATGGACAGGGTTTCCTTGGAGAGCTTTTCGCGCGGGGCATGCAATGTATCACTGGCCATGAATTCACCTCTGTTTGGATATCTGGAACACGAGGTGACGATATGCCCTACATCTGCATGAGGCAAATGCTCGTTCGCAGATTTCTTATTCCCTTTGCCAATCCTCTCGTGTCATGCCGACAAACTGACCGCCCAGATCCTTCGTATTGCGTTCAAGAATATCCCGCAGGCTAACGGTGTCCGCGATCAACCCCAGCCCGCGCTTGGTAAAGGCCTGTAACTGGTTTTCCTTGTCGCCCCAGATATGACGGGACAGAAGCGGGTTGGTCAAAGCCTGCGAAAATGCATCCATCGCGACCATCGCCGTCAACAGGTCCGGCAAGGGCCCATTCGGTTCGCGCGGTTCGGCAAACAGGCCCGTATAAAATTCAAGCCGATCAACCGATCCGTATAGGCGCTCAAGCTCGATGGCGAGCGTATCGCGGCGCGCTTGTTCGGCCGGGTCTTTGGATTTGCCGACCAGTGCGGAGAAACTCTTCGGCACCTTCTTGCCCATGGCGGTGCGATAGGCCGCATAGCTTTGCAGGCCGTTGACCTGCGACTGTTTAAGCGCTTTCATCTCGGCACCGCACATGAAATCGGCCGCGTTTCCCAACCCCAATTCCGTCGCCGGATTTGCCGACACGTCGGCAAAGGCGTTCGCTAACCCGCCAAACAGCAACACCGCATTGTTAAGGAGCAGATTATTGCCGTCTATCTCCTGCCCCGCCCATCTCGTTTTTTGCGGCACGAGGGAATGCCAGCGATAGAGCAGGGTGAACTCGATCGTCATCCAGTTTTCGCGATTCCAGTCCGCCTTCCAGGCAACATCGGGGATGGCGAGCAATTTGATCTTCGCCGTACTGATGTGATTGATATATTCCTCAACGACCAGCTTGATGAACATCACGATCAGAATGTTGCGCACGGTTTCAAAGATCCGCTCATCATCCCAATCAAGGTGATCCTGCTCGATCAGCCCCGCCACACGGTTATGTTCGCGCAGGAACAGCGCGTTCATCATCGCCGTTTGCGGCGCTGCGTTCACCCGGTCCCCGCCAACCGCAAAAAGCGTTTCCCGCATTTCCGGGGTCGTGTGGTCGATACCCAGCGGAGTATCGAGAAGAGGCTTGCCCGTTTGCGGATCAAGGAATTGCGGATCAACCTCCATCCCGCCGGGCAGAAACAGGCGCAGCGACCATTCTTCGCCCGCGATTGTCTCTGATTTGAGGCGTCCTTTTTCTCCTGCATTTTCGGACAATTGCCTCAGGGCCCGGGTCTGCCAGTCGGTGCGGCCATATAAGGTGCTGAGGTCGATTTCGTGATTGGATGTCGTGCGCGTCCGGTCTTCCTCCTCATCGACATTGGACAGCTGGGTGCGGAGAAATCCATCGGTCAGATATTGCGCGAACGCCGGAAACAGACAGGTGAATTTCGGACAGAGGCGCTGGCCATCGGGATCGGCCATAAACAGATCGACGACATCGTCCGGGGCGACCATTGCCGGAGCAAGAGCGCCCGGCCATCTGGTATTGGGCAATAGCCGGCCGAAATAGCTGTGATCCTTGAGGCCAGGCCAGCTTATATGGTCGCCGCGCGTACTCCAGGGATGCGGCCGGTTGCGGCTTCGCCCGACAAGGCGGTTGATCAGGAATGCATTGGTTTTTGTCTTACCCAAAACCCCCGAAAGGATCCTGAGGCCAACATCTTCGAGGAAACTCATGATCCTCCCCCCTTTTCGCGTGGCAGCTTCGCTCAACACGCCGCAAGGGGGAATTCTATCATCTTTTGAGTGTGAAGCGTAGCCGGACTTGCTCCATCGGGGATCAAAACCCTTCAGGCAGCTCCACCGGGCCAATCAGTTTCCGATAGCAGCCAATGGCAAAACTGTCCGTCATTCCGGCAATGAAATCAGCGATATGACGGGCCCGGTTAGGCTCATCCGATGGCAGGGTATCCCGCCAGTTTTCCGGCATCAGAGAAGGGTCATCGCGGTATGCCGCATAAAGCCCAGCAACAACATCCCGCACGGCATCGGCGACATCCACCTGCTTGGGGTGTTCATACATATGGGCGTAGAGAAAGGTCTTCAGAGACCGCTCATGTGCGGCGATTTCCGGCGAGAAAACGGCAAGAGACCGCCCGGCATTGCGGACATCGTCAACGCTTTCGACACCGGATTCGGCAATGGCACGTCCCGTTTCCTCGATAAGGTCATTGACCATCAGGCCGATCTGTTCACGGATCACTTCGGACGCAAGGAGATCCGGCCCCGCGCTCGGAAAGCGCGTGGCGGCGCGGGTCCATATCTCGGCGATGCCGGGAATTTCCAGCAGGGCATCGACCTCAAACAACCCCGCACGCAGCCCGTCATCGATATCGTGATTGTCATAGGCGATGTCGTCGGCCAGTGCCGCGACCTGCGCTTCCAGGCTCGCATAGCTGCCCAGATCCAGCGGGTATTCGCTGTCGATATCTTCCAGAGCCCATGAAGGATTGGGCACCGGACCATTATGCTTCGCCAGCCCTTCCAGCGTTTCCCAGCTCAGGTTGAGCCCGGCGAACAGCGGATAGCGATGTTCGAGCCGCGTCAGCATACGCAGCGTTTGCGCATTATGGTCAAACCCGCCCGCGCCCGCCAATGCTTCCTGCAGTGCATCTTCGCCGGCATGGCCGAACGGCGGATGGCCAATATCATGCGCCAGGCACAAGGCTTCCGTCAGATCCTCATTCAGGCGAAGCGCCCGGGCGATAGTGCGGCCGATCTGTGCGACTTCCAGGCTGTGCGTGAGCCGAACCCGAAAATGATCGCCGTCAGGCGCGACGAAAACCTGTGTCTTGCCGCGCAGGCGCCGAAACGCGACAGAGTGGATGATCCGGTCTCGATCACGCTGGAATGCATCGCGCGGACCCCTGACCTCATTGGCCAGTTGATTGCGGCCTTCATCATGCAGACGGCCGCGGGATCGGGCAGGATCGGAAGCAAAGCGCGCAAGCGTCATTGGGGATTGAGGCGCTCGACCACCTGCCCATCGGTGCTCCGGAAGGTCATCCCCTGGATATCGCCTTCCTCCGACACCGCGTTGAGAAAGGCCTGTGCTTCGGCACGGCTGTCGAACGGCCCGACAAGCAGGCGGTTCGTGGCATTGAGCGGCGTAAACCAGCCCGTCTTGCCTTCAAAAGCC
>CAJQMX010000288.1 GCA_905479515.1 uncultured Parasphingopyxis sp.
AGTCCTACGGCTATTCCCGGCAAGGCGGCTTCCGCCATCTTTTCACGGACCAATTCGTCCAGCCAACGAAACCGATCAGCTTGCGAACGCCCCGCCTGCGGAAACAAAGTCGCCAAAGCGATGCCTGACAGCATCTGGCGCCTATCAATAAACATCAAAAAAACTCCTCTTGAACGGGTTGATCGGATGGTCGTTTGATTAAGGTAGGCGCCCACAATAACCAAACGAGTCAGCAACGGTTTTCGTAGTTTATTTACGCACTAACGGAGGAAACGCCATTGGGGGAAGGATACGACAGATCGCGCTGACTCTTAGCGATGGAGGTCGCCGACTGGCAATTAGCTCGAACCAATATGACCCGCCCTCAGTGATGTGGCTTCAAGGCTTGATCAGGAGGCCGGGGGACTTACGCGCGCTTGATCGGTTGGAATATCCGCTAGAACACGACAATATTTGATCGCGCTATGCTGCTGTTACGGCCAGATGGTTGATGCCCTCGGTGTAAAAGTTTTTTGGCTTGGCCGTCGGGCCATTTTTGTTGACTTTACACCATAGGCAGCTATGTCGCGCATCGCACTGACCTACATAGTCAGAGCGATTCCGTCCGAGACAGTTGGTGAGGGCAATGTGGCCCTCTTAATTTCCAGCCAAGACGGGGAAAGTTTTTGACGGGTGCTTCTGCGCAATCAGAGCCCCGGTCTGCTGCGGCACCAGCCGGATCAGGCAACCAACCCCTCGGACAATTTGTACGGACCAATGGGTATTTTGCCCTGCGGTTCTTCATGGTTTGCGGATGTTCCGCAGGCTGAACAAGGAGTGCGATATATGGATCGAGCTCAAAAGACCGAGGCGGTTGCCGAACTGAACCGCACCTTCACCGAGGCGGGCGTGATCGTTGTCACGCGCAACCTCGGCCTCACTGTCGCTGAATCCGGCGAACTGAGGGCGAAGATGCGTGAAGCCGGTGCCAGCTTCAAAGTATCGAAAAACAAGCTTGCCAAGATTGCGATCAAGGACACGCAGTATGACCCGCTCAGCGAAATGCTGACCGGACCGACTGCACTGGCCTGGTCAGACGATCCGGTTGCGGCCCCCAAAGTGGTGGCTGAATTTGCGAAAGCGAATGACCGGCTCGAGATCATCGGCGGGGCGATGGGCGACACCGTCCTCGATCTCGACGGTGTGAAGGCATTGGCAGCACTGCCTTCGCTTGATGAACTGCGCGGCAAGATTGTGGGTCTGCTCAATGCACCTGCAACCAAGGTCGTTCAGCTCACCAATGCTCCGGCATCCAAGCTGGCTCGTGTTTTCGGCGCCTATGGTGCGTCGGAAGCCGCCTGATTTTCGAATAGCTCAACACTGAACTGACGGGGCCGACGCGCCCCAATTGGAGACTTTTAAAATGGCAGATCTTGATAAACTTGTGGACAGCCTTTCTGAGCTGACCGTTCTGGAAGCCGCTGAACTGGCTACCAAACTTGAAGAAAAATGGGGCGTTTCGGCCGCTGCAGCTGTTGCAGTTGCTGGCCCGGCTGCTGGTGGCGATGCCCCGGCTGCTGAAGAACAGTCCGAATTCGACGTCATCCTCACCGGCGACGGCGGCAAAAAGATCCAGGTGATCAAAGAAGTCCGCGCCATCACCGGCCTCGGCCTCGGCGAAGCAAAAGCGCTCGTCGAAGGTGCACCGAAGCCGGTCAAGGAAGGCATCAACAAAGCCGAAGCTGAAGAGATCAAAGGCAAGATCGAAGCAGCCGGCGGTACCGTCGAACTCAAATAGTTCTCGGATACTCCAAATGCTAAAGGGGCGGTGCAGCGATGCACCGCCCCTTTTTTATGCAAGCCAGAGATATCCGCTAAGCAGAGCCAGCACGCCGAGCAGCAAATTACCAATATGCGCGCGCCGCACGGCCCAGGCATTGCCGAAGCTCGACAGCGCAAATATCAAAGTCGCAATTGCCGCAGGCAGAATCTGCTCACCGCGAACCACCCCTATTGGCAGCGCCGCGCCGACAATGATCCACGCCGCGGACGGCAAATGCCACACAGCCCGGATAACGCGAAAATGGGGTGCTGCCCTGGCTGGGGGCAAAGCCAGCTTCTCACCAAGATAGGAATGCACGATACCAACAAATATCGCCAGACCTGCCGCACAATAGGCGATCACGATTTCCATGGCTTACCCCTCCCCCGAATAGGCTTCCGCTACTCAATCCGCATGATTTGTCATATCGCGTTTGATAGCAAATGATGAACCCGCATCAATTGACACTCACCCTCCCTAATCCTATATCCCCACCATTACCGCTACCGTTCGAGAAATGATGCGAATTTGCGCGCCGTGTCACAAGAATAGATCGGTTTCGGTTTCATAGACGCTCAAAGCTGCGGACTCCCCGATTTCGAGAACAAGATTCTTGAGAAATGGGCGTCTTGCGGCTTTTTGTCGTCTTTGCGTTATGAAATTTGAGCAGAAATTGAGGCAAATACTCCATGGCGACCAAGGCGAAAGCGGCAGACCAGAGCCGCAGCAAGCGTATCCGCAAGATTTTCGGCGACATTCACGAAGTGATCAAAATGCCGAACCTCATCGAGGTTCAGCGGGATAGCTACGAACAGTTTCTGCGTTCCGATCCCGAGATCGATTATGTTTCGGGTCTTGAGAAAACGCTCCGTTCGGTCTTTCCGATCCGCGATTTCGCTGGCACCGCCGAGCTTGATTTCGTACATTATGAACTCGAGCCTCCGAAATATGACACGGAAGAATGCCGTCAGCGCGGGATTACCTATGCTGCTCCGATGCGCGTTACGCTGCGCCTGATTGTTTTCGAGGTCGATCCCGATACGGAAACCCGCTCCGTTCTCGATATCAAAGAGCAAGACGTCTATATGGGCGACATGCCGTTGATCACCGACAACGGCACCTTCCTGATCAACGGCACAGAGCGCGTCATCGTTTCTCAGATGCACCGTTCGCCTGGTGTGTTGTTCGATCATGACCGCGGCAAAACGCACGCGTCTGGCAAATTCCTCTTTGCCGCACGCGTTATCCCGTATCGCGGTTCATGGCTCGATTTCGAGTTTGACGCGAAAGACATCGTCAATGTTCGCATTGACCGTAAGCGCAAATTGCCCGTCACGGCCCTGCTCCATGCCCTCGGCCTGACGAGCGAGGAAATTCTCGCGCAGTTCTACGAAACCGTTGTGTACAAGCGTGCAAAGGACGGCTGGGAAATCCCGTTCGTCGCTGACGCGTGGCGCGGCATGAAGCCAACCTTCGACATGGTCGACGGCAAGTCCGGCGAAGTCATCTTCCCGGCAGGCACCAAGGTTACGCCGCGTGCCGCCAGCAAAGCGGAAAAGGATGGCCTTAAAAGCCTTCTGATCCCGACCGAAGAGATTTTCGGCCGCTACAGCGCGTTCGATCTCATCAATGAGAAGACCGGCGAAATCTATATCGAAGCGGGTGACGAGGTTTCGGAAGAAAATCTTGAACTGCTCGACAATGCCAAGATCAATGAGCTGGTGCTGCTCGATATCGATCACACTAATACCGGCCCATGGATCCGCAACACGCTGAAAGCCGACAAGGCCGAAGACACTGATTCTGCCCTCGCCGATATCTACCGTGTCATGCGCCCCGGTGAACCACCGACGCGCGAAACCGCCGATGCGCTGTTCGAAGGCCTGTTCTTCGATCCCGAACGCTACGACCTTTCCGGCGTTGGCCGCTGGAAACTGAACATGCGTCTCGAGCTGGATGCACCGGAAGACCTGACAACGCTGCGCAAGGAAGACATTCTCGCGGTGGTTCAGGAAATCGTCGACCTGAAGGACGGCAAGGGTGAAGTCGATGATGTCGACAACCTCGCCAACCGCCGTGTCCGTTCGGTCGGTGAGCTGCTGGAAAACCAGTACCGCGTCGGCCTTCTCCGTATGGAACGCGCCGTCAAGGAACGTATGAGCTCGGTCGATGTGTCGACCGTGATGCCGAACGACCTGATCAACGCGAAGCCGGCGGTTGCCGCAGTTCGCGAATTTTTCGGGTCTTCGCAGCTCTCGCAGTTCATGGATCAGACCAATCCGCTTTCCGAAGTCACTCACAAGCGCCGCGTATCAGCGCTTGGGCCCGGCGGTCTTACGCGTGAGCGCGCAGGCTTCGAAGTCCGCGACGTTCACCCGACCCATTATGGCCGGATTTGCCCGATTGAGACGCCTGAAGGCCCGAATATTGGCCTGATCAACTCACTCGCCTCGTTCAGCCGCGTGAACAAATATGGCTTTATTGAAACGCCATATCGCAAGGTTATCGACGGCAAGGTGACGGACGAGGTCGTTTACCTCTCCGCCATGGAAGAGCAGAAGCACACGGTCGCGCAGGCCAATGCCGAGCTCAACGATGATGGCAGCTTTGTCGAGGAAATCGTTTCTTCGCGTCAGGCTGGCGAATTCCTCATGGCACAGCGTGAACTGATCACGTTGATGGACGTTTCACCGAAGCAGCTTGTTTCGGTCGCGGCCTCGCTCATTCCGTTCCTGGAAAATGATGACGCCAACCGCGCACTTATGGGCTCAAACATGCAACGTCAGGCCGTGCCTTTGGTGAAAGCCGAAGCACCGCTCGTCGGAACCGGCATGGAAGCGACTGTGGCCCGGGATTCCGGCGCAGCTGTCGTCGCCCGCCGCGCCGGGGTGGTCGATCAGGTCGATGCGACCCGTATCGTTATCCGCGCATCGGGCGAAGTTAACGCCAATGAGAGCGGCGTCGACATCTACACGCTGATGAAGTTCCAGCGCTCGAACCAGAACACCTGCATCAACCAGCGTCCGCTGGTGAAGGTTGGTGAGATGATCGAAGCCGGTGACGTTCTCGCCGATGGCCCTTCAACCGAATATGGCGAGCTTGCGCTCGGCAAGAACACGCTCGTCGCGTTCATGCCGTGGAATGGCTATAATTATGAGGATTCGATCCTCATCTCCGAGCGTATCGTGAAAGACGATGAATTCACCTCGATCCATATCGAGGAATTCGAAGTCATGGCACGTGACACCAAGCTTGGGCCGGAAGACATCACTCGCGACATTCCGAATGTCGGTGAGGAAGCGCTGCGCAACCTCGATGAAGCCGGGATCGTCTATATCGGTGCGGAAGTGCATCCGGGTGACATTCTCGCGGGCAAGATCACGCCAAAGGGTGAAAGCCCAATGACGCCGGAGGAAAAACTTCTCCGCGCCATCTTTGGTGAG
>CAJQMX010000289.1 GCA_905479515.1 uncultured Parasphingopyxis sp.
ACACGCGGTCAATATCGATCTGACGACTGGATAACAGCGCCTCCACACCAGGCGTTGGTTGCAACTGAACGCGAGCAGCGCCCTCAAGCGTAACTTTGCGCCCCTCTGGACCGGCATCGAATTTCAGGCCCTTCATTGTCAAGTTTTTGAGCGGACCCTGTACTTCACCCGTCAGGTTCCAGGGCACGTCCGTCAATTGTACGGTCGTGCCCGCAGTGAAGTCATCCGGCAATGATTGTGACACGCGGAACGAACCGTCCAGAGCTAACGTCCCTTCTGCGACACCGACAAACGCGTCGAGAAAAAAATCACGAGGGCTGGATACTGGGTCAACCTCTATCTTAGCGCGTATGGCGCCGTCCTGACGCATCCTCCCGGTCGAAACTTTAAAGGTATAATCATCGGCTTCGTTGCTGGCTGTTCCTTCTATTTTGAACGGGCCCTCCAATGACACGGCCTGACCGGATACTGTTAGTCCCGTCAGCGTCATTGTCGGCTTGCCTTGGGCATCGATGATGACGAAGGAACCATCACTGATTTCAATACGTGATATTGTAACGGCCTCACGCTCAAATCGTGCGGCGGGAAACGATGGCAATTCCAGAACTCCGCCGGTCTTTATCGGCACCGTGACGATCGGCTGCTGAAGCGCGATATCGGTAACTTCGAGCCGCCCGCGCAAGATCGGTGTCAAGGCCAGGTTTGCGTGGAGCTTGGGGATTATGAGAAGCGGGTATTGTGCTCCAGAGTGACGAAATTCCAGATTCTGAATATCTAACGACGGAAACGGCAAAATCCGCACGTCAAGCGGGCCATTAATCACGACCTCCTGACCGAATGCCTGGCTCAAGCGTTCTTCAGCAACACCACGATAGGCGTTCCAGTCGATGAAGAACGGCACGACCATTGCACCGAACAATGCAAGCACGATCCCAATGGCGATGGAGAGAAGGATTGAATTCAATTTGCCACCTAGCCGGACAAGAAAAACCTGTTCAGATCATATCCCACTTGTCCTGAATCGATCATTCACAAGTCGAACATTTTTCCTGGATTCATGATGTTATCCGGATCAAGTGCCTTTTTTATGGCCTTCATATAGGTCAGACCGGGGCCATGCTCATCCTCGAGAAACTTGACCTTGCCTTCACCAACGCCGTGCTCACCTGTGCAGGTGCCATCCATAGCCAGAGCGCGTTCGACGATCCGATTCATAAGACCCATTGCAACGGCCATTTCGTCAGGGTCGTCGACATCAACCATCAATGAGGAATGAAAATTCCCGTCACCAACATGGCCGACAATCGGGCCAACCAAACCCGTTGCCAGAATATCCTCTTTGGTTGCCGTGACACATTCGGCCAGCCGCGAGATTGGGACGCAAACATCACTGACAATCGCCTTTTTTCCCGGCGCCAGCGCGACGCTCGCCCAATAGGCATCGTGGCGTGCAGCCCACAATTTGTTACGTTCTTCCGGGTCGGTCGACCATTTCAGATCACCACCGCCATTATCTTTGGCAATTTCAGCAAATGTTTCGGATTGCTCGGCAACGGACGCCTCGCTGCCATGAAATTCCAGAAAGAGTGTAGGTTTCACGTCAAGCGAGAGCTTTGAATAATCGTTCGAAGCAGCAACCTGAACTTCGTCCAGCAATTCAATACGCGCGACCGGGATGCCCATTTGGATCGTCTGGATTGTTGTATTACAGGCATCTTCCAGCGTTTCGAACGGACAAACACCGCCGGCGATGACTTCGGGAATGCCGCTAAGCCGGAGCGTGATTTCCGTCATGATTCCAAGCGTCCCTTCTGAACCCACTAGTAGACGGGTCAGATCGTATCCGGCTGACGATTTCTTGGCGCGCCGCGCCGTGCGGACAATCTGCCCGTCCGCCATAACCGCCGTCACACCCAGCACGACCTCGCGCATCGTGCCATAGCGCACCGCATTGGTGCCCGACGCGCGCGTACTGGCCATGCCGCCAATACTGGCATCTGCGCCGGGATCAATCGGAAAAAAAAGTCCGGTATCACGCAGATATTCGTTCAACTGCTTGCGAGTCACGCCTGCCTGAACCGTACAATCGAGGTCTTCCGGGTTGACCGACACAATATTATTCATCTGCGTCAGATCAATCGAAACACCGCCCATCGGGGCATTGATCTGGCCTTCCAGCGATGTGCCCGTTCCGAAGGGAATAATCGGGACCATGCGCGCGGCGCAAATGCGCACAATTTCTGCTACTTCTTCAGTGCTTTGCGCAAAAACAACGGCGTCCGGAGGCACGTTCCGGTGATATGTCATGGTGTGGCCATGCTGCTCGCGAACGGCTGCAGCTGTTGAAAAACGCTCGCCAAATCGTTGTTTGAGAATGGAACTGACTTCGTCAATCCCAGCATCCGTCCGTTCTTTCAAATTTTGCATATGCTGACCTCCTGCTTTCCCGCACCCTACCAGAAAGCTAAGGTGTGAATATACTCGAGTTACAATTCTTTGCGCGATATTGATTCCACAGGTAAGAACATCA
>CAJQMX010000290.1 GCA_905479515.1 uncultured Parasphingopyxis sp.
TGGCGTGTGCGGTGCCTGTACCATCAACCTCGATGGGCGGGCGGTTCGATCCTGCCAGATCAGCATTGCCGATGCCGAAGGCGCGTTCATCACGACGATCGAGGCGCTATCCCGCTCTCGCGATCACCCGGTCCAACAGGCCTGGATCGAGAAAATGGTTCCGCAATGCGGCTATTGCCAGTCCGGAGTGATCATGGCTGTCGCGGCTCTGATCGATGGGAATGCCAATCCCAGCGACGAAGAGATTGACGAGGCGATCACCAATATCTGTCGCTGCGGCACCTATCCACGCATGCATGAAGCGATCCGGCTGGCTGCGCGCGTGTCACGCGGAGAGGAGAGGCTGGCCGCGGCGCCGCCGCCGGGGATCGATCCCGGCGATGCGGCCGCCCATGTCGACGCCTTGACCCCGCCCGATGAGGATGCCGCCGCTGATCCAGGTCGGATTGTGACCGATTAAACCCGTTTTTTGCACAGGGGTGCACTCGTTAATGAAAACTTGCTATTTCCTGACTCACAAGTTCAGGATCGCCTCATCGATGCTCTTCTAGAAGGGCATCAGAGGTGGCCATTCCCGTGCCGCCATGGATGGAGAAGGAACAATGCGTATCACCACGATCGCCCTGTTGCTGGCGGCGAGTGCGGGAACACCGGCCCTCATAGCCCCGGCACATGCACAGAATTTTCGAGAAGGCGCTCTACCGAACGCCAATGTTGCGCGTACGGAAGTAGCAATGCTTGTGCAGCGCGATGGCAGGCGCTCCAATAGCGGGAATCGGTCTAATCGCGGCAATCAGGCCAACCGACAAAGCCGTCGTTCTGATCGCGGCAATCAGTCGAACCGCCAGCAACGGCGCAGCAATCAAGCCACGCAGCAGAACCGCCAGACCGAGCGTCAGGTTGACCGTCGACAGGACAGGCGTGCTGATCGGCGCGATGACCGCAGGACAGAAAGACGGGTTGATAACCGTCAGGATCGCAGGTCCGAGCGTCGTGCAGACCAGCGCCAGGACCGCAGAGCGGATCAGCGTCGGGACCGCAGGACAGAACGCCGCGTCGATCGTCGCCAGGACCGCCGGGCGGATCGCCGCCAGCAGCAACGTCAATGGGATCGGCGCGCATGGCGCAATGATCGCCGTTATGACTGGCGGCAGTATCGAAACTACAATCGCAACCTTTATCGCGCGGGGCGCTATTACGCACCGTATCGCGGCTATCGCTATCGGAGGTTCAATGTCGGCCTGTATATCGGCGCTGCCTTTTTCGGATCACGCTACTGGATCAACGATCCCTGGCAGTATCGCCTTCCGGCAGCCTATGGCCCGTATCGCTGGGTCCGTTATTATGACGATGTCCTCTTGATCGATACGCGCAATGGCTATGTTGTCGATGTGATCAACGATTTCTTCTACTAGAATCCAAAGACAGCAGAAACGGGAACGGCTCGGAGCGGTATTTGCTCCGGGCCGTTTTCTTTTGTCTTGCCATGAGCCGGTCAAGCCAGCAGCATGGCTGGATAGGGGAGATCGCCATGTTACGTCTGTTTGCACTTTTTGCTCTTTTTCTGTCATCGACCGCTGCACTGGCTCAGGAGGGCACAACCCTCATCCATGCCGGGCAGGTCATCACGGAAGCGGGCACGCCCGCACGCGGCCCTTCGACGATCATCGTGCGCGATGGTCGGATTGTCAGCATTGCCGATGGCTTGGCCCCCGCGGAAGCAGGTGCAACTCTCGTCGATCTTACCGGTCATACAGTGTTGCCGGGTCTGATCGAAGCCCATTCGCATCTGGCGGGCGATCCCGGCGGCGATTATCGCAACGAAGCAGTCGACCCGGATGAATGGGGCGTTGTCCTTGGTACCAACAATATGGCGATTACCGCGCGCGCAGGTTTTACGACCGTGCGCGTGCCGGGGGTTGGGAATGATGTGGGAGCTGCATTGCGCCGGGCAACCGCCGAAGGCCGGCTGCCGGGTCCGCGTATCCTGTCATCGGGCCATGGGCTTTCGATCATTGGCGGGCATGGGGATGTCTCGGGCTTTCGCGAAGATGTGAATGCGGTCCTTGATGGTCACAACACATGCACCGGACCGGTCGAATGTGCCGCCCGCGTCCGTGAAGCGGGTCGGCGTGGTAGCGATTTCATCAAGATCACAGCAACCGGCGGCGTGCTCAGCCAGCAGGCCCGCGGTCTTGCCCAGCATTTCACCGATGAGGAAATGCGGGCAATCGTGACGACAGCGCATGGCCTAGGCATGCATGTCGCTGCCCATGCGCATGGAGCGCGCGGCGTGGAGGCAGCGGCGCGCGCTGGTGTCGATTCCATCGAGCATGGCACTTTCGCGGACGATGCCGCGCTAGCCGCAATGCGGGAAAACGGCACCGCCTTTGTGCCGACCCTGATGGCCTATACCGGTATTCGCGAACAGCTTGGCACGGGCGTTTTTACACCGCAGGTTGAGGTGAAGGTCAGGGAAACACTGGCCGTGGTCGGGCAGGCGGCCCGGCGCGCCCATGAACGCGGCATCACGATTGTCTTCGGAACCGATGCAGGGGTGTTCGAACATGGCCGCAATGCCGAGGAATTTGGCATGTATGTCGAGATGCTCGGGATGACACCGGTGGAGGTCCTGCGTTCGGCAACCATTGATGCGGCGGAACTCCTCGGTATGGAGAACGAGATCGGGCGGCTGGCCCCCGGCTATTCGGCGGATCTTATCGCGGTGATGGGGGATCCCCAGGCCGATATCGGCGTGCTCAACGATGTAAGCTATGTGATGGTGCGCGGAAGGTCGATCGAATAATTGCAGCTCGGGCATATCCAGGCTTTGCATGAATCATCCTTTTTGTTAGCGGATTGCCCATGAGCATCACCGACAAGTCGATTCTTGCCGCACGCAATCGCGAGATCATCGCGCATATAGAATCCCATCCCAATGTGCAGCGGGTGCCGACACGCAATATCGACGCCTATATCTGCCGCAATTTTCTCAATGATGCCGAGTGCCAGTTGCTGGTTGAAAAGATTGACCGTGACGCGCGCCCCTCGACCCTTTTGTCGAGCACCGACGATACCGAGTTCCGCACGAGTTCCAGCACCGATTTCAACCGGCAGGAACCGGCAATTGACAAGATCGAGGACAAGATCACCCGCTTCATGGGGATTCCCAAGGAAAATGGGGAAACGATCCAGGGCCAGCGTTATGAAGTTGGCCAGCAGTTCAAGCCGCATAATGACTGGTTTTACGAATCTCAGGATTATTGGAAAGTAGAACAGAATAACGGCGGTCAGCGTATCTGGACGGCGATGATTTTCCTGAATGACACGCAGGTGGGCGGAGCAACCCGGTTCAAGCGGCTCGGCAAGATGTTTCATGCCGAAAAGGGCAAGCTTTTGTGCTGGAACAATCTGACGTCTGAAGGCGAACCCAATGAATGGTCACTCCATCAGGGTATGAAGGTCCGCAAGGGTGTGAAATTCATCATCACAAAGTGGTTTCGGGAATTGCCTTGGGCGCACAGTGATCAGCCCAGCCAATATTAGAGCGTAGGAAAACGCGCTCCATTTGCATTTCGTGGAAGGCCCGTGGTCGCTGGTCTAAGAGCGGTGGACATTGGTAATTAAGCACATGATTGCTTTCAACAATGTTCTGTGTTACATAACTAACACACGCTGACCACGCGACTTCCTTCGGAGATAATATTCCATGACCCGCAAAACCATCCTGCTTGCCACGGCGGCAGTCTTTTCCACTGTTTCGATCCCCGCTTATGCCGATCACCACGAGGCGCCTGAGGCCGAGGCGGCTGATGCTGAAATGACGGAAGATCAGCGTTTGCGTGCGCTGTTTACCGCAAGCGACGAAGACAATCTCCGGCGCAATCCGATCGGGGCGATTTTCCGCGGCGACATGCGCTATGCGGACCGGATCGGCGATTTCATCACCGACGAATATTTCGACGCCGAGCGCGAAGCCGCAACAGCCAATCTTGCCGCGCTGCATGCCATTGATCGCGACGCGCTGAATCAGACCAACCAGATTGCCTATGATATTTACGAGCTTGATCAGGAAGAAAGCCTGCGAGACGTCAGCCCGGAACTGATGGCATTGACGGTGGTTCGCCCGGTTAATCATTTCTCCGGCTTCCACACTTTCTATCCGACCTTCGCGTCCGGGCAGGGCGCGGCTCCGTTCAACACGGTCGAAGATTATGAGAACAACCTGCTTCGCCACCGCGATTATATCGCGATCAGCGACCGGGCCATCGGCCGATTCCGCGAGGGCATGGAATCAGGCGTTGTCGAAACCAAAATGACGATCAACAATGTCATCAGCCAGCTCGATACCCAACTTGGCGCAGACATCGAGGACTCGCCCTATTTCGCACCGGCTCTCAATTTTCCCGAAGATATTTCGGAATCGGAACAGGCAAGGCTGACCGGAGCCTATCGGGTGGCGACGGAGGAGCTGTTCGCGGCCAATATGCGGATGCGTGATTTCCTGCGTGATGAGTATCTTCCGGTTGCCCGCGACGGCGTCGGTCTTGTCCACATGCAGGGCGGCGATATTCTGTATGCGCAGTTGGTCCGCGATACGACGACCCTCGACGTTACGCCCGATTATATTCACGATCTTGGTTTGAGTGAGGTCGCACGGATCACTGCCGCGATGGAAGAGATCAAGGATGAAGTCGGATTCGACGGCACGCTGCCGGAATTTTTCGAGTTCATCCGGACCGACGATCAGTTCAAACCTGAATCCCGCGAATGGCTGACCCAGCGCTATTATGAGATCGGGGAGATGGTCGATGCGCGGATCTCTCCACTGTTCTCACTTTTGCCGGAAAGCCCATTGGAAATCCGTCCCTATGAACCGTTCCGCGAACAGTTTGAGGCTGGCGGTTCCTATAATGCGGGCACACCGGATGGTTCACGTCCGGGGGTATTTTATTTCAACGCTTATAATCTGCCAGAGCGTCTGACGCCGGGCATGACGACACTGTATCTGCATGAGGGCGCACCGGGCCATCATTTCCAGATCAGCCTGGCGCAGGAAAATGAGGCGCTGCCCAATTTCATGCGTTTCGGCGGCAACACGGCCTATGTCGAAGGCTGGGCGCTCTATGCCGAATCGCTCGGCTATCCGATGGGCCTGCTGAACGATCCCTATCAGCGCTTCGGCTCGCTGGACGACGAGATGCTTCGCGCCATGCGGCTGGTGGTCGATACCGGCCTGCATTCCAAGGGCTGGGGCCGCGACAAGGCGATCGCCTATATGCTGGCCAATAGCGGCATGGGCAAAACCGATGCCACGGCGGAGGTGGAGCGCTATATCGCCATCCCCAGCCAGGCGGTGGCCTACAAGATCGGCGCGCTGACCATCCAGCGGTTGAAGAAACAGGCTGAGGCTGCGCTGGGCGACCGGTTCGATCCGCGCGAATTTCACGATCAGGTGCTGGGCACCGGCGCGCTGCCGCTCAGCGTGCTGGACGCAAAGATCCAGGACTGGGTCGCCGCCAAGGGCTGATCGCCGCCTCTTCTCTTGCGGTCCAGGCGGGGTGCGGATCCACGCGGCGCGCGGCGGCGTTACAGGTCGATGACCCATCGACGCTTTCCGCGCCTCGGCGCGCTCGCCCTGGCGCTCGCCGCCCCACTGGCTCTGGCCGGCTGCATCGGTCAGGTGACAGCGCCGGAGCTGGTGGCGCCCACGCCGCGTTTCGACGCGCTGGCCTTTTTCGAGGGCGAGAGCACGGGGCTGGGCACGCTGGACAAGATCGTCGGCAAGACGGTGACCACCCGCGTCAGCAGCACCGGCACGCGCCAGCCGGACGGATCGCTGCGGCTCGTGCAGCGCGTGACCGAAGGCAGCAAGCCGCAACGCACACGCAGCTGGGTGATCCGCGAAACCGCGCCCGGCCGATATGAAGGCACGCTGACCGACGCCACCGGCCCTGTCACCGGTGAAA
>CAJQMX010000291.1 GCA_905479515.1 uncultured Parasphingopyxis sp.
TTTGAAATAGTACTCTTTTTTTCAGAGAATTCCGCATCGGACCAACCCGCAATCTCTGAGAGAGTGCGCCCGCAACCCAGACACCAGCCTGTGAGGCTGTCCAGTTCGCAACGACCTGTACAGGGAGATGAAGGGTTGCCCAATTTAATTAGAGAAGTAGCAAGTTATGAAGTCTACCCATCGCTGATTTGAGATGCGCGAAATCGATCGATGACCTCGCTCTCCAATCCCCATTCATGCAAACATAATTCAGTATGCTCACCGGGTTTCGGGGCGCAAGCACTAACTACGGATGGAGTCTTCTCGAACCGCGGTGCGGGAGCGGGCTGAGTGATGCCGTCTCGTCGAATAAATGTTTCTCGCTCAGACATATGGTGGTGAGAGGGCGCTTCATCGACCGAAACGACAGGCGCAAAACAGGCGTCCGTTCCTTCGAGAATTGCGCACCACTCAGAACGGGTACGAGTAGAGAAAATAGTCGCCAGCCGCGTCCCCAATGCTTGAAGCGCTCGCTCATCATCTCGACTGGGCACATCAATTTCTGACAAGCCAATACGATCCAGTAGTTCACGAAGAAATGGTCCCTCGATGGGGGTCAAAGATATAAAGCGATCATCAGCGCAACGGTAGGTCGTGTAATAGGGCGCGCTGCCATCCAGGAAATTGGTTCCTCTGCCTGTCTTCCAGTCACCCTGATTCCAGTAGGAGTATGTGCCGGTCATGAGGCTCGTCACGCCATCGCAAATGGCAACGTCTATAACTTGCCCCTCACCGGTCTTGAGACTGTGTATATAAGCTCCGAGCAGACCAGAAAGAAGATAAAGCGAGCCTCCGCCATAGTCGCCGACCAGATTGATGGGGGGGATTGGCCGGTCTTGAGTACCGATACAGTCCAATGCGCCAGTCAGAGCAATGTAGTTAAGATCATGACCTGCAGCCTGCGACAGCGGACCGGTTTGTCCCCATCCCGTCATCCGTCCAAACACAAGCGCCGGATTTCGTTCATGGCAAGATTCTGGACCGATCCCCAAGCGCTCGACAACGCCAGGTCGAAACGGGTCGATCACCATGTCCGCCTTGGTAGCCATCTCCAGAAATACGTCTCGTGCTACCGGGTCTTTCAAATTCAGGTGAACAGACCGCTTGTTGCGGTTCAAGAGATCCTGCGGGGGATTGACGTCTTCCGGGTTGCGGCGGTCGATGATGACGACATCTGCCCCCATATCAGCCAGCAGCATCCCGCAAAATGGGCCGGGGCCAATACCACCGAGTTCTAACACTTTTACCCCATCGAGAACGCCCAATTTCTAGCTCTTTTCTATATACTGCGGACGGCCATATGGCCTTCGCGAATAGCGGATTGCAGATCGCGCGGACTGCGAGCGTCACCCACTGGAATGACAGGAAATGGATCGTCGACCAAATCTTCGAGAAGCTCCCGGCAAGCAGAATTGTGCGATATGAACACCACAGTTTCCGCTGCAATCGTCTCTTCTTCGCCACCATAGCGCGGCGCAATAACCACGGCTCCATTTTCTACAGCGAGAAGTTTGGCATAAGTAACCAGTCGGAATTTTCCGGTTCCAAGCCGCTCGAGCGCCGGTATTGCTGTTAAGCTCGCTTCCAGCTTGGGGGCAAAACTTGATTGAGATGTCACGAAAGTAACAGCAAGGTCCTTTTCTATCAGAAACTCGGCAGCAGCAACGGCTTCATAGTGACCAACATCGTCGAAAATGACGCCACTAGCGCCCCAATTCCGATTGCTCCGATCCATCAAGAGATCATGGCTGGATACGACTTGGGGTCGTTCCATTCCGCGAGCAGCCATGCCCGGCAGCAAATGCTGCCTGCCATCCATCGTTGGAAGGGAGCCCGCCGCCAAAATTACGACATCGGGACGTATTCGTCGGACATCATCGGCATCGATATATGAGCTAAGCCGTATATCGACGCCCAATCGGTAAACCTCTCGTTCCAGCCATTCGGTGATATCCCCTATTCCCAACCGTCTAGGTGCGCGTTTGGCAATATTCACTGCACCTCCAAGTGCGCTTGCCGCTTCTGCGAGGATAACGGTGTGACCGCGCAACGCCGCTATTCTTGCTGCCTCGAGCCCCGCAGGTCCCCCACCGACTACCAATATGGTTTTAGGATTATCAGTGGAAACAATCAGGTCCTCAGCTAGATTTGCTTCGGTACCCACTGCAACATTGACTGTGCATCCAATCGTCCCGGCTGTGAGTAGCCCTCCAATGCATCCATGATTGCATCCAATACAGGGGCGTACCTCGTCGACCCGGCCGTCGAGGGTTTTCCGGACAAGATCGGGATCGGCGATATGGGCACGGGTCAAAGCGACTAGGTCGGCCGCGCCAGAACCGATAACCTGATCTGCTTCTTCCAATGTTCGGAAGCGCCCGGTCACGAGTACAGGCACCGTGGAAATAGCCTTAACCGGAGCGCTGGATTCCAGTTCATAACCGCTTGGCTCATGCATCGCGCCTATGATCTTATGCATGTTGTAATCGGTACCCAGAGTGAGATTGATATAGTCGATCAACCCTTTCTCCGTCAGAACATCGCCAATACGGGATATGTCATCGGGCGTTAGGCCCCCTTCGAAACTTTCGGGACTCAGGCGCACGCCGATTGCCATTCCGCCGGGCAACGCGGCTCGAACTGCGGCGGCAATCTCCACGGCGATGCGGATGCGGTTTTCGAAACTGCCGCCATATTCGTCGGTGCGACGATTTGTCAGCGGAGAGAGGAACTGTTGGATCAAATAGCCGTGTGCCATGTGGAGCTCGACTCCGTCCAATCCACCTTTCGAGCAATTCGTTGCGGCAGCGACATGACAATCGACAAGCTCCCTAATCTGATTTTTGTTGATCGGTTCGGCAGGCACTCCGACAAATGCTCCAACTGATGCTGACGAAGACCAAGGCGGCCCACCATCGGCCTGCATCGCTTCATTCCCCAGATGACCGAGTTGCTGAAAAACGCGCATTCCATATGGGCGTACCGCCTCCATCAACTTCTGATAGCCAGCAACGACACCGTCAGCGTCGGCCACCAAAAAAGGATAGGCGGAACTGTGCAGCGACATCAGTTCGATAATTGTCAGCCCGACGCCGCCTTTCGCGCGAGCCGCATGATAATCGATAAGCGCATCGCTAATTGTGCCACCACCAAGCCCTGTTCCATGGCCCGTTCGCACGACACGATTAGGTATGGTGATCGGTCCGATATCGATCGGCCGCGTTACGTGTTTGAGTGCCATGGCATCCTCCGTGATGGTTATTCGCCACCAAGCTCCAGATTTGGCAGACGACGCAAAGTGTTGCCGCCCGAAGGATGCAAATTCTGGCCCGTCAAATATGCCTCGTCACTACATAGCCATAAGGCTGTCGCTGAAACATCCTCGACAGTGTTGAGTCTGCCGAGGGGAATTTCTTCTTCGAAAGCCTCACGAACACCTGGGATCGCCAGAAAATCCTTGGTCATCGGACTTTCGGTGAAACCCGGTGAAACGGAATTTACCTTGATACCCTCCGGACCATATTCCGTCGCCGCTATCCGGACGAGGTGATCGGTTCCCGCTTTGGCTCCCATATAGGCCGCGTGATTCGGGAATGTGAGTGATGCCGTGATCGATGAGAGCGTGACGATTGATCCCCCGTTCTTCATGCACGCAGCCATCTGCTTGATGAAAAAGAACGGGCCGATAAAGTGCAGGTCGGTCGAATGACGGAGCGTCCTTTCGTCGGTTTCCGCAATATACCCCATGACAGCTTCGCCAACGCAATTGATCGCGATATCCAGTCGGCCGAATGTGTCGATTGCCATCTGCCCCAGCCCGGCGACCTGATCTTCAACCGTGATATCACACCGAACTGCATGGCCTTGGATTTCGTCGGCAAGCTCTTGGCAGCGATCCAGACTGCGAGCTGCGACAATTACTTTGGCGCCCTCACCGGCTAAGCGCCGCGCTATGGCACCGCCCATCGACGCGCGGTCAGAAGCACCGAGAACGATCGCAACTTTTTCTTCGAAACGGGCCATTCGTATTACTCCAGTTCAGTCTTATTGCGTCCGCAAATCATCCCAGATCTTCTGGGCTTGCGGATCACGTATCTCGCTAAGCAC
>CAJQMX010000292.1 GCA_905479515.1 uncultured Parasphingopyxis sp.
CAGACGCGCCGGTCATGGGCATCACGCTCACGCGAGACATAGCCCGAGTTCTCGAGCTGGTCTATGAGTGCTCCAACTGATGGGCGCGCAATATCGAGCGCTTCTGCAAGTGCAGTCTGCGTCGGACCATCCATTTTCAGAACATAAACAAGTACATGCCATTGCGATCGTGTCAGACCAATGGCTTCCATTTCATGATCGAACGCTCCGCGCAAAAGGCGGGTGACCTCGCCAAGAAGGAAACTGAAATCAATCCTTGGATCCTCTTTGATATCTGTCCTGTGCGATCGTGTGGAAACCGCCATCGAATTCTCCGTTTACAAAAACAGTAAGGTAACTTAACAATAGGAAACTTACAAATATCTAAAGTGGAGACACATATTGAGCAACAGTGATGGGTATCTTCACGCACATAGACTGAAACTGGCGCAGAGTTCGTTCGGTGATCCTGCCGCACCCCCGATAATTTTTGCGCATGGTGGAGGGCAAACCCGCCACGCCTGGAGGGGCGCAGCCAAAGCGCTCGCATTTGAAGGGTATCGCTCAATTGCGTTGGATCTTCGCGGACATGGTGAAAGCGATTGGGCCGCTGACGGAGATTATTCGCTCGAAGCCATAGCGAGAGACCTTATTGAAGTTGGTGAACGCGTGGCAGGTGGGGGCGGGCGGCCGCACATCGTCGGTGCTTCGCTTGGAGGACTTGCCGCCATCGTTGCTGCGGGCGTGCTGTCAAGAAATGCATTTGCGTCTGTTACACTCGTCGACATTGCGCCGAATATGGACGCCGCCGGTGTGGCCAAGGTTGTCGAGTTTATGGGCGCTCACATTGAAGAAGGCTTTGACTCGCTGGAGCAGGCCGCCGATGTGATTGCCACCTATTTACCGCATCGTCCCCGGCCGAAAGATATGGAAGGGCTGCGCAAGAATTTGCGGCAAGATAATGACGGTCGCTGGCGATGGCACTGGGACCCCGCCTTCATCACCGGCGTAATGCGGCGCTCTGCTATTGCCCGCACAGGTGATTTGGAGCAAGCGGTACGAGACATTCGCGTACCGCTTCATCTCATTCGTGGCCGCATGAGCGAGTTGGTTTCGGAAGACTCGGTCACGGCATTTCGATCACTGGCTCCGCAAGCTCACTTCACCGACGTTGCCGGAGCGCGACACATGGTGGCGGGAGACCGGAATGATGTGTTTACCGAAGCTGTTGCGTCCTTCCTGCGTCAGATACGAGAGGAAACCCCTGCATGAATGCCTCATCGCTTACTCTCGACCAGGTGCAGACTGCGCTTGATGCGGCTCCGTTTCACCGTTGGCTTGGACTCAACGCCGTAAGTCTGGACACCGGAACGATCATGCTGGAAATGCCTTGGCGGGACGAAGTTGTCTCCAATCCACGCACACAATCTGCGCACGGCGGTGTTCTCGCTGCGCTCATCGATCTGACGGGCTTTTATGCCTTGCTGGCCGCAGGAAATATGCCAATCGCGACCGCAGACTTGAGGGTTGATTTTCACAAGCCTGCAACACCTGGAACACTTATTGCGACGGGAAAGATTGTCCGTCTGGGCTCGACACTCTCAGTCGCCGAAGCCTCGGTTATGAACGCAGACGGAGCCCTGCTTTCGAGCGGACGCGGTGCTTATCAGATGCCAAGGCGTTCATGATGATCCGTCCGGTGATTGCGCTCTGCTTTATGCCTGTTCTGCTCCTGGGTTGCCGAGAGACGGAGCCTGAAGTCCAGGTTGCCGCGCCGGCAGACGATTTGATGTCTGAAGCCGAGACGGCGCTCGTTTTGGTTGAAACTGTATCCGCAGAAACGACCATGTTGGTCGAACCTCTGATAGCTTCTGGGACGATTGCTGCCAAACAGACCAGCGATATTGGCGCGTTGGCAGAAGGGGTCGTCGACCGAATCTTCGTGCGTGTCGGAGACCGCGTCAGTAAGGGCGATCTGCTTTTTCGCACGCGTCAAGTTGATTTTGAACGGAGGCTTGTCGAGGCTGAAGCTATGCAAGATGTTGCTGCGGCTGAAGTTGACCGCGCCCAAACGCTCGTGAACCGGTACGCGCCGCTCGCTCCCGAAGGTGTGGTTGCCGAGGTGGTCTTTGATGACGCCAAAACCGGACTATTAGTGGCGAAAGCCAATTTGCGTCTCAGGCAGACGGAAGTGGAAACCGCAAACCAAATGCTCACAGATACGATCGTGCGGGCGCCGTTTGATGGCTCCATAACAGCGCGGTATATTGATGAAGGCGTCTTCATGGCGAACAGATTTTCCGGAATGGGAAATTCTGCCGTGGTTCAAGTGCAAGAATGCAGGATCGCGGCAGGGATATTGTTTGCGCCTGAGGCTGAACTCACGCGTTTGCGGCTCGGCTTGACGGGTCGTCTTTTTGTCGATGGCCGGAGTGATCCGATAGAGTCAGAGATTGTTATTCTGAACGACCGCGTGGACCCAACGTCGCGCATGATTGAATTTCGCATGGCGTTCGTGAACCCTGATTGCGGTGTCAAGGCCGGGCAATCGGTGCGCGCAGAAGTGGATGTCGATCCGCGATCAGCCACAGTCCTGCCACGGTCAGCAGTCCATGGCACAGGCGATGCGCGCTACGTATACATCGCCGCAGACACTCAGGTGCACCGACGCCCTGTCAAAGTATCCGATATCGACGCGGATCGTGTTGAAATTATGGGTGGACTGACGGACGAAGACAAGGTGATCGTGACCGCGTCCGGGCCACTTTACGATGGTGCGAAGATTGAGCCTTCATCCTCATGATGTGGCTGGTTGATCTATCGATCCGTCGCGCCGTATTCGCCGTAATGATCATCGCATCATTAGTTGGTCTTGGCTATATGTCGATAGGGCGCCTGGGCGTTGACTTGTTCCCCGATGTAGAATTTCCTTATGTGAATGTGACGGCCGTGTTGGACGGCGCATCTCCGGAAACCATGGAGTCGGAAGTCACCGACATTCTGGAAGAGTATATCAATACAATCGATGGAATAGAGACGCTGCAATCCTTTTCGAGTGAAGGGCGCACGCAAATTCTAATCGAGTTCGATTTAAGTTCGGACGCCCGCGAAAAAGTTCAGGATGTGCGAGACAAGGTGCAGCTTGCCCTGGCAGAGTTGCCACCGGATATGGACCCGCCAATCGTGGACAAGGTCGACCCGGATGCGGCACCGATCATTTCCGTTATGATTGCAGGCGATATACCGATTGCTGAGCTGACGGCCTTTGCAGACGATGTCGCCAAGGAACGTCTTCAACGCCTCGATGGTGTGGGCGCTGTGAATTTGGTGGGAGGTCGTGAACGCGCCGTGCGCATCTGGCTCGACAATGAACGCCTGCGCGCCTTTGGTGTCACTGCCGACGATGTGAGTCAAGCAATACAAAGCGAGCACGCTGAGCTTCCCGGTGGGCGGCTGGAAACCGCTGCTGGCACGCGAGAATTTGGTGTCAAAACCGTCGCCGAAGTTACCCATGCAACCGGCTTCATGGATTTGCCTGTCGCGTACCGCGAAAACGGCGTCACAATCCGAATTTCCGACGTGGCACGCGTTGAGGATGGGCTTGAGGATGAGCGCTCTGCAGCGATGCTCAATGGCAGACGAGGTATCTCACTTGATATCAGGAAGCAGTCAGGTCGAAATACTGTGGAGGTCGCGCACAATGTGAAGGCCGCCACAGAAGAATTGCGTGAGCTTGCGCCCGCCGGTGTGACCATTATCGCGACACGAGACGTGTCGAAGTTCATTGAGAGTTCAATCGAGGATGTGGCCCATGACGTGGTGATCGCGATTGGGCTCGTTGTTGCAGTGACTTTTATTTTCCTCCTTAAAGTCAGAGCGACCATCATTGTTGCCATGGCGATCCCGACATCCCTCGTGGCGACCTTTTTTGGTTTTTACCTCCTCGGCTTCACAATCAATGTCCTGACCCTTCTGGCGCTCACGGTTGCGATTGGGTTGCTCGTTGATGACGCCATCGTTGTTGTCGAAGCGATCATGAAAGAACTTGAAAAGGGAAAGTCGCCTCATCAAGCTGCGCTGGACGGCACACGCAAAGTGGGACTTGCTGTATTTGCAGGCACTGCCGCCACGCTTGCTGTTTTTGTTCCGATTGCTTTCATGGATGGCATCGTCGGACGTTTCTTCTACCAATATGGACTGGCAATCGTACTTTCGGTGTCGGTCTCTTTGCTTGTTGCGTTGACACTTACGCCGATGCTTGCATCGCGCATCCTCGCATCGGGTCGCGTTTCGCCATTATTTCGACCTCTGGAAGCCTTTTGGGACAGCGTTGACCGGGCGTATGCGGGGCTCGTCAAGCTCGCGGTCCGATTGCGCATTATTGTCATTTTTATCGCGGTCGCCTCAGTTGTTGCCGGTGCCTGGTACGCCGCTCGCGTACCTTCAGGCTTCACGTCGCGCGCAGACAGAAGTGAGTTTCAGGGTTCAATTGAGCTGCCACTTGGCACTGGAATGGTTGCCGCGCTCGACGCAGCACAAAAGAGCGATGCTGAACTCCGCAAGATCGAAGATATTGAAGATGTGTTCATATCTGTCGGATCCGGCGCGCAAGCCGACATTCATGTCCTTGAGTTATACGCATCTTTGACCCCGAAACAGGCCCGCCAAACCGGTCAGTTCGAAATCATGGATAAAGCCCGCAAGGCCATCCGAATAGCATCGCCCGAGGCGGTCAAAATATCCGTTCTTGAAGTCCCGTGGGTCGGCGGGACGACGTCCGGCAGTTCGGATATCGACTTGTTGTTGAGAGGATCCGATCTCAACTCCCTTGCGCAATATGCCGATAGTCTTGTGCGCGAGATGCGCGCCAACCCCAATTTTGCCGATGTAAGAACAAGCTTTGAGAGCGGTCGGCCGGAAGCACAAATCCTGTTTGATCGACGGAGAGCCGGGGATCAGGGTATCTCCGCTCGTGCGCTGGCAGAGACAGCCCGAATTGCCCTTGGCGGACTTGATGCAGGCACTTTTGAAGCGGACGGAAAGCGTTATGACGTGCGGTTGCGGCTGGAGGAGGATCAGCGGGAAAGCGTGCAGGACTTTAGCCGAATACAAGTGCGCGGCGCTGATGGGCGCCTTGTTGATATCGGTGCCGTATCACGCGTTCAGTTCGCTTCCGGTCCTTCGCAAATCGATCGATCAGACCGAGCCCGGAAGATTTCAGTGCTGGCGAGTTCTGCAACAGGTGTTTCACTGGGGGAGGCGACAGACACGCTGCTGGAGCTACTTGAAGCCAACCCGCCGCCCGTAGAGGTTGCCTACTCGATGGGCGGCATGGCGGAACGTATGCAAGAAACTGCTGGCGCGATCGGGTTCGCATTGTTGCTCGCCTTGATTGCGCTCTACATGGTACTAGCCAGCCAGTTCAATTCCTTCGTTCAGCCGCTTGTGATCATGGTGACGGCACCCCTCAGTTTTTCGGGGGCATTCGCAGGGCTCTATTACTTTGGACTGGAGTCCTCCCTGTTCGCACAAATTGGTCTCATTGGATTGATGGGGATCGTCATGAAGAATGGCATTCTGCTCGTCGACCGGGCAAACCAGTTGATAGCGGAAGGCATGACAGAAAGAGACGCGATCCTTCAGGCGTGCCCTGAACGTCTGCGCCCCGTCCTCATGACAGCCTTGTCGGCAATTTTTGGCATGGTGCCCGTCGCATTGGCGACGTCTGATGGAGCGGAATGGCGGAACGCCCTCGGCGCACTCCTTATTGGTGGGTTGACCTCTTCAACGATCCTGACGCTAGTCGTAGTGCCTGCGGTTTTTATGATCCCCGGTGATGTTGTAAACTTTTACCGAGTGCTTAAGCGTCTAATCCTTTGGCCATTCAGGCGATCGAAACGTGGCGACGACGCTGCGCAGAATGTAGCTATTGCTCATTCCTGATAATCAAAATTGCTTTGTCGATGTCAGTTTGCTCGGTTTAGGCCGTTGCGCACGGATCCAGGCAATAGCGTCCGCATTGGTGGCGCAATGGTAAGCGTCTTGGATGGGTTTAAGGTCGGTCGGATCGGTACTGTCATGTGTAGACGGCCCGGGTTCTGCGAGCGCAAAGCTTGAGGGACGTTGATCTGACGGGATGCGGTCATGTGTCCAGCCTTTTGGCGCGGCGTATGCGACCGCTGGCCCTGATGAAGTCCGCTAGGGCGTTTTCCGAGCGACCTGAATCATTAGGGATTCCCAAGGCAGGCGGATTCTGATTCACCATGGGGGCTGGTGAAGGAGGTCAGCCTGTCATGGGGAAGCCGCTTTCGATTGATCTGAGAGTTCGGGCGTTGGCTGCGGTCGATGCCGGATTGAGCCGCCGGGCTGCGGCAGAACGCTTTGGCGTGAGCGCATCGAGCGTCATCCGCTGGGACCAAGCCCGGCGCGAGCGCGGCGATCCAGGCCCCAAATCCCAGGGCGGCGACCGCACGTCACACAGGATCGAAAAGCATGCCGATTTCATCTTCGCGCTGTTGGAGGAGCGTGGCGACATCACACTTGAAGAGATACGCACCGCCCTGTCGGCGCGCGGCTTTCATACGGCGATCTCGACAATCTGGCGGTTCTTCGATCGCCACGCCGTCACGCGTAAAAAAAGACCGGCCATGCGAGCGAACAGGACCGCCCGGACGTCCTGATCCGGCGCGAGGCGTGGTTCGAAGCCCAGCCCGTTCTTGATCCGGACCGCCTGGTGTTCGTCGATGAAACCTGGGCCTCAACGAACATGGCACGCACCCATGGCCGCTGCCGGCGTGGCGAGCGGCTGCGCATGAGCGTGCCATTCGGGCACTGGAAGACCTCGACGCTGGTGGCAGGCCTTCGCACCAGCGGGATGGTCGCGCCCTGCGTTTTCGACGGGCCCATCAATGGCGAGGCCTTCACCGCGTGGGTCGAGCAGTTCCTCGCGCCGGCCCTCAAGCTCGGCGACACAGTGATTCTGGACAATCTCTCAAGCCATAAGGGGACGAAAGCACGTGAACTGATCAAGGCTGTAGGGGCCGAACTCGTGTTTCTGCCGCCCTACAGCCCCGACTTCAACCCGATCGAAAAGGCCTTCGCCAAGCTGAAGGCCCTCTTGAGAAAGGCTGTTTAGTCCCGCAGAGTGGTGGAATCACGTTATGCAGTGATCCGTCATGGAGGAAAACGCCATGGGACAAATTTTACATGAATGCGCCACGACCACGCACGCCATCCGAGCGGCAATACAGCGATCGAAAGCTTCGGTCGCGGATTTAGCGGGGCAATACGGGATCAATCAAAAGACGGTTCGAAAGTGGCGGGCGCGCACGAGCGTCAAGGACATGCCGATGGGGCCGAAAGAGGCGCGCTCCACGGTTTTGTCCCCGGAGGAGGAAGCAGTGTGCGTCGCCTTTCGAAAGCATACGCTCTTGCCGCTGGATGACTGCCTCTACGCCCTGCAGGACAGCATTCCCCACCTGACCCGGTCAAGCCTGCACCGGTTGTTCCAGCGCCATGATATTTCCCGGTTGCCGGACATGAAGGGGCAAGCGTCTCCAAAGAAGAAGTTCAAATCATATCCGATAGGCTACTTTCACATCGATATCGCCGAAGCGCGCACGGAGGACGGTAAGCTTTACATGTTCGTCGCCATCGACCGCACATCGAAATTTGTTTTCGTCGAGCTTTACGAGAAGGCCGGCAAGATCAACGCCGCGAAGTTCCTGCGCCATCTGATCAAGGCGTGCCCCTACAAGATCCATACGATCCCGACCGACAACGGCGTTCAGTTCACCGAAAGAAAGGCAAACAGCATGGCGCGCGAACACATCTTCGACCGCATCTGCCGTGAGAACGGCATCGAACACCGGCTGACAAAGGTCAATCACCCATGGACCAACGGCCAGGTCGAACGCATGAACCGAACGCTGAAAGAGGCAAGCGTCAAACGCTATCACTACTCATAGCACAGCCAGTTGCGCGAGCACATCCAGACTTTCGTCAACGCCTACAACTTCGCCAAGCGGCTGAAGACCCTCAGGGGCCTCACCGTCTTTGAGTACGTCAACAAATGCTGGACTGAAGCACCAAAACGCTTCATCAAAAATCCAAGCCATCACTTCCCGGGACTAAACACCTAGCCGAGTTCCATTCAGGTTATCGGACTTGATCTCCTGACAGCACCTCGGAGTCTCCCGGTTACGGTCCCTAGTTAGATCATCATCACTTACATTCTGCCCTTACAGTCTGGAGCGAACAGGTCTGACTGCCCGCAGTTCGTGTTGTGTTACGCCATGGCCGGCGCCCGGTAGGTTTCGCCGCGCGCCAGTACCGCCCATGCGATCCGTGCGGTCTTGTTGGCTATTGCGACGGTCGTGACCCGCACCGGTTTGCGTGTCAGGAGCGACCTGACCAAGACCCCGGTTGCCGATGGGTTGGTTTCTGCACGGCGGATCACGGAAGTGGCGCCGACCACGAGCAGTCGTCGCAGGTAGCCATCCCCCATCTTCGAGATATGCCCGAGCCGGTCCTTGCCGCCGGACGAGTTCTGCCTCGGCATCAACCCCAGAAAGGCGGCAAACTGGCGTCCGGATCGGAACATGGACGGGTCCGGCACACTGGCCGCCAGCGCCGTCCCGGTAATGATCCCGACACCCGGTCTCGTCTCCAGTCTCTGACTGGCAGTGTCCTGTCGGTGCCAAGCGAGTAGCTGACGTTCCTGCGCATGGATCTCGCGGGCGAGGGCGTCACGCTGCAGGCCAAGGCTCAACACAACGGAACGCGTGATCTCTGGCAGGCCTGGCGCTTCAATCTCCCGAAGGTTCGTAATCATCTCCATCACCTTACAAGGCCCCTGGGGTGCGATGATGCCGAACTCGACGAGATGGCCTCTGACCGCATTGAGCAGCATGGTGCGTTGGCGCATCAGGAGGTCCCGTGTCCGGTGAAGCACAAGCACGCCCTGGCGCTCTGCACTCTTGACCGGCACGAACCGCATGGTCGGACGCGTCACCGCCTCGCAGATCGCCTCGGCATCGGCCTTGTCGTTCTTACCGCGCTTGACATAAGGCTTCACATAGGCGGGCGGCATCAGCTTCACCTCATGCCCGAGGGCAGAGATCTCCCGGGCCCAGTAATGTGCCGTGGCGCAAGCCTCCATGCCGACGAGGCAGGGCGCCAGGTCTCTGAGCGTATCAAGCACCGCGCTCCGGCGCAGTTTCTTGCGCAGGACGACAGTGCCCGCTTCATCGACGCCGTGAAGCTGGAAAACGGACTTGGCAATATCAATCCCAATCGTGGTAATGGTCATGGTGGACGGCTCCTCTTCTTGTTGGTCCGATGACAGCACCAACATGGCACATTGCGATGCCGGTGGGAGGGGGGCCGTCCACCCCATCAGGCTAAATCGGCTTGAGTGTGCCTAGCGCCAACTCTAGGGTCGATCGAATGTCCAAGAACACCTTTCGAAATTTCAACACGTCGTCTGAAATCATTCGTCTTGCGGTGATGATGTATGTCAGATTTCCACTTTCTCTTCGCAATGAAGAAGACCTGCTTCACGAGTTCCGGATCGATGTTTGCCATGAAAGTGTGCGTCATTGGTGGAACCGGTTTGGTCCGATGTTCGCTTCTGAGATCCTAAAGAAGCGATCCCAATCCATGCGCCAGAGTCCGCAATGGAGATGGCACCTGAACGAGGTTTTCGTCAAGATAAAAGACAAGCAACAATACCTCTGGTGCGCTGTCGATCACGAAGGCGAAGTTTTGGAATCCTGCGTAACGAAACGTTGGGATCGCAAGGCAGCACTGAAATTTCTGAGGAAAGCCATGAAGTGGCATGGCAATCCGGAAGTGATGGTGACCGACCGACTGGCCTCATATCGCTCCGCCCTGAGAGTGACTGGAAACCAGGACGGTCAGGAAGCCGCGAGGTGGGCTAATAACCTGGCGGCAAACTCGCATTTACCGTTCAGGCGAAGAGAACGCGCTATGCTCAGGTTCAGGAAAATGCGAAATCTGCAGAAATTTGCCTCGATTCATTCATCCGTCCACAACACTTCAATCATCAGAGAGACATCGAACGCAGAACCGGATTCAAAGAACTTCGACATGACGCGCTTCTCGAATGGCGTGAACTTCTCGATGCTTAAGTCAGGGACAAGCATTGGATGCTGGAGACTAATTCGCATTAAACCGACAGCACCGATTGAGGTACTGTTGAACGGATAAGCTCCGCGGTGGTACGGGCGAACTTATCCGAATGTTGCAGAGCGTGCTAATGATTGGTATCGGCCGGGAGCTTCCAATCAGCGCACGGTCACAAACCGGCTGAGTCTAGCCGGGCCGGTAAGCAGAAATTGAGGGTGATGAAATGGCGAAAAATACTCGAGATAAAATTATCGAGGCGGCCCGGGTCCTATTCAATCGGAACGGATTTGGCGGCGTGACGACTTCGGAGATCGCTCAAACTGTCGGCATTGCCGACGGCAACCTTTGGTACCATTTCAAGAGCAAGAGAGCTTTACTGGAAGCGATTAACCAAGACTTCATCCGCTGTTCGGAAGAACGTATGGCGATTAATCCAGGTGACGGTTTCATACTGGATGAGTTTATCGATTTCCAGATCGAGCTGGCGAAGGAAGTCAGGAAATTCCGCTTTATGTACCGGGATCAGGCCGATTATGGTCAGCACACACCGGAACTCGAGCGAGAATTGCCACGGATATATGATCGGACAATCGAGCAGTATCGTATTTTCATCTTGAAAATGCGAGATGACGGTATTATCAGCATCAGCCCGCCGGACGTTGAGATGCTGTGTCACATACTGGTCCTAATTTTCCGATATGGGCTTGAATTTATGCGTGAAAGTCGCATCAAGCTGCCGGGCGGCACCAGCCCTGTAGCGATGAGCGCGCAGTTCCAAACCTTGGTGCTCTCGCGATTCATGCCGCACCAGTATGTCGAGGAATTCGAGACGCTTTTGCTCGAGAAGCTGAGCTCGCCTGAACTATCGAAGGAACTGGCATACCCGTAGCAACCTCGGCGCTCCGACGCGTGAACCATCAAAAAGCCGGGGCGATTCAGCACCCCGGACCTTCAATGAACGCCCGCCACGATCAGGTGGACAGTTCGAAATCCTTGAACTGGTCTCGCAGTGCCAGCTTATTGTTCTTGCCCGTCGGACCTAACGGAATCTCATCGACCAACACCACATCATCCGGCATCCACCATTTGGCGATCTTACCATCCAGAATGGCCAGAACGCTGTCTTTTGTGGGGCTGCGGCCACTGACCGGCTGGACGATGAGAAGTGGGCGCTCATCCCATTTCGGATGGTAGACGCCGATCACGGCTGCATTGGCGACTTCGGGATGCCCAACGGCAATATTCTCGATATCAATTGAGGATATCCATTCTCCGCCGGACTTGATCACGTCCTTGGCGCGGTCAGTGATTTGCATTGTACCGAAGGAGTCAACAGTTGCGATATCGCCCGTGTCGAAGAAACCGTCGCCGTCCAGGATGTTGCCGCCAGAACCGTTGAAATAACTCCCAACCACAGCGAGACCGCGCACCATAACACGGCCCGGCGCTTTGCCATCATGCGGCAACGGGGCACCCGCATCATCGACGAGTTTCATTTCGACACCGAATGGCGTCCGTCCTTGCTTCAACTTATGAGCGACTCGCTCGTCAAGCGGGGCATTGCACAGCTGTGCGGGAAGAGTGCCTATTGTGCCGATCGGAGAGGTTTCAGTCATGCCCCAGGCATGAATGACGTCCACGCCGAATTTCTCCTCGAACGTTCTGAGAATGCGTTCGGGCACTGCGGTGCCACCAATGACCACCCGTTTCAGCGCCGGCAGGTCGAGATCATTTTCAAGAAGATGGTTCAGCAACAACATCCAAACTGTGGGGACGGCCGCGGTAAAGGTAACGTCATGTTCGCACAGCAACTCATAGATCGCGTCAGGCTCCATGCGTGGACCGGGAAGAACGAGCTTGGCACCGACAGCTAGGCAGGAAAAGGCCAGTCCCCAGGCATTTGCGTGAAACATCGGTACGACCGGCAGTACGGTCGCCGCACCCGACAGATTCATCGCATCAGGCTGCAGCGACATGAAAGCATGTAGGACGTTCGAGCGGTGGGAATACAGAACCCCTTTCGGATCGCCTGTCGTACCGGACGTGTAGCACAGGCCGCATGCTGTCTCTTCATCAAACTGACCCCATCGCACGTTTGACGTATCGCGCCCGGAAATCCACGCTTCATAGGAGGTAAGTTCGATGCTGGACTCGGGAAGATCGTCGTCCGCGCACAGGACGATGACCTTCTCGACCGTCTGCAGCTTGTCACGGATCTGCTCGACTATGGGCACGAAAGTAAGGTCGACGATCAGGATGCGGTCGTTGGCATCATTTGCGAGCCAGGCGATCTGATCAGGGTGCAGGCGTGGGTTGATGGTATGCAGGATCGCGCCCATGCCCATGGTGCCGTACCAGCATTCGATATGGCGCGCCGTATTCCAGGCAATTGTCCCGATGCGGTCGCTAAGTACGATTCCGTCCGCCTGAAGCGCCGCCGTGATCTGCCTGGAGCGGTCGTAAACTTCGCGATAGGTCGTGGTGACGATGGGACCTTCAACCGAGCGCGAAACAATCTCGCGGTCTGGATAATTACGGTTCGCATGGTCCAGGATCTTATCGACCGTCAACGGCCAATTTTGCATCAATCCCTTCATGGGCGTCTGTCTCCCTTTTAAATGTAGTCAGAAAAGCTTACGCTTTTTCGTGCGCTTTCAGAATCATTTCTGAAGCTTTTTCTGCGATCATAATAGTTGGTGCATTGGTGTTGCCGCTCACAAGCGTTGGCATAACGGAGGCATCCACAACGCGCAATCCGTCCATCCCGTGAACGCGAAGCCGGGAATCGACGACGGCCATGTCATCGACCCCCATCTTGCAGGTTCCAACAGGATGGTAGATCGTGTCGGCGCGAGCGCGGATATGCGCTACCAGGTCTTCATCGGTTTTCGCATCGGCTGTGTAGATCTCTTCAGTCTTGTAGTCCTTGAGTGGCGGGGTCTCCATGATCTCCCTCATGATCCGGACGCCTTTAACCAAAAGATTCAGATCGCGCTCATCGGACAGGAACTTCGGGTCAATGCGGGGTGGGGAGAGCGGATTGGCATTATCCAGAGTGACATCGCCCATCGAATGGGGGCGAAGCACGCAGACATGGCAGGAATATCCAAATCCTGAATGTAGCTTGCGCGCATGGTCATCAACAATAGAGATTACGAAATGCAATTGTAGGTCCGGTCGCGTAAGGCCCGGGGTTGAGTGAATGAAGGCCCCACCTTCGGCCATCGGGCTCGCAATCATCCCGGAGCCATCGCGACGCCACTGAAGTATGCTCTTGAGGAATTGCAAGCCTCCGCGCGGTCCGAGGCCGAAGGTAACGGGACGTTTCGTTTTGTAGGCGAGAACAAAGTCGAGATGGTCTTGGAGGTTTTTGCCCACGCCCGGCAGATCGTGAATAGGCTCGATCCCGTGTGGGGCCATCTCTGCGGCGGGGCCGACGCCTGACAGAAGCAGAAGTTGCGGTGAGTTAAAGGCGCCGCCGCTGAGGAGAACTTCCCGCCCAGCATCCACGCTAAAAATTTGTCCCTTCCGACGATAATCGACACCAACAGCGCGCTTGCCCTCAAAACGGACTCGCGTGACTTGCGCATGGGTTATGACGGTTAGATTGGGGCGGTCCATAACTCGGTGGAGATAGGCAGCCGCAGCTGAACAGCGCTCGCCACGCCGCTCATGCACATGAAACTGAGTAACCTGGTACAGGCCCACGCCCTCCTGATGCGCGCCATTGAAATCACTATTGTACGGGATTTGAAGACATTGGGCCGCCTCCACGAAAGCCTCCGTTATTTCACTAGGACTTTGCTGTTCGCTGACATTCAGCGGCCCGATGGAGGAGTGAAACGGACCGTCGCCGCGTATATTGTTTTCGGCTCTCAGGAAGTAGGGAAGGACCTCGTCAAAGGACCAACCCTCACACCCTAGTTCGGCCCAACCATCATAATCTTCCCTCTGTCCACGGACATATAGCATGGCGTTAATGGCACTCGAGCCACCCAGTGCTTTGCCGCGCGGCTGATACCCGCGTCGCCCGTTCAGGGCGGGTTGTGGGACGGTTTCGAACGCCCAATTATTGATGCGGGGGTGCCGACCGGGCATCATGGCCACAACTCCCGCTGGCGCACGAACGAATATACTCTTGCCCTTTCCTCCTGCCTCGATCAGACAAACGTGAATATCCGGGTCTTCTGAGAGCCGCGAAGCCAATACACATCCGGCCGAACCAGCGCCAACGATCACATAGTCAAATTTCACTTCAATACCCTTTTTAATCCAAGTGCAAAATGGGCCCGCGCTCTAAGGCAAATCGGGAGGAAACGTCGAGCGCGGGTCCTTAAGCCTCGCCAGAGGCGAGACTAGTTTCTGATACGGAACCGCAGACCGACAGTGCGTGGCTGATCCGGGATAAATTGTTGGGATCCCTCAATCACCGGCGTATCATTGAAGTAGGAGAAGGTTTCCTCGTCGAAGATGTTCTTCCCGATCAGGGCAATGTCCCAGTTTCCAGCCGTTGGGCCTAACACCAAGGTGAGATTGGCCTTTGTGTAAGCGTCCTGAAGACCCAGAGGATCGAGATCTCCCGAACGGAACTGATCGTCCTGGTAGGCAACGTCAAGCACCGAGTTAAGTTCGTAACGACCGAATAGTTCCGCGCGATGGTCAAGTGAGATTGCCGCGCTGATTTCCGGCGTATTCTCTGACGCCCGGCCGGACAGATCGTTCACGCCCGCCGCGCTGCACTCCTGCAGCGTTGCAAGAGGTTGACTGACGTCGATGCGAAACACTTGAAGCTGGGCGTTGGTGCAAGCCGCTCGCGGGAACTCGTCGAATTCAAAGTCGACATAGGCAACGGACGCACCGATTGTCAGAGCATCCGTCGCGGCCCAGCGCCCGTCCAGTTCGATCCCGCTTGACGTGGCCTTGGCCGCGTTTTGCACGATGAACGATGTCGAACCTGTGAAGATGGCGGACTGAATATTTTCGAACTCGCTAGTGAAGATAGCGCCGTTCAACTCGGCGGCACCGTCGAGCAGGGTCAGCTTTCCGCCAACCTCGAAGCCCAGAACTTCTTCTTCCTCATATTCGGCTTCGACCGGATCAGGACCCAGAGCGAAACTGTTGAAGCCGCCCGCCTTGAAGCCGGTTGCGGCCCGCGCATAAAGCAGAGTGTCGCTGTTCGGGGTCCAGCTGAGATTGGCCGACCAGGTGAAAGATTCCTCATCGCGACCCAGATCGAATTCGTGCGCCGCCGCCTCGGCAATCAGGCCGAAGACCGAGGGCAGTTGACCGCCTGACGCCGCCAGATAAGTGGCGTCGTCAGACAGGGCAACATTTCGGTCGCGAGTGCCGAAATCGGTTGGGAAAGCCTGCTGAATCGCAGATTTTTCCTCTTCCGCATAACGCAGTCCGAGAGATAATTCGAGCGTGTCCGTCAGCTCCCAGTCAACCTGGCCAAACAAGGCGTAGAGTTCTGACGATTGGTCGAGCCGGTTGATACGGTTGACATCCGCGTAGGCCAGCGGCGTCCCGTCGAACGCCTGGATCGCGCCGCTAAACAGGCAGGGGGTGGCCGTGGTCGGTTCTGCACCCTGGCTGACAACAAAGTTGCAGGCCGTATTAAAGAACGTGTCAATTGCGATTTCGTTTGTTGCGCCATCCTGGCGGACATTGAAGTAAGTCAGGCCCTCAGCTAGCAGATCCGCATCCTGATAGTAGGTGCCGACAAGGAAATTGACCGGACCATCCAGCTGGGAGGCGTAGCGCAGTTCAAAGGCTGTTTGTTCATACTCTTCTTTCTCGTCGAAGCGGAGCATGTCAAGCGCGCTAAAATCGGCATCAAGGAACCGGTCAAAACCGTATTCAGAAAAGCTTGCGATCGCCGTGATCCCACCCTTGTCAAGTTCATGTTCAACGCGGATCATATACTCGCTACTGTCGCCATGCATCTTGCCGTTGGCGCCGAAGTCCAGGCTGGGATTGACGGCACCAATGTTCGTGCGGCCGAATTTACCGGCAAATACAGGAAACACGCCCGTAGCCTCGAAGATGGCGAGCGGGCCCGCTTCTTTGATACCGAAAGGCTGCGCATCAAGCTGGAAGTCGCCAAGTTCAGCGCGCACCAGGATGAGCGTTTTGTCGGTTGCGTCAAACTCCAGCTGGCCACGAACCGCACCGTCCTCGATTTGCGGTGAGTCTTCGCCATAGAATTCGTTGAAGACGTGGCCTTCCGATTGGTCGCGATACGTAAAGGCGAGACGGCCGCGCACCGCATCCGACAGTGGGCCGGAGACGAAGCCTTCGGTCTTGAGCTCTTCAACACCCTCGAATGTGTAAGTTCCGGCAAGAGAATAGGCAAGCTCATCGGTCGGCTTGGCGGCGGCGATGTTGACCGCCCCACCGATCGTGTTCTTGCCGAAGAGGGTGCCCTGCGGGCCACGCAAGACTTCTAATCGTTCAATGTCCAGGAAAGAGAAGCGCGACTGAACAGCGCGCCCGCGATACACTCCATCCACGAAGGTGGAGATCGACTGCTCAAGACCTGCATTGTTGCCGGACTGAATTCCGCGCACATTGATTTTGTCGCCGATCGGATCCTGCTGGACCGAAAAATTCGGCACGAGCAGCGAAAGGTCCTCTGCGCGCTGGATGCCGCGCGTTTCAATGTCAGCGCCGCTCTTGGCAACAACTGAGATCGGCACGTCCTGAAGGCTTTGCTCGCGCTTCTGAGCAGTTACGGTTACTGTTTGCAGCGTCCTCTTTCCAGAATCAGCGTCTCCTTGCGCCCAAGCCTGACCGGCCAAGGTGCTGCAGGCTAATGCTACTGTCGCCGTGCATTTGCCAATCCGCATCAATGATTTCCCCATGGTGTTCCTCCTCCTAATTAACACCTCTGATTTTAGGGTGTTTGCACTATTCAGTGGAGAAAAGGTATCCTCTTGTCAAGATAATCGATTGACTTGAGAGAATAAATGGGGTTTAAAAGAGAATAAATAGGGTTTAAAACCTAGATTTAAAGTTGCAAGGCCTATGCGATTTGGAGAGGAGTGTTTTATGACAACTGCCGATTTGGAGCGTGTGGATAGCATTCCGCTTGAGGCTATTGATGTTAGTCAGGCAAGGCTGTTCGAAAGTGACGAACACCTTCAGTATTTCGCGCGCCTGCGCGCAGAAGATCCGGTTCATTTTTGCGAGAAGAGCGATTTCGGTCCGTTCTGGTCAATTACGAAGTTTCACGACATCCTCGCGGTGGACAGCAACCATGAGGCGTTTTCATCCGATGGAACAATTCTGATCGGTGACAACCCTGAAGACTTCAACACACCCATGTTCATCGCGATGGATCCGCCGCGCCATGATCAGCAACGTAGGGCAGCTACGCCTGCAGTGGCGCCCCGTCGGCTCTCGGAGCTGGAATCTCTGATTCGCCAGCGCGTCAGCACGATTCTTGATGACCTGCCAAGAAACGAGGAGTTCAATTGGGTTGAGCGCGTTTCGATCGAGCTGACGACGCAGATGTTGGCGACCCTTTTCGATGTGCCATTCGAAGATCGATATCTTCTACCTTACTGGTCGGATGTGACAACGTCGACCGCTCAAGTTGGCAATGCGGCGCGCGCGCCGCAAGAGCGCAAGCGTATTCTTGCCGAGGAGACACTGCCATATTTCATGAAGCTGTGGCACGAGCGTGCCAATGCCGAGCCGCGCTTCGACTTCATTTCGCTTCTCGCCCACAACCCGGAGACACGGGATATGGACAAGAACCCGCTCGAATTCCTCGGCAATCTAATGCTCCTGATCGTGGGAGGGAACGATACAACGCGCAATTCGATTTCGGGCAGCGTGTACGGTCTCAACCGCTTCCCGGCCGAGTACGATAAGCTGCGGGCAGACCCCGGCCTGATCCCTAACATGGTGTCGGAAGTAATTCGCTGGCAGACGCCGTTGTCCCACATGCGCCGGAATGCAACGCGTGACATAGAGTTTGGTGGCAAGACGATCCGCAAGGGCGACAAGGTCGTCATGTGGTATGTCTCCGGCAATCGCGATGAGGAAGTTATCAACAACCCCGATCAGTTGATCATCGACCGCGATCGGGCGCGTCATCACGTCTCGTTCGGGTTCGGCATTCACCGCTGCATGGGAAATCGCGTCGCTGAAATGCAAATCCGCATACTCTGGGAAGAGATCATGAAGCGCTTTAACAATATCGAAGTTGTGAAGGATCCGGTTCGCGTCTCTTCAAACTTCGTACGCGGCTATGAAGAGTTGATGGTAAGTATTTCGGAATAGGTTGGCGAAAAAATAGGTGGCAGTAATGACTTTCGAACTGTCTATCACGCTGAAAATGCATGTAGCAAAGCGTTTATGTCTGCTCGAGGGAGTGCTAGGAAGTGGTGAAGATAATTTTTGTCGGATTCGATGGGGATGAAAAGGTAGTGGATGCCTCAGTGGGCCAGTCTCTGATGGAAGCTGCAGTCGCGAACAACGTTCGGGGTATTGATGCTGATTGCGGTGGTGCCTGTGCTTGCGCGACATGTCATGTATACATTGAACAGGACAGGTTCTCCGACATCGGAGCGCGTGCGGACATGGAGGCATCCATGCTTGAGTTTGCTGAAAACGTGAAGACGAATTCACGCCTAGCATGTCAGATTCCAATTTCAGTTCAGCTCGAGGGCGTTCGAATTTTCCTTCCCGAGGCGCAACACTAAGAGAGGTCACAGGAAAGGCAGCGCCATTTGGTAATCATCTCTGAAAATATGAATAGCCCCGCGTTTTCTAGACGCCCTCGGTTTTCATTTCCTGCTGCCGTTCGAACTCGACGGGTGACAGCATCAGAGCCATATGAAGTCGAAGTGATGCCTTAGAACGCCGGGCGGCTTTAGTGAATCAAAAATGATTCCTCATCTTGCCGAACTGTGATTCACAGTTCTGGGAGGAGCAAAGCCATGGCGTTTTTGATTTCAAAGGATCTGCGGACCCGGATGCTGCGGGGCATGAAGGCGGGTAAGTCTGTGCGAGAAGTTGCGCGGCAGTTCGAGGTTGCACCGCCCACAGCGTCCCGGCTGAAGAAGCATGTCGCCGCGACCGGTTCGATCGAACCACGCCCGCCTGGACGGCCGAAGGGCTATGGGAAACTCGGACCGTACAAGGATTTCCTGATCGAGCATGTCCTCGAGAAACCTGACATCACGATGCCTCAGCTGGTGGAGATCTTGCAGGAGACGCATAGAGTGAGGGTCGATTCGTCGAACATCTCCAAACTGCTCTGCGCAGAAGGGTTCACCTATAAGAAAAACGCTTCTGGCGGCGGAACAAGAACGCGCTGATGTGAAAGCGGCCCGTGCGGACTGGAAGCATTATCGCCAGCCCGCGATGCAGGCTCAGCCGGGGCGACTTGTGTTCATTGATGGTAAGGCTGAAAAGCAATCGCATGGCGATTGCCAGCCGAACGCCGTGAAGACCAACATGTGCCGGCTGCGCGGCAGGTCCCTCCGCGGCACACGCCTCAAGGCCAGCGCTCCCTTCGGAAAGTGGGGGACACAAACCTTCATCGCCGGGCTGCGATGTGGGGCACTCACCGCTCCCTGGATCGTCGAGGGCGCTATGAACCGTGCGGCCTTCGACATCTATGTCGAAACCCAGCTTGCACCGACCCTGTCACCAGGCGACGTCGTCATCCTCGACAATCTCAGCGTTCACCACAGCCAGCGTGCCGCAGACATTCTCGCCGCGCGCGGCGCCTGGTTCCTGTTCCTTCCGAAATACTCACCCGACCTGAACCCGATCGAGATGGCATTCTCCAAGCTCAAGGCGCACCTCAGGGCCGCTGCCGCAAGAAACTTCGAAGAGCTCAACAAGGCAATCGGTGATATCTGCGCGCTCTTCACGTCCACAGAATGCTGGAACTTCTTCAAGGCTGCAAACTATGTTGCAGAGTAAGCGCCCGATGCCCTAGGTTCTCTGGCTACCGACCGAATGTCTCGCGCTCGGCTTGTGTCAGGACATTGTCGCCATTGCTGTCGATCCTGTCGAAGGCCCGCGGCGGGTTGGCATCCCATTCAGCTTGGGAAATCACACCGTCATTATTGGCGTCGACCTTGGCAAAGGCCCGTTTGGAGAAGCGCTTGATGCGCTCATTCACGGCCCCGGAAAATTCGTCCGCGTCGAGCCCGCCCGAGGCGTTGGCATCCACTTCCTTGAAGATGCCGGACCGTTTGGCAAGGAACTCGCCGCGGGTGACGAGACCGTCGCCATCGGCGTCGGCTGACGACAGGATGACAGCGGCCTCGGCCTTGCCCTGCGCGCAGGCGGGGAGGGTAAGGCCGAAGGCGGCGGCGAGGAGGAGGCTGGCATATTTCATCGTGAATTCCTTGAGGGGCGGGAGGGATATCAGGCCGTCAATTCTGGGGCGGCAGGCGTGGTCGCAGCTGCATAGGTTTCCGCATAACGCGGATGCAGAGTGCCGAAGAGCCGAGCCCATATCAGGGTGTAGAGACCGTAATTGTACCGGTAGGTCCGGTGGTGCTGGTTGTGGCTGGTGGCGGTGTTCATCAGGCGCGCAACAGGGGCGTCAGGCAGTCCGCGGGGCAGCAGTTCGTAGCCAAGATGGCCCATGACATTATAGGCGATCATGAAAGTGGAGACGACGAGGAAGGCGAGCGGATGAAGGGGAACCACGAGAAGGATGACGACAAAGCCAAGTGCCTCGATGACGGCCTCGATCGGATCAAAGGCGAACGCAGCCAGCGGCGAAGGATTGGTCGACAGGTGGTGGACCTTGTGCACGCGGGAATAGATGCCCGGCAGGTGCATCAGGCGGTGCGCCCAGTAGAAATAGAAATCGTGAACGAGCAGAGCGACCGGGATGCTGGCGAACATCCAGGTCCAGCCATAATCGCCTATTTCCCTGTAAATCCGATAAATCCCGAAGTTTTGGTGCAGCATATAAGTAGCCAGCCCGACGAGCGCGAAGATGACCATTGAGAGGAGTGAATAGGTGGCCTCCCGCAGCAATTGCGCTTTCGTGAAAGGGATTGGCTGCAGACGCCGCGGTTTCAGGTCCCGTCGGAACAAGCTGACAAGGGCGAGCGCTGTACCAGCAAACAGGATATAGCGCGCCAGGAAAACGGATATCAGCAGGGCACCGATAAGGAGTATCCCGGCTTGCGGCGAGAGGCGTTCGATGAGGGGGGCGAGCATGCGTGAGGTCCTGCGCGAAGGAGGGGGCGGGGAGGGGGGGCGACCGGCCGGAGCCGTCCGGGAGGACTGGGCGAAGGTGTGCCCCGGCCAGCCGCGGGGGGGCTAGTGCGGCTCGACGGTGATCCAGCGGGTGCGGGTGCTCGTTTCGCCATTCGGGTCGGTCACAGTGGTCGTCTTAGTGCCCTCGCCGTCACGCGTCACATCGCGGTTGTAGACGTCGCCGCTGGCGCCGGTAGTCGTGCCGCTCTTCACATAGTTGCCGTTTTCATCGACCGTGCGAGTTACGTCATGCGTTGCGGTTTGGCCATTTGGGCCGGTAACGGTCTGCGAGCGGTTGCAGGCGCCGTTGGCGCAGGATGCGGTTGTGTCATGGGAAACGGTCTGGCCGGAATTCATGGTGGTCGAACCGGAGCGGTAGCGCTGGCCGCTTTCCTGATTATAGCCGGACTGGCTGTTGCGGGTCGCGCCATAACCCTGTCCGGTCTGGACAGAGCCGGTGCGTGTCTTGACGCCATTCTCGCGGGCGACCGTGCGTTGCGAAGTGGCGGTGCGGCCGTTTGCGCCTGTGACAGTGCTCTGGCGGTTACGGGCCTGTGCATCGGCTGCAGGTGCAAGGGCGAGCGATGCCGTCAGGGCGAATGCGGCGAGTGTCGTCATCGTGTTCAGTTTGCGGGCCATGAGGGAGTTCCTTTCGGTCAGTGGCCGGGCGGGTGTCCGTCCGATGGAAAGGAGATGTACAGGATCATTGTAACCCCGGTTTTTCCCAAAGGTTTCAGGACGTAACATTTTGTAACCCACTCATGAGGGAAATGGATTCCCTGCGTGCTTGTCCCTATAGTCACGGCATGGAGACCCGGAGCCTGATCCTTGTGGTGGAAGACGATGACGAGATCCGCGATCTCGTCTGCACCTACCTGCGCACGAATGGTTATGATGCGATGGGCGCCGGGGACGGCAAGGAATTGGACCAGGCCCTGCTCGTTTCGGAGCCCAGCCTGATCGTTCTGGACATCATGCTGCCCGGTGGGGAAGACGGACTGGCGATCTGCCGCAGGCTGCGGGCAAGCATGACCACGCCGATCATCATGCTGACGGCCAAAGGTGACGAGATCGACCGGATTGTCGGCATCGAACTCGGTGCAGACGACTACATGTCCAAACCTTTCAATCCCCGGGAGCTTGCGGCGCGGATCGGAGCCGTGCTGAGACGGGCGGGCAATGGCGAGGCGCGGCCCGTGCGGGAGGCACGCTGCGGGCATCTTGTGATCAATTATGACCGGCGCGAAGTGACCACGCGTTCTGGCGAGGCGATTGACCTCTCCAGCGGCGAATACGCGCTGCTGACCGTGTTCATCAGCCGGCCGCAGCGCGTGCTGGACCGTGACATGCTGCTGGAGCTTGTCAGCGGCCGCAGCTTTGGTGGAGCGTTCGACCGGTCGATCGATGTGCAGGTGAGCCGTCTGCGGCGGAAGATCGAGGCCGATCCGTCCAATCCGGTCCTTATCAAGACAGTGCGAAACGGAGGATACATTCTCGCCGAAAAGGTTTCGACCGCGTGAGATTGCCCACCCTCGGTTCATTCCTCGCCGTGCGTCTCCTGGCGCTGGCCACGCTGTTGATCTTTGCCACCCAGCTTGTCGTCATTGCGGTGCTGTGGCGTGCGCAGGCGGGAAGTGCCGGGTTCCGGCTGCCACTTCCGGGGCGGGCGGCGGCCATCGTGGAAAGCGTGGACGCGGCTACGCCAGACCAGTTGCAAAGCCTCCTGAGGGCGCTCAATTCGGGTGACCTGCATATCCGTATCGAGCCGGAACTCATGCAGGCGGATACGGCCGGGGGGCTGAAAGTGGGGGCGTTCCGGCGCGCGATGACCCGCTACACGAATGTGCTTGAGGGCCGGCATGTTGTCGGCATGGTCGGCTCAGGGCGGCGGAAATTCGAAGAGCCCGTTCTGACACCGGAGGGAGTCGAGGCGCGCTACCCGATGCGGCTGGTCGTGGAGCTTGCGGACGGGCAATGGCTCGTCATCGAAACGCCCAGTCTCCTTGAAGCCCGGTTCCGCAGCATCCCGATTGGCCTCTTTGCCGGCCTGTTCGGCCTGATCATGGCGTCCGCCGCCCTGTGGAGCATCTGGCAGGCCCTACGTCCGGTGCGGGACATGGCACAATCGGCGCGGACGTTTTCAGCAACCGGTGCGCCACAGTTCGTGAAGCCGGGCGGCGGCGCGGAGCTGCGAAACCTTATCTCCGAATTCAACACCCTTCAGACACGCGTTGCCCGCCTGCTGGCCAGCCGGACGCTGGTCATGTCGGCCATGTCGCATGATGTGCGGACCTATCTGACCCGGCTGCGCCTGCGCATCGAGGGGCTGGAACCTGAAAGCCGGGCCGCAGCTGAAAAGACGATCGAGGAAATCAGGTGCCTGCTTGACGATTCCCTGGCATTTGCCGAAGCAGACGGCGCGGATTTTGCCCTGTCGCCCGTCAGGCTGTCTGAGGTGCTGGCGAAGATCGCCCAGTCAGGCCAATTCAGGGAAGGCGATCTGGATGTGTCGGGCATGGCCGACTGTCATGTGCAGGCGGAGCCCTCGCGACTTGAGCGGGCATTGGTGAATATCATCACGAACGCCGTGAAATATGGAGGCAAGGCCCACATTGTACTGCGCCAGCGCGGTGCGGAGGCGCTGATTGAGATTTCGGACAAAGGTCCGGGCATTCCAGCGGCCTTCCGTGCAAAAGTGTTCGAACCTTTCTTCCGCATGGAGGGCTCGCGCAACCGGTCGCTGGAGGGGGCTGGCCTCGGGCTGGCGATTGCGCGGCGGCTGATCGAACGGCATGGCGGGACCGTCACGCTTGGTGAGGCGCCCTCCGGCGGATTGAAGGTTCTGGTATCACTGCCCTGCGCCTGATGCGGCCAGTTCGCGCGCGAAAGACGCAGGCTGGCACGCATCGGCCAGGCAGTCCTTCGTATTGTTTTAGCCCGGGCGATTATTCCAAGAGCCGGGTCCGGATGGTTGCGAGGTCCTCGTCCGTGACGCCCAGCGTGTTCCGGACATAATTTTCGACGCTGCCCTGCTCGGATTCCATCTCGTTCAAGGCCGCCTCAAGATATCGCGGGTCAGAGCGCATCAGGGGCGTGACCAGTTCAGGCGGAAGTTTGGCAAGGAAGGCATAGGGACTATCCGGGTCGATCGTTGAGATGGTCCCAGAAAACTGAACAGTGAGCTAAGGTATATCCCGAACGAGTAAGGGATATCCAACATGGGACGAAAGAGACGCAAGTTCACCGACAATTTCAAGGCGCAGGTGGCGCTTGAGGCGCTGCGCGGAGATCGCACGATCCAGGAGATTGCGGCGAGGCATAATGTGCTGCCGACACAGGTGAGTGCCTGGAAGAAGCAAGCTGTTGAAGGAATGGCGGACGTGTTTGCCAAGGGCGGCGGCAATGACGACCGGGAGGCCGAGGTTAAAGAGCTCCACGCCAAGATCGGGAGGTTGGCGGTCGAGAATGATTTTTTAGCCAAAGGGCTCAAGCTATGAGCCCCGGCGACCGACGCGACATGATCGAACCCGATCACCCGAAGTTGAGCCTGAGCGCGCAGTGCCGCGTGCTGAACATCAGCCGGTCAACGCTCTACTACCGGCCGCTGCCGGCGAGCGAAGAGACATTGGCGTTGATGAAATCGATCGACAAGCTGTTCACAAAGTATCCGTTCTTCGGCAGTCGCCAGATCGCGGTCAGCCTGGCGCGGGATGGCGTCAAAGCCGGTCGCCACCGTGTCCGCCGCCTGATGCGACTGATGGGCCTGGAGGCAGTATACAAGCGGCCAAAGACGAGCCAGCCGCATCCGGCCCATCCGGTCTTCCCTTACTTGCTGAAGGG
>CAJQMX010000293.1 GCA_905479515.1 uncultured Parasphingopyxis sp.
CATGTCATGGCCCAACGCCTGCCCATCGGCCAGGTCATCGCAGCGGCGGCACCAGGCATAGAGCAGCCACGCCCGTTCGCGGGTCTCTTTGTCGAACAGCTTGGAGGCCATCGCGAAACTCTGCGAGCCGCGCCCGATCGTCTCACGCGCCTGGGCGACGAGGGCGGCGCGATCAGGCAAGAATCTCTCCATTCCCCGTTAATCCTGAGCTTGTCGAAGGGCGTTGCTCGTCGAAGAGCCATGCTTCGACAGGCTCGACATTAACGGGTGTTGGTGGGCCGTTCACCGTACCAGATCATCGATCATCAGTCCGGCGGTCGCCTTGGCGCTGCCGACGACGCCCGGGATGCCCGCGCCGGGATGCGTGCCCGCACCGACAAAATAGAGATTGTCGATAATATCGTCACGGTTATGGACGCGGAAATAGGCGCTTTGGGTAAGGAGCGGCTCCAGGCTGAACGCGCTCCCTTTATGGGCGTTCAGATCCTCCGCAAAATCCTTGGGCGTATACCAGAATTTGGTCTTGATCCGGTCTTTCAGGCCGGGAATCAGCCGCGCCTCGATATGGTCGAGAATGCGGTTGGCATAATCCTCTCCGATTGCATCCCAGTCCGCCGGGAACTTGCCGAGATGCGGGACCGGGGCCAGCGCATAGAAAGTTGAACAGCCTTCGGGCGCCATCGACGGATCGGTGATTGTCGGATGGTGCAGATAGAGCGAGAAATCCTCAGCCAGCACGCCATGATCATAGATATCGGTCAGCAGCCCCTCATAGCGCGGGCCGAACAGGATCATATGGTGCGGAATGCCCGGCCATGTGCCTTCCACGCCAAAGTGCAGCACGAAAAGCGAGGGCGAATAGCGTTTCTTGAGCAGGCTTTTCGTCGCCCGCTCGCCGCGCTTCGAGCTGGTCAAAAGATCGCGATAGCTGTGCACGATATCGGCATTGCTCGCGACGGCATCGAAGTCATCATGCCAGCCGCTCTCACAGCGCAGCCCGGTAACCCGGTCCCCCTTGGTTGCGATATCGACAACCGGATCGCCGATCCGCACATGGCCGCCAATCCGCTCAAAATGCGCAATCATGCCCGCGACCAGCCGGTTCGTGCCGCCCTTGGCAAACCAGACGCCGCCATCCTTTTCGAGCTTGTGGATCAACGCATATAGCGCGCTGGTCTTCATCGGACTGCCGCCAACGAGCAACGTGTGGAAGGAGAGCGCCTCGCGAAGCTTCTCATTTTCGACAAAGCTCGAGACCATCGCATAGACAGAGCGCCACGCCTGTTTGCGGACCAGCGCGGGCGCGGCCTTGATCATCGATTTGAAATCGAGGAACGGCACATCGCCAAGCTTCACATAGCCTTCCTCATAAACGCCTGCCGAATATTCCAGGAACCGGCGATAGCCTTCGACATCGGCCGGATTGAGCTTCTCAATCTCCTTAGTCAGATCGACTTCATCGTTCGAATAATCGAAATTCGTGCCATCGGGCCAGTTCAGCCGATAGAAGGGGAAAACCGGTTCCAGCTCGACATCGTCTTTCATGTCCGCGCCGGTCAGCGCCCAAAGCTGGGTCAGGCAATCGGGATCGGTGATCACCGTCGGCCCGCCATCAAAGACGAACCCGTCACGCTCCCAATAATATGCGCGTCCGCCCGGCTTGTCCCGCGCTTCAACAATTGTCGTATCGATCCCTGCCGATTGCAGGCGGATGGCCAGAGCCAATCCCCCAAAACCTGCGCCGATCACGGCTGCCTTGGTCATGCGTTTCTGCTCTTTCGTCGCTTGCTCTTCAATATGGCCCCAAGGCCACGGCCAACCGGGATAGGCGGCTTTCCGGATATGATACGCAGCTTGTCTGTCCAGCGGCTGCGCCCTGCATAGAAGCGCGATATAAGGGCGGGGCTCAACCGATAAAAGCGTTCAAGGATTTTATATCGGTCTGCCGTGTCCGCGCCGTAGAACATCATGCTGTCCAGCATCCGGTAATAGCTGGTTTCGCGCCATCTTTGCGCAGCCCTGACGATCAGCTTTTCGTGCAGGGCTTCGCCGGTCAGGTCTGCATGGTCAGCGATATAGAGCGCGCTGCGCACCGCATCGGGCAATGAATAGCCGGTGACCGGGTGGAACAGGCTTGCCCGCACCCCCGCTTTGGGCACCGCTCCGGTCGAGCGCCAATATTGGCCGAATTCGCCGCTGCAGATGACGGGCAACACGCCTTTTTCCCGGTGCATGATCTTGGCGACCGTCCAGCCCTGCGCCGCCGCATAGGCCAGCGCGCGCTCCTCGATCTGTGCCGCGTCCAGCTCCGGCCCGTCGCTATAATAGGTGTCCTCGACAAAGATCCGCTGCGGCCCAAAGGGCAGCACATAGACAAAGCGATAGCCGTCAATCTGCTCAACCGTCGCGTCCATGATGATCGGGCGTTCAAGGCCATGCGGCTCGGTCAGCTCAAGCTCCAGCCCGACAAATTTCTGCCAGCCCCCCTGCAGCGCATCGAGATCGCCCATGCCCCGGCAATCAATGACCGCGCGCGCGGCAATCTCTTCGCCGCTGTCGAGGACGACCTGATCACGGGTCATGGAAGCAGCCGCCACACCCGTGCGGACCGCATCCTCAGGCAGTGCCGCACGCACGGCAGCATCGAACTGATCCGAGCGAATCGAGTGATAGGCGGTGTCCAGCGTCCGCTGATGCGCGGGAAACCGGACTTCATAATCATCCCAGCGATGGGTGATCATCGGCTGGAGCAGCGCCATGCCCCCGGCATCGACATCGCCTGCAAAGAAAGACCAGATATGATTGCCGCCGAGCACCGGCCCAGCCTCGATCAATTGCAGCCGGATATCGGGCCGCGCCTGATGCAGGGCCAGCGCAATCAACCCGCCAGCGAGCCCGCCGCCCAGTATCGCGATATCGCAGTCCAGATTATGGCCGGTTCCGGCTTCTGCATGACCCATGCGCACGCTTTATAGAAAAGCCGGGATGGCGAACAGTCTGTAACTGGCGAGAAAGGGGAAGGCGGGCAGCCAATGCTGCTCTTGCACAATCAGGAAATCGCGCTATTCCGACGCGGGAAAGGCAAGACCGGGCAACCGGAGGCGTCTTTCAAATGCGCGCCGGTAGCGGGAATGCAGTGCGAGCCCATGCTCCAATCTGCAGCTATCCTTGTAACTGTAAGCGGTGAGCGCATCCTGCACGTGGCCTGAAACGGCCACAGCCACTGGATGTTTCGGTTTTGACCGGAGCCATATCTGGGAAGGCGCAGGAGGCGCGATGACCCGTGAGCCAGGAGACCGACCGATGCGCGTCGCTCTTGCCGGGCTCAAGGATTGGTCAGGCGCGGAACGGTTTCTGTCTGAGCGACATGAAGCGGCAGGGGCCGTTTCGACCGGAGCAGACGGGCGCGGCATGCCGCTCGCTTGCTCGGATAGGCCGCGCATCTGCACGGAGGCCCCCGCCACATCGCGCTCAGCATGTGGAGACCGAAGACCAATGAAATATCTATCCTATGGCGTTGCTGTGTCAGCGCTCCTCGTTCCCGCTATCGCGCACGCCCAGGCCGGGCTTCCCGAAAACCCGAATGACACGCTGATCGTTACCGGCACACGGGCCGCCGACCCCCTGCCCCTCGACCAGCAGGGAGGCTCCGTCACGGTCATCGATTCCGAAGCGCTCGTGCAGCGTCAGGCGCGTGAGATAACGGACATATTGCGCGATGTTCCGGGGCTGGCAGTGTCCGGCTCTCCCAGCCTCACCCAGATCCGCATTCGCGGTGCCGAGGCCAACCACACGCTGGTGCTGGTCGACGGCATCGAAGTCTCTGATCCCTTTTTCGGCGAGTTTGATTTTGGCAGCCTCGCCATTGATCAGGCGGCGCGGATCGAGGTTTTGCGCGGCCAGCAAAGCGCGCTTTACGGTTCGGACGCGATTGGCGGCGTCATCCAGTATTTCACCCTGCTCGGCAGCGAAGCGCCCGGTGTTCAGTTGCGCGCCGAGGGCGGCTCGTTCGGCACCTTCAACGCCGCTGCGCGCTATGGCGGGGTTGCCGGTGATCTCGATTATGCGATCTCGGCCACCCATATCGGAACCAGCGGCACGGTCGGCACGCGCGGCGGCACACGCACCCTCGACAAGACGACCAATGCCGTGTCGCTCAACGCCTTGTGGACACCCGCCCCCCATGCCCGGGTCCGGATCGTCGGCCGCTGGTCGGCGACCGACAATGAATTCAACGACCAGGATTTCACATTTAGCAGCCCGACCTTCGGCTTCGCGGTCGATTCACCGGGCACCTGGACAGAAAATGAAGGCCTGTACGCGCTGATCAGCGGCGAGATTGACCTGCTCGATGATCGCTGGACCCATGCGCTGACCGCCCAGATTGCCGATATCGACCGGGTTGGATTCAGCAACTCAGTGATAAATGCGGGCAATGAAGGACAGCGCCTCAAAGGCTCATATGTGTCCAGTCTGCGCCTCGGCACCGAGGCGCTGCGCCACACGATCACCTTTGCCGGCGATTGGGAGCGCGAACGCTATCGCAATACCACGCCGGGCGGCTTTGCCTTTACCGGTCGCCGCCAGATCCGCAATCTGGGGCTGGTTGCCGAATATGGACTGGTCGCCAATGATCGATTGTCATTCGATGCGGCGCTGCGCTGGGACGAAAATTCGCGGTTTGACGACACGCTGACCTACCGGGTGCAAGGCAGCTACGCCTTTGATTTCGGCCTGCGCGCCCGCGCAGCAGCAGGATCGGGCATCAAGAATCCCGGCTTTTTCGAACTGTTCGGTTTTACCGACGGACGCTTTATCGGCAATGCCGCGCTGAAGCCCGAACGATCCGAAGGTTGGGAGATCGGGCTGGAACAGACGCTTGCCGAGGGTACCATCACCATCGGCGCGACCTATTTCGAAAGCACGCTGGAAGACGAGATCTTCACCGATTATCCGGCCCCCACTTTTGTCGCGACCCCGGCCAACCGCACCACGCAATCGCGCCAGCATGGTGTCGAGACATTCCTGCGCGCGCAGCTTGGCCGGGCATGGCGGATCGATGCCAGCTATACGCGGCTGACGTCCAGGGAAAACGGTGTCCGCGAAGCCCGGCGGCCACGGGATACCGCCAATATCGCGATATCCTGGCAGGCGCCCGAAGAGCGCGGCGGGCTCACCCTGATGGTCAGGCACAGCGGATCGCAAACCGACAATGCCTTTCTCGATCCAAGCTTTATCCCGACGGTCGTCACACTGGACAGTTTCACCCTTGTGTCACTCGCCGGGTCGCTGCCGATCATCGACGGCGTTGAGCTGACCGCCCGGGTCGAGAATCTGCTCGATCAAAGCTATGAGCAGATCTTCAGCTTCACCAATCCGGGCATCGGTGCATTCGCCGGTATCCGCGCGCGTTTCTAACCCGCCAACGCCCGCGTCACCCGGAACGGCATTGCGCTATTCCGGGTGACGCTGGCCAAGCCGCGGTCTATGCTTGCGCCATGTCCGCCAGCCTGATCGCCATCTGTATTTCCGCGCTCGCGATGACGATGATCGTCGGTCTGCGCTATCTGGCGGCAAGCGGGCTGTTCGCATGGCTGACATCCAGAGTGCGGCCGGGCCTGTATGCGAGCCTCAAACCGCAGATCGGCCGTGAGATATACTGGTCGCTGCTGAGCGCCGCCATTTATGGTGTGCCTGCCGGGATCGTCGCCTGGGGCTGGGACACACATGGCTGGACATTGATCTACAGCGACATCGCCGCATGGCCGCTCTGGTACTGGCCGCTCTCCATCTTCCTCTATCTTTTTGCCCATGACACATGGTTTTACTGGACCCATCGCTGGCTGCACGAGCCAAAGCCGTTCCGCATCGCGCACGCCGTTCACCATGCCAGCCGCCCGCCCACAGCATGGGCCGCGATGAGCTTTCACCCGGTAGAAGCGCTAACCGGGGCTATCGTGATTCCGGCCCTGGTTTTCCTGATCCCCATTCATATTGCCGCTTTGGCTGTTGTTTTGACGATTATGACGATAATGGGTGTAACCAATCATATGGGCTGGGAGATTTTTCCGAAGTTCATAGTTGGGGGCGCAGCAGGGCGCTGGCTGATAACGGCAAGCCATCATCAGCGGCACCATGCAGAGTATAGGTGTAATTATGGGCTATATTTCCGGTTCTGGGATCGGCTCTGCCGGACCGATACAGGTTTGGGCAGCTTCGATGGCGAAAGCCGGAGCAGCGGCAACGGCGTTTCTGCTGCTGGCGGGAGTCAGTCCTAGCGGTGAGCTTGAGGTCAATGTCGAGGAGCTACGCTCCAACAACGGCCTGATCCATGTTTGCGTGACGCGCAACGAACGCCATTTTCCCGATTGCGCGGGCGACCCGAGTGCGACCAAGGAAAGTTTCCGCGTCCGCGACACGCGCTCGGTTCACTTCGCCAACCTGCCCTCGGGCCAATATGCCATCGCCATCCTGCATGACGAGAACAGCAACAACCAGCTGGATCGCTTTGCCGGCATCCCGCGCGAAGGCATCGGCTTTTCGCGCAATCCGCGCTTCTCCTTCGGGCCGCCGGCATTCTCGTCAGCCCGCTTCACACTTGCCAATGGCGGCGATGTGCAGCGCATCCGGATGCGTTACTTTCTGTAAAGTGCGCCGCCGACCCAGCGTTTATTTCTTCACCCGCCAGTGCCGCGCATAGGTTGATTCCTCGTGATATTTGCGGTGCCGTGCATCCGCCTCCACCGCCCTTTCGGCATCGGTGGACGGGCGCGCGATATCCCGTTTCAGTTTCGTATCGCGCCGGATCGGCACAAGCTGCGCAATCGGCGTCCCTGCCCTGAGCAGATGCGTGCCGATAGGCCCGGTCCAGGCAAAGGGCAGGTTGACCGTCGTGTCGAACCTGTCGCAATCGACCAAACCCGAAAAACATGTGAAGGGCAGGTCCGGCCTGCTGAGCGGCTGGGCAAAGAGCACCGAATAGCCGGGCGGCACCTTGATTCGCCACGGGTTGATGAATTTGAGCGGCAGGGTGGTTTCGAACGGCGCGTCCGGCGCGCCAATCTGGGCCGGATTATGCTGGTCAATCGGTTCAAACGGCGCGTCCGCATCCCAGCTTATTTCTATAGCAACCCGGCCCTCGGGCACCATGATCTCGACATCGAAGGGCAGCGGAATGATATAGCCGAGCGAAAAGGCGTCAGTCATCGGCAGGCAGGCTTTCGCGCTCAACGCGGGAAGGCCATGATTGTCGACGCCGCCCATCTCCCGCTCCAGTCTTTTGAACCAGTCGGGCGCGAAACGGATCGCGCTCTGCGGTGGCGGAATGCGGCCATATAGCGCCGGGTCGCACAGAAATTCGATAGCCGGCTCTTGCTGGGTCGATTCCGTTTCTGCTTCCGTCTCCCCCAAACGGAACCGCACTGAATATTCCCTCATGATACGCCCTTATATTGCCGCAGCGCGCACGCGCGCACCGCGAAAACCGTCATCCCCTATATCGTGTCCTTTCAATCCGCCATGTCAACGGCTGACTGTTGGCGCGCGGCGCGGCATAAGGGCAGCGGTGCCCCGCGTATCTGGATACGCGATTATCTATGAAGAGATAAGTCAACCGGATGATGAGGCAGAGAGAAGCGCCCCAATAATAGTACCTGCTATAGCAGCAGTTGCGGCTATTATCGCAGTCAGAACTGGCAGCCACCAACGGCGGTTTTTGCTTTCTTCAATCGCACGAGCATGCAGTTCAATGGCGGTGGCGATAAGCGTTGAAATTTCTTCCGAGCCTAGCGGGCTGCGCGAGATGCGCCGCTTCTGCTCGTCGGAAAGTTTATCGACCTCATTCCGATTGAGATTTCTTGCGGCGTCGATATCATAAACACGCTGGTGCTGGCGGCGGATAACAAGAGAGGCCTTATCTTCACTCGAGTTTAAGCGGAAAAATTCCGGATGTTCGACAATCACTTGCTGCCAGTGCGCCGCATTTTTAGAATCTCCGGTTATTCTGTCTGACCATTGGCAGAAATCCAATTTTTAGTATTTATAAGTTCCCATTGTTTGGATGGCCGCAATCACATCCGCCAATCTCGAATTATTGTTCAAGTAGGGTGATTTAGACATCCCAATCTCCTGGCTGATGACCGTTCGTCGACTCCTGCTGGTCGTTCTGTGACATGCTACTTATGAACTTCGCAAGTCACCGCTTAGCGTTCATAAACAAGCTGTGAGCAGACCGCCCGATCTCCAACGCAAGATCATCCATATCGATATGGATGCCTTTTACGCGTCCGTTGAACAGCGCGACAATCCGGAACTGCGCGGGCTACCCGTCGCTGTCGGCGGATCGAGCGGGCGCGGCGTGGTCGCGGCGGCGAGCTACGAGGCGCGGGAGTTTGGCGTGCGCTCCGCCATGCCTTCCGTCACCGCAAAACGGCGGTGTCCGGACCTGATCTTCGTGCGCGCGCGCTTCGATATCTACCGCGCCGTTTCCAACCAGATCCGGGCGATCTTCCGCAGCTATACCGATCTTGTCGAACCGCTTTCGCTCGACGAGGCCTATCTCGATGTCACCGCCTATCGCAAGCTGCCAACCGCCACCGCCATTGCCGAGGAAATCCGCGAGCGGATCGAGGAGGCGACCGGGCTGACGGCGTCGGCCGGCGTTTCCTACAACAAGTTCATCGCCAAGATTGCCTCGGACCAGAACAAGCCCAACGGCATCTGCGTTGTGACACCCAAACAGGGCCCGGCCTTTGTCGCGCGCCTGCCGGTCAAGCGCTTCCACGGTATCGGCCCCAAGACCAATGAAAAGATGAAACGCATGGGCATCGAGACAGGCGCGGACCTGCGCGGCCAAAGCCTCGAATTCCTGCAGGCGAATTTCGGCAAGAGCGCAGACTATTATTACCGTGCCGCCCGGGGCATCGATAACCGCCAGGTACGGCCGAACCGCATCCGCAAATCGCTGGGCGCGGAACGCACCTATTTCGAGGATTTGCACGACCGGGATACGATGATCGCAAAGCTCGCCGAGATTGCCGATGTGGTATGGGAGCGCGCGCAGAAATCCGAAAGCTTTGGCCGCACCGTGACCCTCAAGCTGCGCTATTCGGATTTCGAAACACCAACGCGCGCGCGGTCACTCGACCGGCCCTGCGCCAGCCGCGACGAACTCCTCGCGCTCGGCACCGCCCTGCTCGACACGCTGATCCCGGACAAGCGCGGCGTGCGCCTGCTCGGCCTGACCATGTCGGGGTTCGGGGAGAAGGAGGAAGCCCCGGCAGGAGCCTCCCCCCAGCTCGGCCTTGAACTCTAGCCTCTGCCCGCACACCAAGTCCCCGGCAAGGTCGCCCGAAGCTGTTGACATATTCCGGAAAATTGGAAGGTTATTGCTGTTCAGAGAAAGGAGGCTTTATGACATTTCGGAATTTTGCGTTAGGCTTGTCAACCATGGTTCTGCTCGCCGCCTGCGGATCGGGCGAGGAGGAGGCGCGGGCCGCGGATCAGGACGATACGGCAGCCGGGGTTGCGCGGACCGCGAGTGCCGATGAACTGTCTGACCTGTCGGCGCTGCTCGATTTCTCCGCTGCGCGCGACTGCGAATGGAGCGCAGCGGCCAATTCGGCCTTTGAAGACGCCACTGTTTTCGGAGATGATTATGTGACGCGCCCCGGCACGGTCACGATCCCCGGCGTAGAGGAACCCGTGACCGCGAGGCTGGAGCGCCCGTTCGACGACGCACCAGACTTCATCCGCTATTTCCTGGATTTCGAGGGGCAGTGGTTGGGCCTGAAAGTGACCGGCCTGACCGACGCCTTTATCGAAGAAGGTGACGGCGTATGGGGCAAG
>CAJQMX010000294.1 GCA_905479515.1 uncultured Parasphingopyxis sp.
GGTTGTTGTTGCATATATAATATAGTCGGCTGATAAGTAATATAATGAAAAACTGCGATAATTCCGATCTTCTTGCCTCTATGTCGGTTTCCGTTGTTGAGAAACTAAGCGGAATAGCGTTTGTGGAATGTGCTGATCAAGCTTGGCGTGACCATAAGGCTTTGCTGATTGGAAAGAATTCCTCGGTAAAACTGGCCGGAGAATCATGCTGTACTCTAACGTCCGGCGGGGGATGGTATGAAGGTCAGTTCAAACCTGACAATTCATCTGAAATTGCTCAAATTTCTAGCACATCAGGAACTACCGGAGCACCTAAAGCCATCGCTATTTCACGGCGTGCCATCAGCGACACAGTGAATAGACTGATCAAAGTGATGGAAATGGACAGCTCCATTCGAGAATATATTGCCGTGCCTGTAACATACAGTTTCGGGCTCGGCCGCGTCCGTGCCGTTGCCGCAGTCGGAGGAAAGTCCTATCTTCCTGACGGTGATTTCCGTCCGGATGAAATCCATGATATGTTACGCGATGGTTCAATCAATGCGTTATCAGCGGTGCCCACAATGTTGCGTATCATGATCGCCAACCCCGAACTAATCGGCACCGCCGGAAAAAATCTACGCTGGCTCGAAATAGGAAGTCAGCATATGTCAGTTGGCGAAAAACAGAGAGTTTGCGAGCTTTTTCCTAATGCGCTTATACTGCAACATTATGGCTTAACCGAAGCGTCGCGATCAACATTTCTACGTATCGACAATGCAACCCACGATGAGCTTGGTAGCGTCGGACGATACTGTGGTGATGCGGGAGCGGTGCGTATCGCACCAGATAAAAGGATTGAAATAAAAGGTGCCCATCTCGCCAGTGGGATAATCGTTGGCACAACTATTGAGCCGATCGTTACAGCTGACGGGTGGTTACGCACCGCCGATCTCGGTGAAATTCGCGATGGACATCTCAATTTCCTTGGACGAGCAGATGACGTCGCCAATATTGGCGGAATAAAGGTTTCGGCAGAGCATTTTGAAAGGGAAGTCTCTGGGCTACTCTTTGACAATGCGCAAATTGCGGCGTGCGTTCTCGAAGATAATTTAAGGGGGAACAAAATAGGCCTCGCATATAGGGGACGGATCAATGAGATGATCCGTTCAGCGGTGGAAAAAGCTGCCAAGCAACTATCGCTTCGATCATCCGATATCACTCTAGCGAAAATAGAAAACTTCCCCTGCACAGAAACCGGAAAAATTCGCCGGAAAACACTCGCAAGCATGATTATGGCAGCAAAATCCGAGCAGGTAGAGCCGGAAAATTTGACACCGACGACGGCCATGACCAATCCCAGGGAAGCGGAGATCGCCGCAATCTGGCGGGATGCATTGGGCCTTACCAATGTCGGCCCAAATGACAGTTTTCACGACCTTGGCGGGGATTCGCTCTCTGCGGTGTCGGTCATGATAAAGGCAGAACAGGCTGGTTTACCACCGGAAATTCTGCAGCGTATGTTTGCTGGTGAAACCGTCGCGCAAATCGCATGTGCTCTGGATGGTGGCGAGCCTCCCACTATTCGTCGGAACATTGGAGCAATCCGTGCCGATGCGTTAAATGCATTGCGAGGCCTTTTTGCCCTCTTTATTGTCATTTCTCATTGGGGCCCTTTCTTGATCGACCGGATGGGAAACACCGGAACCGCTATCTGGTCTGTTCTAGGGCCGTTTCTCAGGATCGGGACTCCTGGTTTTGCGATGGTATACGGCATGGGTCTCGGCCTCTTTTTCTTTGGCCAACTCGAGAAGGGCGAAGAAACTCTTCGTAGACGTGTCCGCAAGAACACCCTGCTGATCATTACGGGCGTTGTCCTAATTGCGGTCGTCGGGGCGTGGAATTTAAAGGCATCCGGAACAGGATTCGATCCGATCTGGCCCGAACGGCTCTTCTATGAAGTGTTGCTTTTCTATGCCTTCATTGTTCCGACATCGCTATTTTGGTTGCGCATCGTCGCACGGACAGAATACCATCTTCTCAACAGCCTTCTATTGGCCATATTTGCTTACGCATCCTATTTTCTTTTTGTTCAAATGTGGCCCGTCAATGAATGGACAGGATGGACCAGCCTTGGTTGGCACATGTTGGTTGCGCCTTATGCTTATCCCCGTCTTTTAGGCGCAGTATTCCTCGGACTTGCTGCCGCGATATGGTTACAGCGCATGAGTGATTGGAAAAAAACCTGCGGAGAATCGGCTAAGTTTGGCCTAGCATTGGGGATATTCGGTTTTGTTGCTGTTGCTATCCTTCCCGGGGGCTGGACCGATAACGCGGGGCATCTGCGCGCAGTCATAGGATTCGCTGGATTGTCACTCCTCCTGTATGCATCTGCAGTGTATTTCGCAGTATTCTGGCATCATTCAGGAATTTTTAGACTGATGATCATTTGCGGTATGCTGGCATTTCCGATATTTATCGGACATGGCGTGGTGTTGCAGTTAAAAGCAATTTTGGAAGCTTACGAGTTTCCGACACTATTGGCGATTGCTATTCCTACATTAAGCTTTGTTAGTGCCATGCTCTGGCTGGGAAAAAGACTATATTATCTCGTTTTCGGACGTCGGAAATCAACGTGAAAGAGATTTAACCTAATATGCGTTATGTCGGCATCGTTTTGATTTTTCTTTCTATCCCGTTTTTTATCGGATGGCTGAGAACATATCCAGTTCAAAGGAAATGGGCCTATTTCGCGATGGGCGCGTTGCCCTTTACGATAAGTTGGATAAACCTTGATGCTTCGTTGATAAACTGGGCCGCTTGGACGGGCTATGCCAAGGGCATCGTCATCACATTGATCGATACATTGGCGCTGGCGCTGATTATTACCAGTCGCTCCCCTTGGCGAGGCCTCCCGTTTCTGGGTCTGTTTTTGGCCTATCTGGCGGCTACCGCTCTTTCGATGGGATTTTCCAACCTACCGATGAGCTCAAGTTTTTATGTGTTTCAGATCGCCCGGGTGTTGCTCGTTTTCGTGGCCATTGCATCAATGATGAATGACCCGAAGGCAATTCGCTGGCTGGTCTGGGGGCTTGCAGTCGGTGCGATTGTTCAGGGGGTTGTTACCGTCGATCAACGTTTGTCAGGAGCGGTGCAGGCATCAGGAACGATGGGACATCAGAATTTGCTTGGCCTGATGCTGCATTTCGTTACCTTTCCACTTTTGGCGCTCTTGCTGGCGGGAGAGAAAAGCAAAATCATCATGCTGGGCGTTCTTGCCTCGCTTATTGCTATAGCTCTGGGTGCCTCGCGCGGCGCAGTGGGATTTGCAGCAATAGGTCTGGCTTTGCTCTTCGCTTCGTCCATGGCGAGGCGCATGACTCCACATAAATGGAAGATAGTCGGGTTTGCGGTTCTATCTCTAGCAATCATTGCGCCACTTACCGTCAGTACCCTCGATCGCAGATTCGGTGACCAACCCATAGAAACCGGACCTGATGGTGAACGCCAAGCTTTCGAACGGGCTGCGAAGGCGATGTGGGCAGACCACCCGATGGGGGTCGGTGCCAATCAGTATGTCGTCACCGCCAATACAGGTGGCTACTCCGAACGTGCAGGGGTGATCTGGAATTATGCCAGCCGCTCGGCCAAAGTGCATAATATGTACTTGTTGGTAGCCGCAGAAACTGGCTGGTTCGGACTTATGACGTTCGTTAGTCTTCTCAGCTGGGCGATCATACGCGGCCTAGCATTTAGCTTTGGAAACCGTCGAGACCCGCGCGGAGATTTGGTACTGGGTGCTGTGATGGCTATCGTCGTCACGGCGGCGCACGGCTTCTATGAATGGGTCTTCATGCTTCATTACGCGCAATATGTTTTCGCGATTTCACTGGGTATCATTGCAGGCATCCTTCGCCTGTCAAAGCGTGAAAAATACCATCGCACGGTGATCCTCGCCCGCCAACGTTCTGAAGCCAAGCAAACTACCGAGAAGCCTCCGCTTCTCGGGC
>CAJQMX010000295.1 GCA_905479515.1 uncultured Parasphingopyxis sp.
GTCGAGTGCTGAACTCGCTGCGACGGAATAATGCTGGTGAACTAACCAGTCCGGAGCGAACTTGTCTCTGGCTGAGTTTCCCTGTTTTGCGGATATTAACAGGGAAAACATCATTTTTCCGGCTGATTTCGAATAAATCCAACTGTTCAAAACCGCGGTTAGCCGGGACTTTTGGTAGCGAATTCCCTGCTCCCAAGAACAGGGAATTTTCTCTCGCATAACAGGGAATTCCGTTCGCGGAACAGGGATCGTGGTCCGCCATAACAGCGACTGCAATCAGCGCGATCAGGGAAACGGCAACAAGGGTAGGGCCTCGGGTTCAAGCATATTCGCAAGCCAACAAATCTCATCTGCGCAGCGATAGTGGGCAACATCAAATTTGGGTTGCCTCATAGTTGAATTATCACGTCGTTCTTGACCTGTATCACCCTGATCAAGACTGGCAATCACTAGAACTGGCTATTTTGACACTAGCAATCCCGTCCGGGTGGATGGACGAAAGGCTCCAAACTGAACTGGTGTGATGTTGGAAGGTCGAAATTATGATAGCCAAGTTTACCGATAGAGCTGCCGATCAATGCCCCGAGCGTCTCGCGATTGTCTGCGATGAACGCCGTTTCAGCTACGCACAGCTTCACGACCGGATTTTGCGCTGTGTCTCCCTGCTGCGATCTTATGGTGTCGAGTTTGCAGGTCTTACCGCTCTCGACTGGCTGAGTAGGTTCCGCGTGAAGGCTATCTATTTCGAGATTTGCCGTCCAACGGGGCGACCATATCCGCCCAAACTCTAACTTAGCCGGTCAACCATCCTAAGGGAGCAGGGCGCGCGCTGACGCATCGGTATGGCTGGGACCGGCATTTTTACGATCCCGAAGTGGCTGTTACAACCCCGTGAGGGATCCCGAGAGAGGCTAGATCAACCTTCAACCGTTTGCGATGTGTTGGATAGATCGTTTTCTGCTTCAGAAATATTGATTCTGCGCCAATCATCCCCGTGCGAGACCATCCCTTCAAAAGATCGCAATTCAGTATATGGAATTCGCGGCTCCACAGAACCGATGGCTGGTTTGCCATCACGGACGTCCTGAGCGGCGCGATACATTTGCATACGGAATGTGAAAATAGCTTTGTCGCTTGATCCCAGACGGTCTTCACTGCGATCTGCAATTCGGCCCATAGATTCCCACATTGCCATGTCCTGGAAGGGAATGCCGCTAATGCCTGTGAAATCTCCAGCTTTCATAGCCTCGCGATCTTGTAGATAGTTGTTCCCAGCATTTTTAACTTTATGAAAAGTAACCGGCTCAACATCCTTGCCAATTTCGGCACCACAAAATTTTCGCCATGCGTCTGGGCTGATGCACTTATCCGGATCGGGATGCCAAGCAATCCAGTAGAACATCATATTATCGTCATCAATCGGCACAAGCATCTGGCTGAGATTGTATTCGTTAGTCGGTGGAATATGCACGGTGAAAGGCGCAACGAACAGTGTAGTACGCACATAGTCTTGTTGTTCGGGATTCACCAACGGTTTGCGGATCGCTGCGTAACGGAAACCGAAATTTGTCCGTTGCACTTCAATCTTCGGCGATTTGTCCGCAGATGGTCGAAGCCACGCAGTATCAGTCGCGGTGGATCTGGCGACTCCTTTTTCTACTGGCATGTTTGTAGAATGTAGGCTTGAGCTATGGGCGGAATCGATCGCACCTTCGAGCACCTGCGCCCAATTGCATGCTCCGTGAATTTTGACGATGCTGATAGTTGCTGACCCTGCCCATGTGGGAGATAAGAATGGGGTGACCGCATCTGGATCCCCCATCCAAACCCATATGAAACCGCCTTCTTCTCGAACCGGGAAAGCTTTTGTTTTCATCGTATTTTGAAGTTTGGAGTCGGCGTTCTCGGAGGATAGATCGACCGCGTTCCCCTCCACGTCAAACTTCCAACCGTGATAAAGGCATCGAAGTCCGCATTCTTCGTTGCGACCATACACCAGTGATACTCGGCGATGAGGACAATATTCGTCAAGCACGCCAACCCGACCTTTGCTGTCGCGAAACACAACCAGATTCTCACCGAGAAGTCGTACTTTCAGTGGTGTACAATCCGGCTCTTCGACTTCCTCGCTCATGCAAGCAGGCATCCAATGCGCCCGCATAAGTTGTCCCATTGGCGCTGATTTCTCGACTCGACAAAGGAGATTATTCTGATCTGGAGTCATTCGATGCCCTCACTGTTGCTTGGCAGGATTTGAATTCAAATGGCTAATAATAAATACCTTTATATCGAAGTATTAATTTGGTCAACAAGATTGGTAAGCCAGCCTCAGCAGGGCAAAAATTGTTTCTAGAAAACGAAGCTGATCCCACAAAGACGGGAGTTGTTCGTCAAGGCTTTGTTTCGGCCAAGCCGACTTTGGCCGCCCATCACCAAACCCACTTCGCAGGAGCGGTCGATATTTCAGACCAGTTATTATTTTGATATCTGGGCAATATGATCGCGGCGGGCTAACAATGGAAAAATTCAACTCTGCTAATAATTTGCTGAAAGCAGGAATATGAGATCGCGGAACCCCGAAAAAAGTCTTGGTTATCAGGTGCGTCGTTGCCATCGTCGTTTTGATCGACTGCTCAACGCATTCCTATCTAATCACAATTTAAAAACTGGATTCTGGTACTATTTGCGTGCGTTGTGGATCGAGGACAACGTTACTCAGAAGGATTTAAGCGTCGCTACCAATGTGACAGAAACGACGACGGTCAGTATGATCAACGGAATGGTTGCAAACGGTCTGGTCACTCGCACGCGTGACAAAATTGACAAGCGTAAGATTCGCATCCGGCTAACTGAGCAAGGCAGATCACTTGAAAATGAACTCATGCATTATGCTGTTGAAATCAATCGCGCTGCCGTCAGAGGAATTCCGCCGGAAGATGTGAAAACCTGCGCCGCAGTGCTGAAAAAGATGTCGGAGAATCTTCAAGCGGAATTTGACGCAACGATTGAAAAGGTAGTGCGAGACTAGTGTGCTCGAGTGACAGGGGGCTTCAGCTTGTTTTGAGTCCAATCAACGAGCGAAATTCTTCTGCGGTTGCTGGACGGCGTCCATGTAACTCGGCAATCTGTTTTGCCATACCAAACATTTCAAGATTGCTCGCAAGACGCGCGTTACTGTTGGGATATTTCCATGGCGTATCTTCAACACCGATACGGATATGCAGGCCCATCATGGTGGCTAGAGTTGTCATATAGAGAGATGCACGGCCTGCAGCGCATACTGTAATTATGCTTGTAGGGTCGATCGAACGAATTTGATCGACCATCATGAACATGTGGCGTGCCATGTCTTGGGTATCGTTTACGGACGTACCAGAGATTAGCGTTCGTCCTGTAGAAAATGGTAGGCCATAGAGGATGAGCCAATAGGGTTTGCCCTGTAGCACGCCAGTGTTGATCAGGCGGCGCTTCGCTAGTTCGACCTCCCCGGTGCTGTGAACAACAATTTCGGGCACTACTCCGCATTCCTCGAGAGTTTGAACGGCCGATACTACAAACTGCTCTGGGTGTCCTGAAGCACATGGCGCTACTTCCGCTTGTCCAGCCCTTGCCGGGCTCATGCATTCCTCAAATGTTTTACCGTTGAGCACATTAAGGTTCGAAACAAAGCTATTCCCAAAGCGCTTTCGCAGCGGATCCAGTACCGCGCCGTATGCTTCCACTGGAGGCAGATCAAGATCGAGGCGCCTGCCTTGATTATCGGTGACCCAGGTGAAGTCGACATGGATACCACACGCTCCAGCCTCAATGACTTCAGAAGCGGAATCCACATATTCTTCGATTGAAGTGGGGTGTCCAGCTTGCTCTTGATTCTGAACTTCAAACCTTCCCGAAACTGCAACGTTTATGGCAATTTCTTTAGGTACATCCCAGCATGGTTGGCTCTCTGCTCCCGCAACAAAATGGTAGGTTTCCATTTCTTGTCGAGCTGCGTCCCAAAGCGACATCTGTTCCATATTTCATCTCCTTTGAAATTTCGAAACGCGCGGCTGGCGATTGAAAAAAAGCATTCGCTCGAATGTCGTGATACGCATTTTTGAACTTAGCAGTTTGACCGATACACTTGAAATGGTCATTGTGCAATATACTTTCATATAGTATTAAATTCGAGTCGTTCGGTAGCTAAGCATTGGTGAATTGTTAGGAGCAGAAATCTTGGACGCGGAAATCGTCAAATCGATGTTTACCGCAGCAGACACCCGAGATCCGAACGAGCTTGGTGGCTTTTTCAACGACGATATCCGTCTTCGCTTGGGAAGTATTCCATTTGTGGAAGGTGTTGGGCCAGTCGAGGAGACTTTGACTTCTTTCTACAGTTATGTAGCCCAGATGCGGCATGGTATTGTTGCCGTTCACCAAGCAGCGGACGTGTGGGCGGTGGAGGCGATCGCATATGATTTGGATGAGCATGGGGGCTAATTTGCTTTTTTGCCTGTAATTTGATCGCGGTGCGGGATGACCTGTTCTCGGAATACAAAAAATTTTGTCGCCGACAGCAACATGTTTCAATCGCCAATTTTGACCACTGGGAGCGTCTACGAAAATCTACAAATATATAATCATAGGAGTGCGATATGAACGGTAGGCTTGAAGGAAAAGTATGCATTATCACGGGGACTGGCGGCAGCATGGGGAGGGCTGCTGCATTATTGTTCGCGCGTGAAGGGGCAAAAGTTGTTGGATGTGATGTGCATGAAGAAAACGCAGTTGAGACGCTGGAAGCAGTTCGCGCAGAGGGGGGAGTTATGGTCTCCCTGCAACCTTGCAATCTGACCGATGCTAACCAGTGTCAGGGTCTGATCGATTTGGCGATCGCTGAGTTTGGGCAAATTGATGTTGTTTTCAATAACGCGGCGATGGCCTATTTTGGGTGGATTGATGAGTTGGCCGCAGAAGATTGGTACAGGACTATCAATGAGGAAGTGCATCTCGTCTTCTTACTCACTCAAGCAGCGTGGCCCCATCTTGCCAAGCGCGGTGGCGCTATTGTCAACATGGCTTCAGTTTCAGCGCAAACTACATTTGGAACACTACCTGGTATTGCGCATAGTACCGCTAAAGGTGGCATAGTGGCCATGACTAGGCATTTGGCCATGGAAGGAAGGTTGAAAGGGATCAGGGCCAATAGCCTCTCTCCCGGTGTTATAGAAACAAATCAGACGGTTCCCCTTCTCGAGGATGAGGAATGGCGAAACTACATGCTAGGCCGGACCCTTTTGGGACGATTGGGCAAGCCCGAAGAGATTGCTAACGTCGCTCTGTTTCTCGCTTCAGATGACAGTTCTTATATCACCGGTACGGATATCGTTGCCGATGGGGGAATCATGGCATGGTAGCGCCAAAAGGAGTTGGTGGACAAAGTCATTCTCGAAACAGGGGCCATGAAGCAGCAAAGGCGCAGAGTTGGCGTGTCCCAGCAGGATGAGGCAAGATAGTTTGAGGGCCCGGCTGCAGTGAGTGCGGTCGGAGTGTGTTGTAACGCTAATGCCAGCGTCCGGTCTGCACCAGTTTTTGCTAAGTCACTAAATATTGCTGATTGGAGCGTCGGGCCCATGTTTAGCAACGTGGTCACAACCCTCAAACACGTGACGCAGCAGGAGGTAATCCTCTACTTTCGTCAGCAAGGTTGTTTATCGTCGTTTTGAGAAGAATAAGTAGATGTTCACTTTCTTTTTCGCTCATCCCCGCAGTCGCCATTTCTTGGATATCGGCTACGTAAGGTGTGAGTACGGCCTCGAGATCTCTGGCCTTTTTTGTCAGATGGATATGTACTTTTCGTCTGTCTAACTTATTCTTTCTACGCGATATAAAACCAGCCGATTCTAGGCGTCTGATTGCGATAACAGTCGTCGGCTCTCGGAGTCCCATCAATTCACTGAGTTCTCGCTGCGTAATCCCTTCATTCATCCAAAGCTGGCGTAGAAAGCGCCACTGACCCGCCGAAACACCATGCTCCAAAGTTTTTTGCTCAAGCAATCTTGATATGGAACGAAATAAAACTCTCGCAAGATAGCCGATACTGTTATTTGGATCCGAATAATATTCACCCGAATGACGGTTCTTTTGCTCTGTCATATACCCACACTTGTTAGCCGCCCAAAATGAAGCAAAGCGGGTTTAGCCTTCAACGTGCCATACCAGCTTCGTATCTTTTGGACCACCCTGAGGGGGCAAGCCAATACCTCAGCATTGCTGGGCTCAGTCTTTGCGGCATACGGCAAGGTTGGAGAGTATTAGAGAAGCACAACTCGCGGTCATCAAAATTTGATCTGGTCAATAGCTTTAAGTGCTTCGTTGATAGCAATCGCGCGAACATTCCCTCCAGAAGCTAAGCCTTCGGCGCGCAAAAAAGTAATGTCCTTGATACCAATCCAAGACAGCATGGCGAATATATGCGGCTCTTGGCAGTCGAGCGATGCCATGTGAGTGTCGAGATAAACGTTTCCACGTGTCGAACAAATGATCGCTCTTTTACCCTGAAGTAATCCAACGGGGCTGTTTTCTATGAAATCAAACGTTGCGCCGGCCCTTATTACATGATCGAACCAAGCCTTGAGTGTTGTGGGAATTCCGAAATTGTACATCGGTGCGCAGATGACCAATAAGTCTGCCCAGTTGAGTTCGCCAATAAGCTCATCGGAAAGCGTGCGTGTGCGTCTCGCATCTGACGAAGCCGGGGGCTGCCGCATGACTCCCGATAGATTTCCGGATGTGACGTGAGGAATTGGCTCGCAATCTATGTCCCGAATGACCATTTCGAGCTTCCGCTCGGCCAGTTTGTCTATCACTGCGTCCGCAAGTAAGTTTGATACCGAATAAGATCCGGTTGCTGAGCTGCGGATCTGGAGCACTCGCGTTGGCATCAGTCACCCATTTTATCCGTCGACGCGGTTGCGTCTCCATAACACTACGATATAGTAGTAGTAATTCGGTTCGAGTACTACAACACTTTTTACCAAAAAAGGGGAAATTGGAATGAGCTCCTGGTTCGATATGAGTCGCACAGGTCCCGCCACCCAAGCAGGCCTCTATCTTCGACAATTCTGGCAGCCAATCTCGGTGGCGCAGCTCGAACCTGGAAACGCCAAGCCGGTTGAAATACTGGGTGAAAAATTCACACTTTATCGATCCGAAGCGGGCGCATTTCATCTTACGGACTTCCATTGTGCACACCGGCGTGCGCAGCTCTCGGTGGGTTGGGTCGAGGGAGATGCGATACGTTGCCGGTACCATGGTTGGCTTTTTGGTCCAGATGGCCGATGCTTGGAGCAGCCTGCCGAAGGAGAGAGCAGTTTCTGCGAAAAGATTCAGCTGGGTTCCCATCCGGTTCGGGAATACAACGGGCTGTTATTTGCGTTTCTCGGAGAGGGTGAGCCGCCAGACTTCGTGTCATACCCTCAGCTTGAACGTGAGGGCCCACTCGACTGCATTGCTTATAGCCGGAGCTGCAACTATCTCAACAACCTTGAGAATAACCTCGATAGCGTCCACGTTAATTTTGTTCATCATTTCCAGCACCATTTCGAGGCCATGCAGGTCGATGTACGTGAAACCGCCTCTGGGGCAACGTCTTTTGCCAAGATGCCCGGCGAAGATTTCATTCGCGTAGCCCATTTTGTCATGCCGAATGTGTTGCTTGTTCGGCTTCCCATGGAGGATCTCGTGCCGGGCGGCATTTTTCCATCGGGTTACGCCGATATCGCATTGTGGAGAGTTCCTAAAGATGACGATCATCACGAGAATTTCGGAATTTCGAGGATCGTGCTCGCGCCAGCAGATCAGGAGCGTTATGTGGAGCTGATGGAGGCGCGGCGTGCTGCGGCGCCGCCGCCGTTGGCGTCACTCACAGCGCGTATCTTACGTGGGGACATTACCTTGGAGGAAGCCGAGGCAGGGTTAGCACCTGAGCATAGCGCGTTTAAACCTTTTCTCGAAGATTGCGTGATCCAGGAAGGCCAAGGCGTGAACAGACCGGATCTGGAACATCTCGGCAAAACTGACATGGGGACAGCGCTCATCCGCCGGCTTTGGCAGCGGGAGCTCAAGGCTTTTGCCGATAAGAGTGAGATGACTTCCTGGGCTATTCCCGGCCCGTTGTTTGCTGAAAACTTTAGCGACCGAGAATGGGACAAGGCGACAGGAAAAGTAGCCCGATGAGGGGTGCGTAAGGGCCGAGATTTTTCGGCGTGGTCGAAGTGGCGCAATTGAATGTTGGTCACACCGCAAAGCGTATCGATTTGGGGTCTGTTTTTGTCTTGCGGAGGCTAGTGCGAGACGTTGGGCGGCTGAGTAAGTTGCCCATCGAAGTCAGCATATGTCTGCCGGTTTACAGTCATGACTATGCTTTATTCCCACAGTATTGTGTAAAAGACGCGGACTAGGTTTCGATCAAAGACACGCACTTAGGCATAGTTTCGGCTGTGAATTTGATCAGTTTTGAACTTTAACTGGTAAATCTCATACGACAACCTCAATATTTTGCGAGTGGTCAGATTGATAATGATCGCTAGGAAAGTTGGAGAGATGATCGTGAGCAAGCTAGTCGGCGTGCACAATGTTGATGCGGCCGATATGCTGTCAGTCTATCGATCGATGGTACTCATCCGTAGCTTTGAGGAGCAAGTACGGTTGTTAGGCCAAGCCGGGCAAGCGGCGGGATTGGTCCATTTAGCGGCTGGTCAGGAAGCAGCCAACGTCGGTGTCTGTTCCCTTCTGAGACGCGACGATTACATCGCCAGTCACCATCGCGGTCATGGACATTGTTTGGCTAAAGGGCTGGCACCTGGTCCACTATTAGCAGAAATCATTGGCC
>CAJQMX010000296.1 GCA_905479515.1 uncultured Parasphingopyxis sp.
GCGCGAAAACACTGATTCACGTTTTGTTTCTTTTGCGCCGGAACCGCCCTATGGTCCGGCCATGAACGCAGTGATTCGTATATTGGGCGTCGATCCCGGCTCGGCCGCGACCGGCTGGGGCGTTGTCGAGAGTTCCGGCGCGCGGCTTTCCTATGTGGCCTCGGGCGTCATCCGTCCGAAGCGGGGGAGCGCGCCTGCGCAAAAGCTCAGCGTGATTTTCGAAGGGCTGAGAGAGCTGATCGCGGAATTTGCGCCGGATGAGGCGGCGGTGGAGGAGACTTTCGTCAACGCCAACCCGCGCGACGCGCTGGTGCTCGGTCAGGCGCGCGGCGTCGCATTGCTGGCGCCGGGGCTCGCCGGTTTATCAGTCGCCGAATACGCCGCGAACTCGGTGAAGAAATCTGTCGTGGGCAAGGGCCATGCGGACAAACACCAGGTTGCGGCCATGGTGAAAGTGTTGCTTCCCAAATGCGGGACGCTGGCGAGCGACGAAGCGGACGCGCTCGCCGTCGCGATCTGTCATGCGCATCATGCGGGCATCAGAAGGTTGGAGGCGTCGTAAATGATCGGCAGGTTGAAAGGCGTTGTGATTTCACTGGCGGAAGAGACCGCCATCATCGACGTGAATGGCGTCGGTTATGAAATCTACGCCGCGCCGCGCGTGTTGCAGGGATTGATCCCCGGCGATGAAGCGACGCTCTCTATTGAAACACTGGTGCGCGAAGATCTGATCCGGCTGTTCGGTTTTCCGTCAGAGAATGAGCGTCAGGCGTTTCGTCTGTTGCAAAGCGTGCAAGGGGTCGGCGCAAAACACGCGCTCGGCCTGTTGCAGGTATTAACGCCGTCGGAGCTTTACGATGCGGTGACGGCCGAAGATGTGACAGCGGTCAGCCGCGCCCATGGGGTCGGCAAGAAACTCGCCCAGCGTATCGTCACCGAATTGCAGTCAAAAGCGGGCGCGCTCGCCGGCGCCTCCGGCGAAGTGATCACCATGGCCGCGCGCAAGAAAGTCGCCGCCGCCGCGCCGTCCGACCCTGCGCTTTCTGCAAAAGCGGACGCCGTGTCGGCGCTCGCCAATCTCGGCTATGACGGAGTGGAGGCGCGCCGCGCCGTTGCACGAGCGGCGGAAGGGCTCGACGCGCCGGGCGTCGAAGCGCTGATCAAGGCGGCGCTGAAAGAACTCGCGGCTGCGTGAGGGGGGGATCGGTGATGCGAATTCTGCTGATTGGCTTGGCGACAGTGTTTCTTACCCTGACGACTGTATTCGCGCAGGAGGAGAAATCGCCATGGTACGAATATTATGATGTCATAAGCTACTCCGAACTGAGGGGGCTTATTGATGGCGGCGATATCGAAGAAGCTCGTATCTTGAACGATGGCTGGTGGGTGACGGTAAGGAAAAAAGACGGCGAATATTTGGATGTGAGAGTTACGCCGCAAACACCCATTGCTGATCATTTTTATGATGCAGGCATACCAGTACGCATCGAACACGGCAGCAAAGATGAGGATGATGATACGCCGCTGTGGCTTGAAGTATTCTATAATTTGTTGCCGCTGCTGATCTTCATCGTCTTCTTTGCAGGAATAATGTTTTTCATGAAACGGAGTGGCGGCGGCTATTACGCGCGAGCGGAACAAATAAATAAGGAATTTTTAGATCGCCTAGAGAAGTTGCTAACAGAGCAAAAAGAAAACAATGGCTGAACCTGCTTACAATGATGACCGGCTGATCGAGGCGACGCGCAAAAGCGAAGACGCCGACGCGGCGCTGCGTCCGAAAAAGCTCGACGATTTCGTGGGCCAGCCGAGCGCCAAGGACAATCTCCGCGTTTTCGTACAGGCGGCGCGCTCGCGCGGCGAGGCGCTGGACCATGTGCTCTTTCACGGCCCGCCGGGCCTCGGCAAGACAACGCTGGCGCAGATCGTCGCCAATGAATTGGAAGTGAGTTTCCGTGCGACCTCTGGCCCCGCGATCACCAAGCCCGGCGATCTCGCCGCGCTCCTGACTAATTTGGAAGCCGGCGATGTTTTGTTCATCGACGAGATTCACCGCCTCTCGCCCGCCGTTGAGGAAGTGCTTTACCCTGCGATGGAGGATTACGCGCTCGACCTGATCATCGGCGAAGGACCGGCGGCGCGGTCCGTGCGCATCGATTTGCCGCGCTTCACGCTGATCGGCGCCACGACACGCTCGGGGCTGCTTGCGAAACCGCTGCTCGACCGTTTCGGCATTCCGGTGCGCCTCGATTTCTATTCGGAAAAAGATTTGGCGCATATCGTTTCGCGCGGCGCGTCCTTATTGAACGCAGAGATGTCCGCCGACGGCGCAGGCGAAATCGCGCGGCGCGCGCGGGGGACGCCTCGCGTTGCAGGCCGATTGTTACGCCGGGTGCGCGACGTGGCGACGGTCGAAGGGGCCGGCCTCATCGATGCGACAGTCGCCGACAAGGCTTTGAAGCGTCTGGAGATCGACAAGCTCGGTCTCGACCCGCTCGACCGGCGCTATCTTCGTCTGATTGCGGAGCATTTCGGCGGCGGCCCCGTGGGCGTTGAAACGATTGCAGCTGCCTTGGCCGAAGCGCGCGACGCCGTCGAAGACGTAATCGAACCGTTCCTGTTGCAGCAGGGGCTGATCCAGCGTACGCCGCGCGGGCGTGTTCTCTCGGCAACCGCCTGGACGCATCTCGGATTGCCCGCGCCGAAGGGAACAGCGTCGGATATGTTTGATTAATGACTGAAAATAAACATTGCCGGATTTGCGGGAGGCAAAAATCTTTAACTGACGATCATGTTCCGCCACGAGCGCTGCAATTGTATCTGAAGTGCGAAGATTGGGTTTATTACACGTATCTAGGCGAAGGCGGGAAACCTAAGTTTAAGCAAAAGGGCACTTCTTTCAAAAGTATTTGCGCTAGCTGCAACAATAACTTTTTGGGAAGTTTGTATGATCCGGAGTTGGTTCGCGTTTGCAAGCTAGTAATATCCCATCTTATGAGTACGATAATAATGACGCCATATCGAACTGTCAGTTACGAACCTTATAGTTTTTGCCGTTCTTTAATTGGTCACTTTTTAGCTGCTCGAAGGAAAGCAAGTGATACAAAAATAGATCAGATTCTTAGAGAATATTTTTGGGGTATGCGGAAAGATTTGGATGGATTGAATATTTTCTACTGGTGTTATCAGCACGAATCCCGAATTATTTTCAGAGATATTGGATTTCGATATAATGATCGGACACGAGTTGGTAGTGCGCTGAAGTTTTATCCGCTAGCGTTCTTTGTGGTAGATTCAAACGAATTTTATTCATTACAATCGCTCGGCAAAGTGCTTCATTTTCCTAAGGGTGAGCGAGCTGACTTCCGGTTTAATGTGAATGAAAATGCTCATGAATTTTGGCCTGAGCATACGGATTTCATGGGTGTGATATATGGCGGCGAAGCATTGCAAGACGCTGTCTACTCTAAGCCGCTAAGGCGGCCGCAGTGAATTTGGACGAAGTGTTTGGATTTGGTCATTTTCTGGTGACCATTCCCGCCTAGGCTTCCTCCCGCAAAATCGGGGAGGCGCACCATGAGCGGACAAATCTGGCTGACGCTGTTTTTCGGACTGTTTCTTGCCATCGGAGCGGGGATGCTGTTCTGGGGCGGGCGATCTTATTATTACTCGCAACAGGCATCGCATTGGCTGACGACGCCAGGCGATATCATCGCGTCGGATTTCAAGGTCAACTCCGACAGCGACGGCGACACCTACGAAGCCAGGGTTCAGTACAAGTACAATCCTGACGGTATTGAGCGTATCGGCAAGTCCATCGCGTTCGGTTACACGGCGAGTTCGGGCCGCCAGTTTCATCACGAGATTTATGAGGCGCTGCCCGTGGGCGCGCAGGTCGCTGTGCGATATGATCCGTCGAAACCGGACCGCGCGGTGCTTTCCTATGGCGTCAATCGCTCAATCCTTTTTATCGTGATCTTCGGCGCGATCTGGACGATCTTTACCGTCGGTATCGCTTCACTGTTTTTCCTGAGCGAAAGCGGCGCCGGGTCGCTTCTCGACAATATTCTGATTTATTCAAGCGGGCGTTAAATCACGCCGAACTCTTTGAGATGACCTTCGATGCGTGCGCGCAAGGCCGCTTCATCGAGATCGTCTACGGCGATCACCGCGTAGTTTTCAACGCCCGCGCCTTTGGCGATGAACAGGTTCGCCGAATGCCACCAGTCGCGGCGGGTCAGCTCGATCAGGTTTTTCGTGCGCCAATGCATCACGCCGAATATCGCCGAGCCCTGATCGGCGATAACCGTTTCCATGTTGGCGGCCATATCGTTGAAAACCTCAGGTGAGGAATTGTGTGTGTCGAACACATCGCCGCCAAGGGATTTTACAATCGCCGCGGTTTCTTCCGTGGGATAGTCGCGCTGCACCGATTCCGACACCGTGCCGAAACGGCCGAGATAGGTGACGGAGCCTTCGCGCGCCGGCGGCGGCGTTAAATCAAACGCCTTGCGATAGGCGCTGACTTCTTTCTCGCTCCAGTAATAGCTCGGGATGCGTTTCCTCAGGACTGTCGCCTGTTCGATTAACACCGGCGCCTCGGCGACTTCCATGGTGAGGCCGAGCGCCGCGATATCGCGCTTCACATAAGGCTTGCCCGCAAGCGAGGCGGGCATCACCATCGGCTCGGCGATCTTTTCAGCGCAGACAAGGGCGCAGATGAAGTCACCGACCCAGTCGCCATAGGTGTAGGGCGTTTCGGCCTCAATGACAGTTCCTTGCGCAATCCTTCGCGCGGGCGCCGCTGGGGTTTTCAGGATTTCCGGCAGGGACGGCGCACGTATCGAAAAGCGCTCAACAATGCGGCCGTCCGCGACGCCCATGCCTTCCGCCGTATACAGAAGGTTCTGAACGGTTTCGCTTTCCGGTCGCGGCTCGGCGTAAACGAGCCGCTTCTGTTCGGGTTTGTCGCCGGAGAGCGTCAGGGTTTGCGTTTGACGGGTCTCAAGCTCGGCGGCAGCGTAAGGCGTCCAGCGACCAGCGAGCGCCGCTGCGCGGCGCGCCGGCGCGACAATAGCGTTTTTCAGTCTGACGGCCGGATTGGTCCAGTCGGGATTGCCGATGATTCTCATCTGGTCTGCCTACAGCGCGTTTTCCTTGCGGGACAAGCCGGAGTAATGCCAGAACATGAATAATGAGCGATGAAACAATATATCGGCTGCCGATCCGGATTTATTATGAAGACACGGATTTTTCCGGCGTCGTCTATCATGCGGCCTATCTGAAGTTCTTCGAGCGCGGCCGGACCGAGGCGCTGCGCGCCTGCGGCGTCCATCATTCAGAGCTT
>CAJQMX010000297.1 GCA_905479515.1 uncultured Parasphingopyxis sp.
GAGGACTGGAGTGACTATCTGCCCTGCAACCGGGCCTATGCCGTGCCATGTGCCATCACGGGGCCCACCGGCCCCTATACCCGGTCGACGGCGCGCAAGGGCGGCTGGCAATGGCGCATCCCGCTCCAGCACCGGATAGGCAACGGCCATGTGTATTGCGATCGCTATATCAGCGATCAGGATGCCGTCGATCAGCTGATGACGACGCTGGAAGGCGAACCACTGGCCGATCCGAAAAAGCTGTTTTTCAAGACGGGTAAGCGACGGAAATTGTGGAACAGGAATGTCGTGGCGATAGGCCTGTCAGGCGGGTTTCTGGAACCGCTCGAGTCCACCAGCATCGACATCATCCAGAGCGGTATCGTCAATCTGCTGGCGCTGTTCCCCGAACGCGATTGCTCATCAGCCGACCGGGATGAATATAACCGGTTGATGGATTTGGAGTTTGAACGGGTCCGGGATTTCCTGATGCTGCACTATGTCGCCACGCAGCGGGACGATGCGGATCTGTGGCGCGACATGCGCAACATGGAATGGCCGGATAGCCTGCGATACAAGATCGATGCGTTCCGCCGCCGGGGGGTTGTGCCCGAATATACGCATGGCCTGTTCCTGCCGCCGAGCTGGCTGTCCGTCTTTATCGGGCAGAATATCGTTCCCGAAGCCTATGACCCGCGGGTTGACCTGATGTCCGCAGAAGAGCTGGCGGCCAATCTTGAGCGGATCAGGACCAGTATTGCGGATGCGGTGTCCCGGACCAGCCGGCATGGCGATTTCATCAAAGATCATGGCGCAACCTTCCAAGAGGCGGATGCATCATGAGTCAGGATAAAGCGCCTTTGACGAGCATTGCGATTTTTGGGCGAAGCCATGCGCTATGGCCTGTCGCCGCATTGCTGGAGACGGTGCTGCCGGATCGGATCTCATTGATTCTTGTCGAAGATACGGATGCCTCCGATCTGCCCGGTGCCGCCAGTTTGGCTTGCGATAATCCCTTCTTTGAACAGATTGGATTTAATGCCAGAGACATGGTGCTGCATGGCAATGCGATGCTGGGCCTCGGCACGGATTGTCAGGGCTGGCAGGGCGAGGATAGCCGCTTTTTCACCGCACCTTCGGGATCATTGCCAGCGGTCAACGATATTGCCCTGCATCATGTCATGCTGCGCGCAGCGAAAATGCAGGGCCAACCGGAAAAGCTGGCCTATCTGTTTCAGCCCCTGCGCTTTGCCGCCCGTGTTGCCCTGACGCGGAAGTTCGCGGATCGGTCGGACGATCCCAATTCGCCGTTGCGGATGCTTGGGCCGACGATCCAGTTTGATCGGGCGGCGTTTGGCACGCAGCTGAAAGCGCGGTTCCCGGGAGGACGGGCGCAGATATTTGAGGGCCAAGCTGCATATGCGGCGATGGGTGAGGGGGGGCATATCCTCTCTATGAAACTTGGCGACGGGCAAGAGATTGCGGCGGATGTGTTTGTGGATGTCTCGGGCGCGGCTTCCCGGTTGGTGCAAAGTGGAGAGCCGCTGCACAAGCATTCGCTCGCGCATATCCTGCCCTTTGATCACGTTACCCGCAGTTTCGATGCGGGTGCAGAGCCGGTCGATCATTTGCATAGCATCGCGCGGGCGCTGCCCGGCGCTATGGTCGTCGAAACGACTTTGCAGGATGGCATCGCATCCGAAATGCTCTTTTCCGCAGATGTGATGCGTGTCGATGAGCCGTCCTCGCCATTCGAACCCGGCTATTGCGAGAATCCTTGGACGGGCAATTGTGTGCGGCTGGGCGCGGCTGCCGCGCAGCTGGGGCCATATCAGTCGGCGGATATGATGCTGCTGCTGGAACAGGCCCGGCACCTCGTGCGCGCCATTCCGGCCACCCGGTCGATGGATATCGAAGCGACCGAGTTTAACCGGAACCAGCTGGGCTCTGCCCGGCAGATCAGCGATTTCCTCGCCTTGCCTTTTGTTCTGAATGGCAGGGATGAGCCATTATGGGCGGAGATTCGCGACGCCGAACGCCCGGAACAGCTCCGGCTGCGGCTGGATCAGTTTGCCAGCCGGGGGCGTTTTGTGGAATTCGATCATGAACTGTTCGAGCGGCAAAGCTGGATCGAGATGATGATCGGCTTCGGCGTGACACCGGAACGCTATGATCCATCGACCGACTATCTCGACATGAAAAAGCTGGCACCGCTGCTCAAGAAAATGGTCGAGGGAATGACCCAGACGATACAGGCGATGCCCGCTCATGCCGACTATATGCGTGAGATGATTGCGGGCACGGAAATAGCGAAAGACTAGCGCTGCGGCCCATCCTTGGCTTCCATCTGGCGCAGGCATTCCACCAGCGAGCGTTCCTGTGCCGCCTTGTACGTTTCACCGGTAGGGCTGACACCCGCCATTCGGTCGATGCGGAACATCCGGAAATCTTCCCGCAATTCGCACCAGGCGACAAGCGTCCAGACCTTTCCCCAGAACCACAGCCCGAGCGGATGAACGGCCCGGTTGGTCGCTGCGCCAGCTTCGTCCTGATAGTCGAAAGACAGGATGGCACGGGCGTCGACGGCAGCTTCGCAGGTATCGATCAGATGCCGCGTTTGTTCGGTCAGGCCCATTTTCGGCGCGTAAATCTGGGTGTTGGCCGCGCGTGATCGTTCCGTGTCGGGAAGCACGGCCTCGATCTTGACCAACGCTTCTTCCGCCGCACGCGCCATCGTGACGCCGCCCCAGGAACGCACGATCCGCGCGCCAGCCACCAGCGCGACAATCTCATCATGGGTGAACATCAGGGGAGGGAGGTCATAGCCGCCGCGCATGACATAGCCGACGCCCGCTTCGCCATCGATCGGTACGCCTGTCGACTGGAGATCGGCAATGTCCCGGTAGATTGTGCGCTCAGACACTTCGAGCCATTCGGCGAGCATGGCCGCGGTAACGAGCCGACCGCCGCGCAGATATTGCACGATTTGAAAGAGGCGGTCGGCGCGTCGCATGGGAGCAGTATAGCCGCTAGTTCTTGAAGATGCCGATGGAATTTCCCTCGGTGTCTATCGCGTAGAAAAATGATCCAGCCGGGATGGTCATGACGTCCGAGGCGATTTCACCGCCGGCTTCACCGACCCTGGCCATCACATCATCCAGTGCGAACGGCGTGGCCAGATGTGCCGTAATGCCTTCGCCCTTTTTGGCGGGGGTGCCGGGATAGAGATGACCGGATGCTCCTACTCCGCCCGGATAGGGCAACACGGCCATCGGATTCGGGCCGGTATCGTCCCGCTTCAAGGGTTCGCCGAGAATTTTCTCATAGAATGCACTGGCGCGATCAAGGTCAGTGACGGGTATTTCCGTCCAGACAAGGCGATTGGGGGCATGTTCGGTCATTGGCGTAATCCTTCCTGTTTTGGAACGCGCCTTATCGCACACCCCTACTGACAGCCTTGTGTCAGGAGTGTTTTCGATGCGGCTTTGGCTCGCATGGAAACACGTCTGCGTTGCATTTAATATCAATGCTTATTATATGCGCCGCATGGAAAATTTCGGATTTGAAGTGGTTGAAACAGCACGGCTGATCCGCCGCGAGTTCAACCGCCGGGCCGCAGCGCTTGGCACGACCCGTGAACAATGGCGCGTGCTTGCGATACTCCATCGTCATGGCGATGGACCGCGTCAGATCGATCTCGCCGAAACCCTTGAAGTAGAGCCGATCACTCTGTGCCGGATGATCGACAGGCTCGAGAGTCTGGGGCTGGTCGAGCGGCGGCGCGATGAGAATGATCGGCGGGCCTGGCGCATCCATCTGACGGAAGAAGCCAAGCCTGTCATCGAGCAGCTCAAGATTCTGGCACAGGATTTCTCCGACGATATTCTGGCTGGCCTGGACCTGGGTGATGTTGCTGTAACGGTCGAGTCCTTGAACCGGGTCCGCGTCAATCTTGCTGCGATGGAAGTAGCGGACGAGGGCCGGTCATGACCGATACTCTCAAACCGCTGGCTGACGAAGCGACTGGGACCGGCGAGAACGAACCCATTGTCGAACCCGAGGCTGTTCCCGGCAACGCTCCCGAACCGGAAAAAGGCAAGGCACCGCTCTGGCGACGGCTCGGGCTTTTGCTTGTGGTTCCGCTGCTTCTCCTGGCGGTCGGTGGGTATTTCTGGCTGACTTCAGGGCGCTATGTTTCGACCGACAATGCCTATGTGCAGCGCGATATGGTTTCGGTGGCGAGCCCGGTTTCCGGAACCATTGTGGCCGTTCATGTCACCGAGAATCAGCAGGTCCATCGCGGGGATCTTTTGTTCGAACTTGATGACCGGCCTTTTCGTGTCGCTCTGCAGCAGGCCAATGCGCAGATCGCCGATGCCCGTGTCCAGATTGCAGAGTTGCAAGCGCGCTCCTCGGGTACCCAGGGTGATATTATCGGCGCGCAGGCCAACCTGACATTCGCCGAGCGCAACCTTGCCCGGCATCAAAGCCTGATGGACCGCGGGTTTCTGAGCAGGGCGCGCTATGACGATGCGGTGCATGAAGTCGCCGAGGCGCGCGAACGGCTGGCCAATGCCCGGGCCGAAGCGCAATCGGCGCAGTCGGCTCTGGCGCAAGGCGGCGTGAGTGCACAGCCAGCCTTGCAGGCCGCACTGGCGGCCCGCGATGCTGCGCTGCTCAATCTGGAATATACACGGGTGCGGGCACCATCGGATGGCTATGTGACCCAGGCAGACCGGGTTCAGGTTGGCAATATCATTGTCGGCGGTGTCCCGGTCGTTACCATTGTTCGCAGTGATGCGATTTGGGTTGAGGCCAATTTCAAGGAAACTGACCTTACCAATATGTTCGTCGGCCAGCCTGCGGAGATAGAGCTTGATGCCTATCCCGATATTGAAGTGCGCGGCCATGTCGCCAGTATTGGCGTGGGAACCGGATCCGAATTCTCGCTTTTACCCGCCCAGAACGCGACAGGAAACTGGGTGAAGGTAACCCAGCGAGTGCCGGTGCGCATCGCGATTGACAACAATCCCGATCGGCCGCTGATCGCAGGCCTTTCGGTGAACGCAATTGTCGATACGAGGGACAGGCCAAGCCGCAATCCCGATACGCCTGCCGCCCAATCACCAAGGTGAGAACGCTTTCGGACATGGGGACATTCGAGCGGACGATGATCACCATAGCGGTGATGATCGGCACGCTCATGCAGGTGCTCGATACCACCATCGCCAATGTCGCGCTGCCGCACATGCAGACGAGCCTTGGTGCCAATCGCGAAACTGTGAACTGGGTTCTGACAAGCTATATCGTGGCGTCGGCGATAGCGATCCCGATAACCGGCTGGCTTGCCGACCGCATCGGCCGCAAACGCCTGTTCGTTATTTCCACGATTGCGTTTACCGCCAGCTCGGCCCTGTGCGCGAGCGCGGTGGGGCTGAACGAGATGGTGGTGTTCCGTGTATTACAGGGCATTGCCGGGGCATTTCTTGCGCCGCTTGCCCAGTCCGTACTGTTCGACATCAACCGCCCTGAAAATCATGCCAAAGCCATGGCTCTGTTTGGCGGAGGCATCATGATCGGCCCTATTCTCGGCCCGGTATTGGGCGGGTGGCTGACCGAGAGTTTCAACTGGCGCTGGGTGTTTCTGGTCAATGTGCCGATCGGCACGCTCACCGTCGTCATGCTGATCCGCTATCTTCCGTCCGGCGATATCGAGAAGCGCCGGTTCGATATGTTCGGCTTCATCCTCATGGCGCTCGCGCTTGCGAGCTTCCAGCTAATGCTGGATCGCGGGCAGCAGCTCGACTGGTTTGAGAGTTGGGAAATCTGGATCGAGTGTTTCCTTGCGATCTCGGCGGCATGGATGTTCTGCATTCATATGTTCCAGACGCGGGAGCCATTGATTGACCCGCATCTGTTTTCGGACCGTAATTTCGTGACCGGCCTGCTCTTCATGCTCGTGATAGGCCTGTTGCTGCTGGGCGTGCTGGCGCTGTTGCCGCCGCTACTCCAGACGCTGTTCGGCTATTCTGTTTTGCAATCCGGGTTTCTTACGGCCCCACGCGGCGTTGGCACGCTGGTGTCGATGATGGTGGCGGGGCAATTGGTCGGCAAGATAGATTCCCGCTTGCTGCTTTTGGCAGGGCTTTCCTTGCTCGCCCTGTCGCTGTGGCAGATGGCGGGTTTCGCATTGAACATGGATCAGCGGCCCATCATCATAAGCGGGTTTGTTCAGGGTCTCGGCCTGGGCCTGGTGTTCGTACCCCTGCAGACTCTGGCTTTCGGAACCTTGGCCGCAAAACACCGCACGACGGCGGCCAGCCTGCTCAATCTTACCCGCAATATCGGCGGATCGATCGGGATTTCGGTGGTCACTCTTCTGCTGGCCCGCAATCTGGGCACAAGCCATTCGGATCTGGCGGGCCAGGTGACGACGATGGACGTGCCAGCCATCCCGCCATCCCTGGCCGCGCCGGGGCAGGTGCTTGGTGAGACCGCGCTGCAGATACTGGAAGCGGAAATCAATCGGCAGGCGTTGATGATCGCCTATATCGACAATTTCCACTTCATGATGATCGTCACGCTGGCATCTTTGCCTTTGCTGCTGCTGATCCGGAAAGCACGGGTGAACGCCGGAAAGAACGGCTAGCCAAACCTTCGGCTGGCAATTCCGGCGCCCGCCTTTCTAGATATAGCCGAACAATACGCCGCCAATCTTGCGCATCTGGATTTCTTCCGCACCTTCCGTGATGCGATAGCGCCGATGATGACGGTAGATATGTTCGAATGGCTTGTGCCGCGAATAGCCGATACCGCCATGCACCTGCATCGCCCGGTCGGCAGCTTCGCAAACCAGCCGGTTGGCGCGGTAGTTGCACATGCTGACCTTGTCGGAGAGCTGTTTCGCAACTTCGATCTTGGGCATCTGATCCATCTGCCATGCGGTTTTGTAGATCAGCAGGCGGAGCATTTCGGCATCGGTCTGCAGCTCGACCAGCGGGAACTGGATCGCCTGATTGGCCGACAAGGGCTTGCCAAAGGGTTTGCGCTCGCCGGCATATTTCACCGCTTCATCGATGCAATATTGCGCCGCCCCGAGCGAGGATGCTGCCTGGCGAATGCGGTTTTCATGGACAAAATGCTGGGCGCAGGCGAGGCCCCAATCCGGATCACCGAGGATCGCGGAATCCGGCACCCATACATCCGTCAGAGAGACTTTGGGGTGGTCCGTCGGCATGTTGAACGTCCACATATATTCGCCGATCTCAAAGCCCGGCGTGTCCTGCGGCACGATTAAGCAGGTGATACCCTTGGCCGCGCCATCCGGCCCGCTGGTGCGGGCGAACACCATGCAGTGCGTCGCGACATGGCTGCCGGTCGTCCACATTTTCTCGCCATTGAGCAGCCAGCCATCAACGCCGTCGCGCGTTTCCCGCACGCCGCGCGTTTCCATATGGGTGGCGTCCGATCCATGGGCTTCTTCCGTCAGGCCGAAGGTCCAGCGCATCTTGCCGTCGAGCAAGGCGGGAATATAGTCCTGCTTTTGCTGCTCGGTGCCGAAATCACGGACCACGAGCGGCAGGACGAGATTGCCGACGATCGAGCTTTCATTCTGCAGATCATTGTGGAGGCCCAGCCCCTTGGCAGCGAGATGCTCGCGGATCCGCGCCATGGCGAGATTGGAGCCGTTCTTGCCGCCAAATTCTTCCGGCAATGCATAGCGATAATGGCCCGCAGCATCGGCCTTGTCGCGCATTTCGTGGAGCAACTCTTCCCATTCTTCACGCGGCAGGCCCTCATTGTCCCAATCGGTTCGTGCGTGCTCGCGGCGATGATCGAAAAAGCGGATATTGTCGTCGCGCTGCTCAAGCGGTTTGATCTCGGCTTCGATGAACGCGTCGAGTTCCGCGAGATAGTCTTCAATGTCCTGGGGAATTTCAAAGCTCATTTACTGGTCCATTTTTCGAGGGCGGCAGCAAGGCCGGGATATTTGGGCTGGTCGATGGA
>CAJQMX010000298.1 GCA_905479515.1 uncultured Parasphingopyxis sp.
TGGACCCAGCCCCGCTCCCATGCCGTGTCGGTGATGTATTTCTCGACCGCGCCGATGGTGATCGCGCCATGGCCGGAAAATTCGACCACGCAATTGCCTTCGCACAACCGGTCCTGCGGACAGATGCGGCCGCAAATCTCGGGCATGGTCGAGGTGGAATTGGAGAGCTCGAACGCCTCGCGCAGGCGCCCTTCGGCGGTGAGCTTCAGCCAGTCGGGAATATGATTGTGCAGTGGGCAATGGACCGAGCAATAGGGGACGCCGCATTGCGAGCAGCGAGAAGACTGTTCTTCCGCTTTTTCCACAGCATAAGCGCGCGCGATTTCCTCGAAATCCTCGCGGCGCTTGCCGGGTTCGCGTTTGGCAGGATAGTCCTGCTCAACGCCCACAAATTTGAGCATTGGATTTTCAGCCATCATCATCTCCGTAAGCGAGTGTCCATAGCAGAAAAAATCGCCAAGTCACGCGGAAATCGATCATTTAGGTCAGCATAGCTGTCTATTAGAACGAATATTTCCCCGGCCGCCACTGATCTTCCTTGGTTTTACAGATTAATATGGCCAAAACGGACCTATATTTAACGCAAGACAGACCGGAATCGCCTGTGATAGTGGCGCTCTATGTCGTTTCTTCAAATGCTGATCACCGCAATTGTGCAGGGCGTTACGGAGTTCCTGCCGATATCGTCATCGGGGCATCTGATCCTGACGCCATTATTCATGGGCGAAGAGGATCAGGGGCCGCTGATAGATGCGGCGCTGCATGTCGGCACGCTGCTCGCAATCATCGTCTATTTCTTCAAGGATGCCTGGGGCCTGGCGCGCGGCGGTTTCGCCACGGTCGGTATCGGGTCCGCACCGGAGCAAAAACACCTGTTCTGGTGGGTGGCGATCGGCACCGTTCCGGTTATCGCTTTGGGGGCGGTTCTCTACGCCTATGACATCATGCAGGATCTGCGGCTCACCGATCTCGTGGCGGTAAATCTTATCGCATATGGCATCCTGCTCGGCATTGCGGATCGCTACGGGCGGCAGGAAAAAGCCTATGAGGATATGACCCTGCGTGATGCGATCATTGTCGGCATGGCCCAGGCATTGGCGCTGATCCCCGGCACCAGTCGTTCAGGCGTAACGATGACGGCGGCGCGGTTCCTTGGCTATAAGCGTGTCGAGGCTGCGCGCTTTTCCTTCCTGCTTTCGATCCCGGCGGTGGCCGGGGCAGGGGTGCTCGTCATCCCGCAGATTATGGAAGCGGGCGGCGATCTGTTGGCTGAGGCCTTGATCACCGGGGCGATGACCTTCGTCGCGGCACTCGCGACCATGCATTTTCTGATGCGCTTCCTGCGCAAGGCATCGATGATGGTGTTTGTCGTCTACCGCGTTGCGATGGGCATACTGTTGCTGGCGATCTTTTAGCGCCATACGGCCTTAACAGCTGGTCATAGCGGCGATCAGGCCGCGCTGGCTGCCTTGTTCGCATAGCGCCCATGATTGCGATACTGGACCAGCCAGCGATCGGCGACTGCGGCCAGCGGGCGCGGGCTAAGGCCAAGCGCCGCGAAACCTTCAGCGCCTTCGCTCACCACATTGTCGCTCTGCAGGGAGAGCCACTGGTCCCGGCTGATCGGTGCGCCGGGCAGGAATCCCATGCGGGAGATTGCACTGCCGATCATGTCCGGAACGTTGAGAATCTGTTTGTCCGGTTTGCCGATATGATTGAGGATGAAGCGGTTGATGTCGCGCATGGATAGCTGTTCCGGGCCGCCCAGCTCGAACGTTCGTCCGCGATAGGCCGTTGGTTCGCCAACCGTCCGTGCAACGGCTTCTGCCACATCGGCGACATAGACGGGCTGAAACTTTGTGTCCGGCTTCATCACCGGCACCATGAACGGCGCCATGCGCGCAATCGCGGCGAAACGGTTGAGAAACTGGTCTTCCGGTCCGAAGATCACGGATGGCCGCATGATGATCGCCTGCGGCAATGCCTCGCGCACTGCGTCCTCGGCGGCTGCCTTGGAGCGCGCATAGCGCGATGCGGCTTCCGATGAAGCGCCGATCGCCGAGATCTGGACGAAATCCTGCACCCCGGCAGCCTTGGCAGCCTGAGCCAGGTTGCACGCGCCCTCGACATGGAATTTCTGGAAATCGCCTTTGAGGATGCCGACAAAGTTGATGACCGCATCAGCGCCTTCAACCGCCCGTGCCAGTGTTTCGGGTCGGGTGATGTCAGCGGCAACAAACTGGGTCTGGCCGAGGCCGCCCATTGGCTTGATGAAATAGGCGCTTGTCGGATTGCGTTCGGCAATGCGGATTCGAATGCCGGCTTTCAGCAAATCCTGCGCGACATACCGGCCCAGAAAGCCGCCCCCGCCAACCAATGTAACCAGCCTGTCCTGCATCGCAAATCTGCTCCCTAGAGATCGTGCCGCCCCAATGGCGTTTAACCAGCGGATTGACAAGCGCCGCGTCGGCCATCATAGCGCCCATCCTGCTTCTTGGCGAGCATATCGCCCAAGCCGTGGGCCCAGATGGCGGAATTGGTAGACGCGCCAGCTTCAGGTGCTGGTGTCCCTTGTGGACGTGGAGGTTCGAGTCCTCTTCTGGCACTAGCGGTGCCGATCGTGGAAGGTCGGTTTTGGTGTACTAAGGTCCGGAGCTCTCTAGCTGTCCGGATTTTCCGCCGCGGACAGGGGATGCATTCGGTCTAGCCAGCGGTTCATTCCGGCGATCGCATCGCGGGTGAGTATCACCCATTCGATATTCTGATCAGGCTCATCTTGCTGGCGTTCCACCAAATGGCGTGACTCCAGTATCTGGAGCCAACGCATCCCCGAAGATTCCCGCACCGCACCGGCCTGATAAGCGTTCCAGACGCTTACTTGCCTATTCTCAGCCTGGGCGACGTAGAGATCCAGCAGGATGTCCCATGCGGGATCAGAAAAAAGCCCGCGGGGGAACTGCCATTCCCTGTCTCGCCGTGCTCTCAGATAGGTTTTGATGAACTTTGCTCCTTCGCTGCATAGATTGTGCGGGTTGCGAAGCGCGGTCTTCCGAATGGTCGGTTCGCCAGTTGTTGGAGGCATATTGACCTTGCCAGCCTCCTTTGGGTGTTGGCGTGTTTCGCGCGCGGGATGCGCGGGCATCTTGGCGGGTGTGCTGGAAGGTTTATTGCTAGGCAGTGTCATGATCTGTCAGACCTGCCTGGCGATCGAGAGTTACGCCCACGAGAATGACTAGCAACAGCGGGATGGTCCAAACCGTCGTGAGCCCAAAATAGATGCGAACCGGGAATGATGGCGCCAGTAGCGCCGCCAGATGTGCAGTCATCGTGATCATATGAAATCCGGTAACCCAGAGAGGCCAAAAGCGGGTTGTCCGCATCGAGACCCAATAGAGCCCGATCAACAGCAACAAATCGACCGTTATTACAGGCCAAATAGCACCTCCTAAGGCGTGCTGAAGCAGTTGAGCTGGCATCGTGAGTAGGACCCCGCCCAAGAAAAGTGCGGTAACTCGCCGACCCTCACGACCGCCAAAATAGGCGCCGTAGCTGCAACACAGAATTGTGAGTGCCCAAAAGAGATATACGAGTGCCATTCTATCGCTCCAAGATACGCGCCATCACCAAGCAATACGCTAGGTGATGGCATGAATGGCTATACAGTTTCACGAACTTTACGCTTCATCGGGATAGATGGGCTTTCTGCCATAGGGGGTAGAGGGCATCCAACCATCTCGGGAGCGTTTGGATTCTGGCGCG
>CAJQMX010000299.1 GCA_905479515.1 uncultured Parasphingopyxis sp.
TTTTGACCGCCAAGACCACCAACAGGGCTATCGTCTTTCATGGCTTCACGGATGCGGTGCATCATGAACCAAGCCGTCTTGTAGGTTACGCCTAGCATACGTTCGATCTGTTTGGCGCTCATGCCCTTCTTGCTGCTGGAAAGCAGATAGGTGGCGAGCAACCATTTGTTCAAAGGAACCTTGGAGCGTTCAAACAGCGTTCCCACGGTAACAGTGAAGTTTTTAGCGCAAGAGTTGCACTGGATTAGGCCAGCGCGATGAGACTTGCCTTTCAACCGAGTGACGTTTTCGAGTTCGCCGCAATGAGGGCAGAACGGACCTTCGGGCCAGTTGATGGCTTCGAGATGCTGGCGGGCTTTGTCTGCGTCGGTGAAGATGGGGTCTGTTAGTTGCACGTTCGGCTTGCTCCTTATGACGATAATCATAGGGAAAAGCTGCTCCTACGTCAAGTATATAATTGCCGAAATTTCGGTAAACCTCAGCATCAAATGTTCTCAAATAGTATGATTTTCCACGCAGCTTCAGCTGTGGCGCGCCGTGCGCAATCTGGTTTCGTAGCTGGTTTATCTCGTCCAGAGCTGTCTTAACTGAAGTCGTGGGCCTCGCCTGCCAAGAAAGGCCGACGAAAACGTCCTGCAATCCCAATCGCCCAAAATGCTCTTTTATATTGCGTGTGCTAGGGTTCCCGAAACGGTCGTAGAGCTTACGATAAGCTGTCATTTGCGCATCTAGCAAGTTCAGTTTTTCTTGAGATACTTCGAAAAATACTTCTTCGACATGAGACTGCAGAAGAGCAGATATCATTAGCATACAGCTTCGATTCAGAGCGGCACCTTGCCGGATTCCACCAGCAATTATGGGTGCTCCCCTGCCACCCCCATGCATGTCCTTTCTTGCCTGCAAAAGTTCGTCAACATAGCGGAGGTCAATCTCAGCCATCTAGTCGGCTTTCACGTAAAGCTTCCCGCCCTCTTCCTTAAACTTCTCGCTCATTTCTTCCATCCCCGCTTCTGCGTCCTTGGCCTCCCCTTCGACAGGCTCAGGGTGAGCGGGGGTGTTGGAGCCGAGTATGCCATTCGGGTTGTTCGCCGCAAACTCGCGCACTTCCTGACTGATCTGCATCGAGCAGAATTTCGGGCCGCACATGGAGCAGAAATGGGCGGTCTTGGCGCCTTCGGCTGGCAGCGTCTGGTCGTGATATTGCTCGGCGGTGTCGGGATCGAGGCTGAGGTTGAACTGGTCGCGCCAGCGGAACTCGAAACGGGCTTTTGAGAGCGCATCGTCGCGGACCTGCGCGGCGGGGTGGCCTTTGGCGAGGTCGGCGGCGTGGGCGGCCAGCTTGTACGTGACGACGCCGACTTTTACGTCATCGCGGTCGGGCAGGCCAAGATGCTCCTTGGGCGTGACGTAACAGAGCATCGCCGTGCCGTACCAGCCGATCTGGGCGGCGCCGATGCCGCTGGTGATATGATCGTAACCGGGCGCGATGTCCGTCGTTAACGGCCCGAGCGTATAGAAGGGCGCTTCGCCGCACGCTTCGAGCTGCTTTTCCATATTCTCCTTGATCTTGTGCATCGGCACATGGCCGGGGCCTTCGATCATCACCTGCACATCCTGTTCCCAGGCGACCTTGGTCAGCTCGCCAAGGGTGTAGAGTTCGGCGAACTGGGCTTCGTCATTGGCGTCGTAAATCGAGCCGGGGCGCAGGCCGTCGCCAAGGCTGAAGGCGACGTCATAGGCCTTCATGATCTCGCAGATTTCGGGGAAGCGTTCGTAGAGGAAGCTCTCCTTGTGGTGGCTGAGGCACCATTTCGCCATGATCGATCCGCCGCGGCTGACAATGCCCGTCATGCGCTTTGCGGCCATCGGGACATAGGGAAGCCGCACGCCGGCATGGATGGTGAAATAGTCGACGCCCTGCTCGGCCTGTTCAATCAGCGTGTCGGCAAAGATTTCCCAGGTCAGGTCTTCGGCCACGCCGCCGACCTTTTCGAGCGCCTGATAGATGGGGACCGTGCCGATGGGGACGGGCGAGTTGCGGATGATCCATTCGCGGGTGTCATGGATGTTGCGGCCTGTCGAAAGGTCCATCACCGTGTCGGCGCCCCACCTAATCGACCAGACCATCTTGTCGACCTCTGCCGCGACGTCTGACGCGACGGCGGAGTTGCCGATATTGGCGTTGACCTTGACGAGGAAGTTGCGGCCGATCGCCATCGGTTCGCTCTCGGGATGGTTGATATTGTTGGGAATGATCGCGCGGCCACGGGCGATTTCGTCTCGCACAAACTCAGGCGTTACATAATCGGGGATAGACGCGCCATAGCTTTCGCCGTCACGGATATATTCCTTCAGACGCTCACGGCCAAGATTTTCGCGCTCTGCCACATATTCCATTTCCGGTGTGATAATGCCTTTGCGGGCATAATGCATTTGGGAAACGTTGGCACCAGCTTTTGCGCGGAGCGGCCGCTGGATGACATTGGGATATTGCGGCACACCGCCGCTGCGATCTGGGCCTAGCTGGCCGTTATCTTCTGGCTTAATATCGCGGCCATCATAGCTTTCAACATCGCCGCGTGCCTC
>CAJQMX010000300.1 GCA_905479515.1 uncultured Parasphingopyxis sp.
CGATTTGCCCTCCAAGCGCCTATACGTGTTCAATCCGGCAGGGACGCCGAAGGATTTGCGCAAGCTGGTCGGCGGCAAGATCCGCGAGGAACTGATCGTTGCGAACTGGCCTGACCTATTCCGCTGCGCCGCTACCATGGCTGCCGGCAAGATCAAGCCGAGCCAGTTGCTCCGCAAGCTCGCCTCCTACCCGCGCCAGAACGATCTGGCGGTTGCGCTGCGTGAGGTCGGCCGTGTGGAACGAACACTCTTTATAATCGAGTGGATCCTCGACACGGACATGCAGCGGCGCGCCCAGATCGGTCTCAACAAGGGCGAGGCTCACCATGCTCTCAAGAATGCGTTGCGCATCGGCCGCCAAGGCGAAATCCGTGACCGCACCACCGAAGGGCAACATTACCGGATTGCTGGCCTCAACCTGCTCACCGCAATCATCATCTACTGGAACACTGTCCACATCGGCCACGCGGTCGCCGAACGGCGAAGCGAAGGACTCGAAGTGCCGCCCGAACTTCTGGCGCACATCTCTCCGCTCGGTTGGGCGCACATATTACTGACAGGCGAATATCTCTGGCCCAAAGCCGCAAGCGCTTAGAGTGTCATTCCGCCCCCAGCCGGAACCGACCCCCTCTACCTGCTGGATGAATTCGCCGCCCTCGGCCACCTGGCTCCCGTTGAGCGCGCCATGGGCCTCATGGCCGGCTACGGCGTCCAGCTCTGGCCGATCCTGCAAGACGTTCACCAGCTCCGCGCCACCTACGGCCAGCGCGCCGGCACATTCCTGTCGAACGCCGGCGTCCTACAGGTCTTCGGCGTCAACGATCACGATAGCGCCCGCCTCGTCTCCGATCTGCTCGGGCAAGAGACGGTCGTGTTCCAGACCATGAGCCGCGCCCTCGATGCCGAAAAAACCGGCATCACCTACGGCGAGCAACACACCGCCCGGCCGCTGCTGACGCCGGATGAGGTCCGCAACCTGCCGCAAAATCTCGAACTGCTGTTCCTGGCCGGGCAACGGCCGATCGTCGCCGGCAAGCTCGCCTATTACGCCGATTCCGAGTTCCGGGGGCTGTTCGACCAGGCATGAAAGATGAAACCATGACCGACACCGATACGCCCGAATGGCCCGATCCCGCCGACAAGGTCTATGCCGTCGAGCAAGCCAAGCGGCTCCGCAACCAGGTCGCAGAGGGCGGATTGCGATTTGAAGCCTATTTGCCGCCGTCTCTGGCCCTGTGGCTGCTCGACCTGATCGAACAGGGCAAGTTCCTTGATCCGTCCGAAGCCGTGTTCGTGATCCTGGGCGAACATAAGGAGCTGGAACCCCATGCCGATCTGCGCCGGGAACTGCTCAAGCGCAGCATACAGGCGGCGGCCGATGATCCCCGGCCGGGTATTTCGGGCGAGGAAATGAAAGCACGGTTGCGCGAGAAGTTCAAAAACCCCCTGCCCGAGCCGGCCAGATGGGAAAAGCGGTCCCGGCGCTGACGCACCGGGGCTTCTCTCTTGCGGCCCTCCGGTCACTTCGGCGCTATGTGGGAGCGCGTTCCCTCCGGGCCGGTCGCGGCTTCCGCCGCTCGGCACAACGCTAGCCCCCGGCCGGCCCGCTCTATCAAATCGGGCCGTAGGGATGGCCGGGGGCGGATAATTACATGCTTATAGGAAAGCATGTTGCCCTGCCCTACTTCGGCGCTTCGATCGGTCGGACCTTCTCGCCAAGGTGCCGGGCCATGATCTGCTCATAGGTCGCCGCGTCCATAAGCCCGAGGCGGCGCTGTGCGCCCGCCATTTCCGCGATCTCGCGGGCGAGGCAGCGGCTCCGCATGGTTGTCACGCTCCCGCTAGTGTTCTGGCGTGTCGTCATCTTGAAAATTCGCCTCGTAGTCCTGGCCGCCGTAATAGACGCCGATGATATTCACGGTGTCGTCCGCTACCTCAAACAGTATCGTCACACGCCGGCGAAACCCAAGTGTTCGCAAGCCCGGTCGAAGATCGTCGCGCCGCGTGCCTCGGTGCGGAAAGGTTTGCAGATTCTCGCAATAGTCCACGATGGAATCGACATATCGCGCCGCTATTGCGGGCGACGCTGCCCCGGAAATATCGACTTCCAGCTTGTCGAGCTGGTCGAGAGCTTCCGGGGTGAAGTGAACCGTATGGGTCACGCTGAGGCGGGCCGCTTGCGCTTTTCGGCAAGGTGCTGGCGCACCTCGCCGACGCTGAGCGCCCGGCTAGGATCGGCTTTCAGCTTGTCGTAGGCGGCAACGCCTTCCGTGCGCAGCCAGCTTTCAAGGGCCTTGTCGCGCGCCTGCAAGGCCCGCAGGCCGTCGCGAATAACCTCGCTGTCGCTGGCATATTCGCCCGACGAAACCTTGCTCTTGACCATCTGTGCCATTTCGTTCGGCAACGTGACGCTCAACTGCTGTGTGCTGCGCATGGGAATCTCCCGTGTTGGATCGTGCTCAGTAGGATTAAACACTATCACACATGAGCTTGATTGGGAACCTCACAACTGACGGGCAACACGTCAAAGCTGTCATGCTTGCATGATTTCCTGCAATCATGTTGGCATGACATTAGCCCTAGTCGTCGCCCTCGCGGACAACCGGATAATTGTATTTGGCGAAAAGCAGGTTCAGCGCCTCGGCAACAAGCCGCTCCTTCGGAATCTTCTTGCCCTTCTCATCCCTGCTGCGAAAGCTGATTTCGTCCAGCGTCTCCCAATAGGCGGGCGGCAGAAAATGCGTTCTGCCGAGCTTGTTAGCGCGCGAGGGCGCAACGTAGCTCCCGGCCGACTGTGAGCCTGGCGCGCTCCCTTGCGGCTCTGCCGGGGCCTCTGGAGCGGATGCGGGTTGCTCTGCGGTCTTGATCGCCGTGGCGAGAAGCGAAGGCCTGCGGCTCATGCTTTCATCCTTTCATGCTTTCCTGTAATCATGCTTGCCTGCTCTGAAAGGAACGTGAACAGGCCGGCGACTTCCTGGGCCGCACGGCCATGCGGTTCCAGCTCTTGCGGCGTCTGCCCCAAGGCCGGGGCGTCCTCATAGGTTTTCCGGCGCGACATATGGATGGGGGCGACCTTCACGTTAAAGCTCGCGGCAATCGCGGCGGCATCATCAATTGCCCTGCCCCCGGCGTTCGGATGCACCAGATTGAGCACAACGAACGTGGGCGGACTGCCGGCTATATCCAGCAGCCGCTTTAGCGGCTCCAAAGTTTCGATCGAAAATATCTGCGCCTGCGACGGCACCAGCACTATGTCGGCGTGCTTGGCCGCTTCGGTTGAAGCGCTGTCCATCTTGCCGGGCGTGTCGATGAACACCCAATCCATGCCAAGGCCGCGATAGGCGTCCAGTGAGCGCCGGATAGCGCCGGGCTGGATTGAGGCAACGTCCGGGCCGTCACCTTCGCGCCGGTCGAACCAGTTGACGGCGTTTGTCTGTGGATCGAGGTCGAGCAAAGCCGATTTCTTCCCGGCCAGATGAGCCGCGACCGCAAGCGCCGTCGCGATCGTCGTCTTTCCGGTCCCGCCCTTCTGCGTACAGAACGCCACTGTAATCATGATTTCATCCTTTCATGAAATAACATTTACATGTTCTCTCTGATACATGAAAACATGTTTTCATGTAGGAAGGGTTAACTACTCCGCTTCCTCGGCGGCCGCCATCGGCTCGTCGCACTCGCCACAAATCAGGCGGACACCGGGTTTAGCCTAGGCGTTCAACTCACATGACGGGCAGGTGTAACGGGTCTTGCTGGCCGACTTCGCCTTGCGCGCCTTCCGGGCGTCGGCATCGTCCCAAAGCTCGACATAGAGGGCGGTAAAGTCGGGCTGCGCCGCCAGCTCGGCAAAGGCGCGGGCATAGCGGCCGCCCTCGACAATGTAGTGGCTGCATGACTGCCCGGTTTCCTTCCCGCCTGGCTGGCCGGTATCCGAAGGGTGCAAGCCGATCTCGTGCATTTTCGCCGCCCATTCCTTGTTGTGGTAGCCGGCGCGCGACGGCTTGCCGAAATGATGCTGCCAAAGGTGCGCCATCTCATGGGCGAGGGTGGAAAGGCTCTGCTCGTCGGTACGGCTTTTGAAATGCGCCGGATTCAGCGCGATTTCGTCGGTGATCTCCGCGCCGTCCTTCGATCCGAACCGGCCGCCCGCGAAATAGCCATAAGCTTTGTTTTTGCGCTGCAACGTCACGAGGCAGGCCGGCAGCTCGCCGCCGAACAGGCGATCGTTGAAAAAATCGAGCGCTTGATTCAGCGCGGCATAGGTTTTTGCGGTCGGATTGGCGGGGGACATGGTGGCTTCTTTTGTATCGTACGAAACAACAATCGCACATTTCAGGCATATATGCAATCATGATGACATGTTTGCATGTTTTGCGCCGCCCTTGCCGCCTTCTTTCTCTCGAAAGCCCATGCGACATTGGCCGCAGGCGAGGCGGTTGGTGATTTTGCTCTGAGGGTGCCGAGCCGGACCGCCTATTACGCGGTCCGGAACCGCCGCAGGGCCGCGTGAGCGGCCCGAACAGCGGCGTCCGCTTATGTTTTCACATAGAGAATAGAACTAGAGGGGGATTCAGTCTGGTTATCGGACTCACGTTTCATGAAGGTCTTTGCCATCCTCACAAGGGCCTTTCCGAGCGTGCCGTCGCCGGCGTCGATCTGCGTTCGCTCATCGAGGGGCAGGGTGCTCCGGTAGGCGTCGATTGCCTCGCTCCATGCCTGCTGATCCTGTCCATGATCCGCAGGCGGGGGAGGGGCCTTGCCAAACCGGCCAAGGAACTGCCGGGCCTTTTCCGGCAGCGACAAGCGGTAGGCGTTGCTCGCCTGCTGCACCTGGGGGCCGCGCCCCTCGTGCCCGGTCGGCTCGTAGCGCCGCAGCCAGTCGATGAAGCCATGCGCCCGCAGGTTCTTCAGCGCCCGCACGATCGTGTCCCGCGACCGGCCCAGGCGGTCCATGATCGTGGTGATTGACGGCTCCAGCCGGCCGGTGCGGAAGTCGATCAGATTGACGAACAGCCGCAGCACGTCGAGCGCCACCGATCCGAGCGGGCCGCTGCGCTCGCCCTTCTCGTGCAAGCCGGCCTCGTTGTAGATTTCGGCCGCCTTCAAGATCGCCTGCACGTCCTTGCGCGTCGTCGCCTGCCAGATACGGCCCTCCGATCGCCCCTTGAAATAGCTGCGCCGGCGAACCGGCGTCGGGCAACGCTCGGCCGGGGGAGGCAGGACCAGGCCAAGCGCGACCTGTCCCGATCCGCGCCACGCGGCCCGGCGCTGCTGGGCGAGCGCGGAGAGCTGGCCGGCGTCTTCCTCGGAGAGCTGGCCGGCGCTGTAGCGCGTCCAGACCTCCCGCATGATTTCATCAAGCGCGTTCGCACGCGCGCAGCCGATCGCGGCCGCGATTTGCGTCCTCAACATTCGTCCTTCGTCCTTCCATTCGGAGGACATGACGGCGTGGACGGCGGACACGACTTCCTCGTTTCCACAAGCAAGGGGCTTGCGGATTGGAGAGCGCTAGCGTAGAAAAGGGGAGAGAGATCGGCCCCGTTCTACGGTGTGTCTGACGGCCTATAA
>CAJQMX010000301.1 GCA_905479515.1 uncultured Parasphingopyxis sp.
CCTGCCAATATTTATCGAAGGCCGGACATTGCGCACGCATTTCCGATATCAGCTTGTCGAAATAGGTTGGATCTTTTGAACGGCTATAGTCCCAGCGCAATTTCGCCGTCAGCCGTTTCACCATCTTTTTGAATTCGTCTACGTCTTCCTGATATCGCTCGGACAATAGCAGGACACGCAACATGTTGCGGTCATCCGCAGGCACCGCGCCGTAATCGCGCAGAATGTGAGCGTAAAGATTGTTCCATCCGATAACGGACCAGTTTTCATTGATCGCAATCGCCGGCACGCCCACCGTATCAAGCGCCAGGCGAACACCCGGGTTGAGGGTCTCATGCACATCAGGCGCTAGCGGCGGCGGTCGGCCTTGCGCCAAATGGAACAGAAACGCCCGCTCCTTCTCATCCAGCCTCAAAACAACGCTCAGATTGTCGAGCACTTCAGCCGAAGGTCGAATATCACGTCCCTGTTCGAACCATGTGTACCAAGTGAGACTGATGCCAGCGAGTGTCGCCACCTCCTCGCGCCGCAACCCAGGCGTGCGCCGCCGGCCGGTGGCGGTGATGCCGAAATCCGCCGGATTGAGGCGATTCCGGGCGTTCCTCAGGAAGCGGGCTAATTCTGAGCGATTCTGCTGCATAATTTATCGTATTACCGATAATAGTATTCCTTGACCATATGAATTGAGATTCATATTGCGACCCAGGGCGAAGTCGCCGCCAAACTGAAGGCCAAACCGAAGGAAAGACCATGAGCGGAAAAGTCATTATCACCTGCGCGCTGACAGGCTCGTCGCCGCTGCCGGACCACCCGAATTTTCCCGTAAAGCCCCTTGAGATCGCCGAGGCTGGCCTCGCCGCCGCGGAAGCAGGCGCATCGATCCTCCATATTCATGTGCGCAATCCGGAAACCGGCGGCATCTCAACGGAGCTTGAGCACTACCAGGAGGTCGCCTCACTCATACGCGAAAAAAACAACGAAGTGATTTTCAACATCACCACCGGCCCGGGCTGCACCTGGATGCAGAGCGATGAAGACCCGAAAATGCCGGCGCCGGCTGAAAAGGGAACATTGATGTTCACCGCCGAAAAACGGCTTGAGCATATTCTCGATCTCAAACCCGACATGTGCACCCTCGACATTTGCACCATGCAGCTTTGGGGCGGCGTTGCGATCAATCTCGACCCGATGATCACACGCATGGGACACATGATTCAGGATGCTGGCGTGCTGCCGGAAATCGAATGTTTCGAAGCCGGTGATTTTGTTTTCGCTGACGACCTGATGGAGAAAGGCGCGATCCCGAAAAACTCACCTTTCTCCTTTGTGCTCGGCACGAAATATGGCCTTCCCGCAACAACCGAAGCGATGATGTATTCGAAAAACCAGATTCCGCGCGGCGCGGTCTGGACCGGCTTTGGCGTCAGTCGCCACTCCTTCCCCATGGCCGCGCAGGCCGTGCTGCTGGGCGGCAATATGCGCGTCGGCTTCGAAGACACGATTTACCTGCGTCGCGGCCGTAAAGCGGACTCGAATGCAGACCTCGTTCATTGGGGCGTGGAATTGGTCGAGCGCCTTGGCCGCGATGTCGCCAGCGCCGGAGAAGCTCGAAAAATGATCGGCCTCGCCGAATAAACAAAACGAAAAACAACAGGGAGTCAGAAATTGACTGATGTTAAGGGTAAGGTCGCCTTCATCACCGGCGGCGGATCGGGCGTAGGCCTCGGTCAGGCGGAAGTTTTCGGCAAGGCCGGCGCCAATATCGCTATCGCAGACATTCGTGAAGACCACTTGAAAAGCGCGGTTGCCGCGCTGGCGGAAAAGGGCGTCGAAGCGATGCCTGTCCATCTCGACATCACGGACCCGGAAGCCTATGGGCGCGCCGCAGATGAAGTTGAAGCAAAGCTTGGTCCGGTTCAGCTTCTCTTTAACACCGCAGGCGTATCGATCTTCGGTCCGCTGCAGCAAGCGACGCTTGATGACTGGAAGTGGCAGCTTGATGTTAATCTCTGGGGCGTCATCAATGGCGTCCAGACTTTTCTGCCGCGCATGCTTGAACGCGGCGATGATTGTCACATCACCAATACAGCCTCCATGTCTGCTTTTGTCGCTCTGCCCGGCACGGGCATTTACTGCACGGCGAAAATGGCGATCCGGGGCTATTCAGAATGTCTATCCATGGATCTGAAGGACACTAAAATCAAAGTCTCTATGCTATGCCCCGGCGCGGTCGACACCAATATTCACGAGGCGGTTCTGACCCGGCCAGCCCATCTTCAAAAGACCGGCTATTACGGCGCCGATCCCAATGTGATGGCCCACCTCAAAAAAGTTATCGAAGTCGGGATGAAGCCGGCTCGTCTCGCCGAATATGTGCTGAAAGGCGTTGAAAAGAACGATCTTTATATCCTGCCCTATCCTGAGTTCCGTCAAACACTCGAAGACATTCACGCCCGCGTCATGGCGTCCCTTGCCAAACCCGAGGATGACCCGGAGTATGAAAAGCGTGTCGCTCATGGCGTGCCTGGCGGCGACAAGAAATAATGCAATAGAGGAGACGTCTCATGTCCAGCGTAGCCGACACTTCAAAGACTGCCGCGGAGGCTGGCGAATATAAAATCGTCGACGTCCCTGAACCTTTCAGAGAACTCATCAAGCGATGCGGGGTTGAGGGCACTTATGTAGGCTCGTCTCTTGAGGAAAGTCCGTGGGTTCCTTTTGGAGAGAATGCGGCGATCCGCTATCTCGCTTTTGACGTGCGCAATAACTGGGTCGGCAATATTCTCTGGGTGAAAGCCCCGGGCGTTGTATCGACGCATAAACACCGCGGCCAAGTGTTGATGGTCTGCCTCGAAGGCAGCTTCCGCTATCTCGAATATGACTGGGTCGCAAAGCCTGGCGCGTTCATTCATGAAATGCCCGGCGAAGCTCACACACTTGTTACGGACGATCCAAACGGTGTGAAGCTGTTCGGGTGGATGCAGGGCGCCAATGAATTTTATGATGAGAACGGAACGCTGATCGACACCGTCGATGTGTGGTGGTTCCTCGATCATTATGAAAGCTATTGCGAAGAACATGGCATCCCCGTCAACAAGCAGCTTTACATTTAACCGGAAAGGAGCTGGATCATGAGCAAACTCGGCGGCCTTTCGAAAACCGCAGAAAATTACAAAATCATTGAGGTGCCCGAGAACCATAAGAAAGTTCTCGATCGACACCTCATCCCTGGCGGCTTTGTCGGTCATGAAGAAGTAGACAGCCCATGGGTTCCCTTTGGCGATAACGCCGCCATCCGGCACCTCGCCTTTGACGTTCGTCAGAACTGGTATGGCAATGTCCTGTGGATCAAATCGCCTGGCGTCATTGGCACGCACAAACATCGCGGCCAGGTGCTGATGATGTGCCTTGAAGGCAGCGTGCGGTATCTTGAATATGACTGGGTTGCGAAACCGGGCGATTTTATTTCAGAAACCCCGGGACAGGCGCACACGCTTGTTACAGACCACCCGCAAGGCGTGAAGCTTTTCGGCTGGATGCAGGGCGCCAATGAATTTTATGACGATACTGGCAAGTTCATCGAGACCCTCGATGTGTGGTGGTTTATCAACCACTACGAGACCTACTGCCGGGAAAATAATCTGCCCGTCAACAAACAGCTTTATCGCTAAATCTTTTCAGAAACGCCGGCCATAAAAAAGCCGGCGTTTCAACTTCGATTTTAGTAGCCGACAGTGAACCGCTCACCCTGATGCTTCGGCGCCTCAGCCTCGTCTATCATTGCAACTGCAAAATCTTCATAGCTGATGCGGCTATTTCCTTCTGCATCCTTCAGTACATCGTCTTTGCCCAGACGGAATTTTCCGGTGCGCTCCCCAGGGCCGATAATTATTGAAGGGGAAAGAAAGGTCCAGTCGGACGATCCGGACGCTTTCAACTTGTTTAGCGCCTGACGCGCCGGTTCCGCTTCCAGCTTGATTTCTTCAGGAAAACCGGGAGTGTCAATCAGAGCCGGACCGCCGGGCGCTGCGTTCAGCGACGCTGCGCCTCCAACAATGAGCAGTCGCGGCGCATCTGAAGCCCGGAAAGCAGCGAGCGCCTTGTCGAAATCAAGGCCGTTGAAACGCAAGGAATAGATGACGGCGTCA
>CAJQMX010000302.1 GCA_905479515.1 uncultured Parasphingopyxis sp.
AAGATCGCGAACCGTACTGTCATCATGGAAAGGCGTGAAATGCCGGTGGCGAACCTGCTGCTTGCCCTGCTCAACCGCATTGCCGTCCGCTTTCCACTTGGCGAGACCACCATCCAGCACCGCAACATTATGCGCACCGAACACATCCTTGGTCATCCACCAGGCCCGCGCAGAGCTATGCAGCGGCGAATTGTCATAGATTACGATGCGGCTTCCGTCGCCTATACCCAGCGATTGCATCCGGCTGGCAAATTTCTCGGCAGATGGCAGCATGCCCGGAAGGCTGTTCGAGGTATCGCACACCTCTTCCAGATCCATGAATACCGCGCCGGGGATATGCTCAAAGCCATATTCGGCCTTCGCATCGCGCCCAGCATCGGGAAGGAACTGTGTCGCATCGATGATGTGCAGATCGCTGGCTCCCATTTCTCCGGCGAGCCATTCGGTCGAGACGAGCATTTCCATGTTCAACAATATCCTGCTTGGGTTTCGAGTCTCCCAATCCTTAGCTTTGGGCGTCGGCCTAGTCGAGGGATTCCCTCACGGCAGTGACACCGGCAGGTTTCATTGGCGTTTCATCTGGCTTCCGGATCATCTGGAGCGAATAAAAGCGCGAATATCCTGTGTCAGCTGTGTCAGCTCCGGTTCGTTGATATACATCATGTGGCCCGCGTCATAATAGCGGTAATGGATGCGCTCGGTTGGCATCCCGGTTCGCGACAATGCGTACTCAGCCCCAAAAAACGGGGTCGCGAAATCGAAATAGCCTTGCGCGACAAAAACCTGCAGCCCGCTATTTTCCCGCATCGCGCGGCCGATATAGGGCGCTACGCTGCGATAATAGGTGCTGTCCCGCCCTCCCCGGCTCAGGTCCCAATCCCATTCGCTGACACCGCCGATGGTGACATATTGACGCTCCGGATTGAAACCGAGGGTTTCGCGGACATAGGCATTTTGCGCAGCCGTATAGCTGCCATCGATGCCGTAGAAACTGGGGTCATTATCCGGTGCTTCCCCGGCGCTGTCATAATCCCGGCCCGTATAGCGGGAATCGAGACGCCCGACTGTCAGGCCCTGATCGCGCAGCAATTCTTTGTAGAAACGCCGGGGTGACACACGGAGATTGGCCTGATCGAGATAGGTTTCAGAAAGGCCCGTGAAATAGGCAAGGCGGCGGCGGATATCGGCACGCGCATCAGCAGAAAGATCGCTGCCCCGGATCAGCGCGGTCAGATAGTCGCCCCGTGCAAATTCGCGTGCTGCGGCGACATGGCTTTCAAGATTGGTGACGTCTGCCGGCGCGCGGCCATGATAAAAGGCGGTTGCGGCCATGGTCGGCAGATGCAGGACATAGGGCATTTCGTTGCCAGGAACCTCGGCCTGTGCCCCGAAATCCAGGATCGTCGAAATCAGCAGCAACCCGTTGAACGCGACATCGTTATAGCTGCCCTCAAGTTCATTGACGACGGCGGCAGTCCGGGTCGTACCGTAACTTTCTCCGCCCAGATATTTGGGAGAATTCCAGCGATTATTCTCTGACAACCAGCGCCGGATAAACGTGCCGATTGACCGGGCATCAGCATCGACACCCCAAAATACTGAAGGTTCGGTATCGCCCAGCGCCGTGCTGAACCCCGTGCCGACCGGGTCGATAAAGACGATATCGGTAACGTCGAGCAGACTGTCCGGATTGTCGACTAGGCGGTAAGGCGGCGCGCCGTCATCCGTGCCGTTTGACGGAATGGCAACGCGGCGCGGTCCGAAGGCGCCCATATGCAGCCATAATGAGCCAGAGCCGGGCCCGCCATTGAACAGAAAGGTGATGGGCCGCGAGGCATTTCCGCCATCGCGGATATAGGCGATCGAGAAAATACGGGCATTCGGATTGCCGTCATCGTCGGTCAGATAGGTCTCACCGGCCGTTGCGGTGTAGCTGATCGACTGGCCGCCAAAAGTGCCGCGATGCCGGGTGACAGAAACAACCGGATCGGGAATTTCTGCCGCTGCGCGAGGCGTGCTGTCCTCTGCATCCTGCGCAAGTGCTGGCGTCATAGCCAGCATCGCCAAACCAACTGCTATCGATCGAAAAAACATTCACCGCTCCCTCCGGAAACCTCGCCGATCTATGGCATGAAGCGCCGATAGCGACAAGCGGAGGAGAGCCGCCTACCTGATCACGCAAACCATGCAGATCAGGCCGTTTTGACGCTCAGCATCCGGCATCCAATTTTGCCAAATTGCCCAAAACCCCGCTCCAGCCAGAAGGGCTGCATTTTGGGTGTTGGTGGCTCCGATTCGCGGCCGACGAGCATCGCAGCGTGCATTTCATGCAACACATCATCGCTATCCCGGTAACAGGGGAACATATCGACGATGGGCACCAGCATCGGCTTTCCGTTAGACTGAAACGGCCTGTAGGTCTGCGGATCGAGGCTGATTTCGGCGGTATGGGCATGTGATGCGCCGGCCTCCAGCTCGTCCAGCTCTATACAGGGCGGACCCGCCTGCGCAGCGACCTCCATCGCCGCGCCATCGGCACTGCGCATTCCCAGCCGAACTGCCACATCGCGCAAGGGTGCGTTGCTGATATTCTGGAGCGTCAATCGGTAGCTTAGTGTGAGGCCGAGGGTGGACAGACGTGCGGTGAGCGGCTGAAAATCGACCTCTATACGAGACGGCGCTTCGGCGGCTGGCGGCGCGGGCGGCGCGGCAGCCATGATCGGCGCCGGTGCGATCGGAGCGGGAGCAGACACAGGAGCAGGTTCGGAAGCGGGCTCGGGAGCAAGTTTCGGCTCCGCCTTTCGCTTAACCAACGGCGCTGGCTCCAGCACCTCTTCTTCTTCCGCAGCCGGTTGCCGCTTGAAGAAAATCCGGATTGCAGCCGCAAGACCGACAAGCGCAAACAGACCTGCCAGCCATACCCACCATGCAAGACCGCCTTGGTCACCCTGTATGTCGGCAACCGAATCAGCGGATGCTGCCATTTCCGAATCCGGCTGGTCCGCTGCAACTGACTGATCGCCAATCTGAGGCCGGGGCGTATCGGCAAGCGACGGTGCATCATCATCATCCGCTGCGTCCGTTGGAGCGCGGGAAACTGCCACTCTCGATTGGAGATCATGGTCGGGCGCGCTTTGCGGGCGACTGACAATCACAGGAGGTGCCGGCTCAGGCTGGCGCTGTGTAGGCGTCGGCGCGGGCCTGTTCGCAGTGGAAGATGATGGCGGAGCCGCATTCGGATCAATCAGGCGGGGCGATGAAACGCCCGGTGCGCGCGGCCCCTGCACATCGGGCTGGGGTGGTTCACGCACCTCGCCGGGTGGCAGGCTGAAAACGGGTGGGCGCTGCGGCTGTGCGGATGGGGTCGACTCGGCTTCAGGCTGCGTCCCGGCATCCTGCGCGGACGCGGAAACAAGCGGCACAGCTGAGGCCGCCAGAATCCCGATTACAAAAACCACATCACGTCGCACTATCGCCTGCCCTATTTTCACCCCGGCCCCGTTACCCCGTCAGTCCAACGCTGCGCCAGCTTAATCGTCAGTGAACCCCATGCCGGGAATGACATCAACCGCCAAATCGACTAGATGAGCGCCATGGACGCCAAGCATCTCGGCAAGAGTTCGTCTCTGCCCTCGTCTCCCGAAGACGCATCGCTCGACTATGTTCCCAATCCGCGTACAGGAGAGCTGTATCTGGTGCGATTCGCCGCACCGGAGTTCACCTCGCTCTGCCCGGTTACGGCGCAGCCCGATTTCGCCCATCTGGTAATCGACTATGCGCCGGGAGAGACGATAGTTGAGAGCAAGTCTTTAAAACTGTTTCTCGGAAGCTTCCGTAACCATCAGGCATTCCACGAAGATTGTACGGTGGGTATCGGCCAGCGCCTGTTCGACGAGATGAAGCCGCAATGGCTGCGCATCGGCGGCTACTGGTATCCGCGCGGCGGCATTCCGATTGATGTTTTCTGGCAATCCGGCACGCCGCCCGAAGGCTTGTGGCTGCCGGACCAGGGCGTCGCGCCCTATCGCGGGCGCGGCTAGATCTACACCACCCCAATTTTGGAGACATTGCGATGACGCATATCCTCTACGGCGCGCCGGCATCGCTCTTTTCCGGTAAGGTGCGATCCTATCTCGACTGGAAACAGATCGACTATGCGGAACGCCCACCCTCTCCCGAGATTATGCAGAAGGTGATCATTCCGGCGGTTGGCTATCCGGTCGTTCCCGTCGTCCATAAAGATGATGGAACGATCATCCAGGACACGACCAGCATCATCGACCATTTCGAGGCCGAAGCTGACGGCCCCTCCGTCTACCCAGACACTCCGGTCCAAAAACTCGTCGCGCTGCTGTTCGAACTATATGGCGATGAATGGCTCGTCATCCCGGCGATGCATTATCGCTGGCATTATAACGAGGAATGGATTTACGGCGAGTTCGGCAAATCCAACCTGCCGGACGGGAGCAGTGCGGAGCAGGTTGAACGCGGCCGCGAAATTGGCCAGCGGTTCAAGGGCTTTGTCCCGATGCTGGGCATCAGTGAGGCAACCATTCCCGCTATCGAAAAGAGCTATGAGGCGCTGCTGGCGGATCTCAACGCGCATTTCGCGATGCATGACTATCTGCTCGGCACACGGCCATCGATCGGCGATTATGGGTTGATCGGACCGCTTTACGCCCATCTCTATCGTGATCCGGAATCCGGCAAGCTCATGAAGCGGCTCGCGCCCCATGTCGCGGCATGGGTTGAGCGGATGATGGAAACGCCCACTCCCTTGTCTGGCGAATTCCTGGAGAATGATGCGATACCGGACACATTGCTACCGGTTCTGCAGCGCATGATGGGCGAACAGATTCCACACCTCCCGGCAGTCGCAAAACTCTACGCCGCCTGGGCCGATGCCAATCCAGAGGCAGCGATACCGCGTGCCATCGGCATGGCTCCCTATCGGATAGAGGGTGTCGACGGCGAGCGATTTGCTTCGCCCTACTCGCTTTGGATGCTGCAACGGCCTTTGGCGTTCTATCGGGCATTGAACGGTGCTGACAGGATCGCTGCCGACACCCTGCTCGACTTGGTCAACGGGTCCGCCTTGCGAGACTTTGCCCCGTTTCCGCAAATTCACTTCGACAATGGGACGATGAGCCAAGCATAGCGGGGGACCGCCGCTTTGCTGACACAGTTGTAAGCTATAACATCGTTTCTATACTACAGAGTATGCGTACAGTGCCCGACACCAGCCTTCCCCGTCACGATCATGCAATCGCGGTCGACAAAACCGATATCGATTTCATGGGCCATGTGAATAATGCCAATTATCTCAATTGGGTGCAGGACGCCGTATTGGCGCATTGGCAGAAGATCGCCCCGCCCCATGAAGTCGCCGCACATCTCTGGGTCGCTCTCAAGCACGAAATTACCTATCGCAAGCCCGCCTTTCTGAATGACGCCGTCATCGCTTCGGTTGTCGTTGAAAAGGTACAAGGCGCGAGCGCCTTTTATGACACGGTGATCAAGCGCGGCGAAGAAGTGCTGGCGGAAGTTAAGTCTCGCTGGTGCTGCCTTGATGCTGAGACACTGCGCCCCGCCCGCATCGCAGAAGAAATTGCTGCGCTGTTCCTGCCCGAAAAAGACAAGCGCTAACTAGCGCAGAAGCCCGCCAAAAATACCGCGGATAAAGCCCGCAGCACCCGGCACACCAATCTTGTCAGCGAGTTCCCGGCTTAGCACGCCGCCAGCAGCCGAAGCCGCTGTTCGCGTGGGGTTTGCCCTGCTGGTCTGTCCGGTAATCGTGCGTCCCAATTTCCGGCCAGCGGAAGACATGCCAGACCGGAACGCTGCGTCACGCATACGTTCGACCAATCCTTTGGATTTGCGTGGACGCGCGCGCACGGCCTCTTCGCCCTGTTCTTCAACTTCCTTGGCGGTCTCGGCAGCATCTTGAGCCTTTTGTTCCAAGATTTCCGCTGCGGACTCGCGGTCGACCCGCTCGTCATAGATATCGCCAATCGGAGACGCGGCACGGATCGCCGCACGCTCGCCGGTCGAGATCGGCCCCATCCGGGAATAAGGCGGACGGATAAGCGTCCGCTCAACAGGGGATGGCGCGCCGTCTTCCATGAGGGTCGACACAAGAGCCTCGCCGACCTTGAGCTCGGTGATCGCGGTTTCGACATCGAGACCGGGATTGATACGGAATGTTTCGGACGCGGCCTTGATCGCGCGCTTGTCACGCGGCGTGAAGGCACGCAGCGCGTGCTGAATACGATTGCCCAGCTGGCCGCCAACCTTTTCGGGAATATCGATAGGGTTTTGCGTGATGAAGTACACGCCGATCCCTTTTGACCGGATAAGCCGCACGACCTGCTCGATCTTGTCTTCCAGCGCGTCCGGGGCATCGTCAAACAGCAAATGCGCCTCATCAAAGAAGAATACAAGCTTGGGCTTCTCAGGGTCGCCAACCTCGGGCAGAGCTTCGAACAGTTCGCTCATCAGCCAGAGCAGAAACGTCGCATACAGCTTGGGGTTTTGCATCAGCTTGTCGGCCATCAGGATGTTTACAAAGCCGCGGCCCTGGTCATCGCTGCGGAAAAAATCATCGATATCGAGGGCCGGTTCGCCGAAAAATTCGGCTGCGCTCTGATTGTCGAGTTGGAGAAGCTTCCGCTGGATCGCCCCGACGCTTTGCCGCGACACATTGCCATATTGCGCTGACAATTCCTTCGCATGCGCGGAGGTTGCGACCATCATCGCCTGCAGATCCTCCAGATCGAGGAGCAACATGCCTTCATCATCGGCATAGCGGAACGCGATTTCCAGAACGCCCTGCTGAGCATCGGAAAGATCCATCAACCGCCGAAGAAGCAGCGGCCCCATCTCACTGATTGTCGTGCGGATCGGATGGCCTTTTTCGCCATACAGATCCCAGAAGATCGTCGGGCTGTCGATATACTGATAATCCTCGAGTCCGATCTCCTCGGCCCGCTCGATCAGCTTGTCATGATGTTTGAAGCTCTCGCTTCCCGGCATGGCAACGCCAGACAGATCACCTTTGACATCGGCCACAAACACCGGGACGCCGGCATTGGAAAAACTCTCGCATAGCCCTTGAACGGTAACGGTCTTGCCGGTGCCTGTGGCGCCGGCGATCAGGCCATGCCGGTTGGCGCGGGAGAGGTTGAGATATTGCTTCTCACCGCCGCCTTTGCCGAGAAAAATGCCTGCAGATTCACTCATCGATACGCCCCTTGATGCTTAGGGGAAACGATAGACGGCCAGCATGGCGATGCAAACCGCCAATCGCCGCAGCAATGAAGCCCCTGGCCGCATAATAGCAGCCAGGGGCGTCACGCCTATTCGATGATATCGACGCCAACATAGAGCGGGATGGAATTTCCACGCTGCCGCAGAAGCAGAACCGAGCTGCGCCGGGCCCGCTGGGCACTGGCAATCACCCGTACAGCATCAGAAGGCTGCAAGGTCGCCGTGCGATTTATGGACAAGACCACATCGCCCCGGCGAATGCCTTTTTGTGCAGCATCGCTTGAGGGGTCGACCTGGTTCACCACCAGTCCGCGGACGCCGCCGGGAATACCAATCTGGCGGGCGATTTGCGGGGTCAGCGTCTGGAAGCCGATTCCGATCGACTCCATCGTGGCCGCAGATTCATCGCTGCCCGGATCTTCCTTGCTGGGTTCCTGCAGGCCCTCTTCTTCTTCCTGGCCCTGCTGAGCGCGCGCAATCAGTTCCTCATCGGTCGGTCGTTCACCCATGGTTGCGGTAACGCGAATACGCTCGCCGTCCCTGATCAGGGTGATCGGCACGCGTTCTCCGACGGGAAGGTTGGCGACGATATAAGACAGCGTCTCGTCCGGCGTTACATCGCGGCCATTGACGCTAACAATCACGTCGCCCTGCTGAATTCCGGCCCGCTCCGCGGCTTCGCCGGACTCGACCCGGGCAACAATCTCACCGCGATTGTGCGGCAGACCCAGAGAATCAGCGATATCATCGCCCATTGGCTGGATGGAAACACCCAGATAGCCGCGCTGGACACGTTCACCGCGCATCAGCGTCTGCACAATTGGCCAGGCTTCGGATGCCGGAATGGCAAAGCCAATACCAACATTGCCACCGGTAGGAGAGAAGATGGCACTGTTGATGCCAACGACATTGCCCGAAAGATCAAACATCGGACCACCGGAATTGCCCTGATTGATCGAGGCATCGGTCTGGATATAACGGTCATACGCGCCGCCCTGACCGATTGTCCGCTGGAGCGCGGAAACGATACCGGCAGTCACCGTACCACCAAGTCCAAACGGGTTACCGATCGCCAGCACCCAGTCACCCACGCGCAATTCGTCCGAATTCCCGAAATGCACAAAGGGAAGGTCATCGCCATCGATTTTCAGAACGGCAAGGTCGGACGCGGGATCACGGCCAACGATCCGCGCTTCATATTCGGTGCGGTCGGACAAGGTCACCGTAATGGTGTCCACGGGATCGCTTCCCGGCTGGCCGTTGGCCCCGCGGGAAGAAATCACATGATTGTTGGTCACCACATAACCATCGGCCGAAATGATGAAACCAGAACCCAGCGACGTTGCCTGCCGGGTTATCGGGGCACCATTGCCCTGCTGGCGCCCGAACTGGCGGAAAAAATCATCGAACGGGCTACCGGCAAAAGGATTGCGGCTCTGCACTTCGATGGTTTGAGTCGTCGATATATTGACGACCGAAGGCGCCAATCGTTCTGTCAGATCAGCAAAACTGCCCGGCGCACTCACCTGCGGCATGACTGAAGGGGCATTTTGGGCGACCTGTGCACCCAACGGCTGCTGAAATGCCAGCGTGGCGGCAGTGCCCCCAGCAAGCAGAATTCCTGTGATCGCATAAGCGTAACGCACGGCCATAATTCTCCAATCTCTTCAACTTTATCTGGCTACGACACCTGTCTGTTATCTGCGGATTTGCGCCTTAACACAAATTGAACATGGGCGGTTCCAATGCCGTTGGTCGATTAGTTAGCGCTGTCCACGGAATTGGCGCAAATATTCGTTGTCCGGAGACATCACGATTGCCGCCTCGCCCTGGTCCTCATTGCCACCGGTCACCCCAAAGGTTGATCGATATGAGATCATTGCACGATAAAAATCGTAGAAGTCGGGGTCTGCGCCAAAGGCTTCTGCATAGGTGCGGGCCGCTTCTGCATCAGCTTCCGCCCGAATGATCTGGGCCTGTTTCGCGCCTTGAGCCCGAATTGTCAGGGCTTCCTGACGCCGCGCGGAGCGCATCCGCACATAGGCCGATTCCAGCGGCTGTCCTTCGGGAAGGTCTGCACGCTTGATCCGCACATCCACAATCTCCGCCCCATATTGGCGGGCAGCAAGGTTCAGGCTTTCCTGGATATTATCCATCACCTGACCGCGCTCCGGGCTGAGCAGCGCAGCAAAAGGCCGACGGCCAAGCTCGTTCCTCAGCGATGAAGCAAGAATAGGCCGCAAGGCTTCACTCACCCGTTCCTCGGTTCGCGCGGAAATATACATCTGCAGCGGATCAACAATCCGATATCGCGCAAAAGCATCAACCTGCAGCCGGAGCTGATCCGTTGACAGCACCTGCTGGCGCTCCATCTCGACATTCTGGATGCGGCGGTCGATCCATACGACCTGCTCCACAAACGGAATATGCGCCATCAACCCGGCACTGCCCGAACCAAAGGGTACTCCGGGCTCATAGCGATTGACGATCCGGTCGGGCTGACCAAAGCGCACGACAACAGCCTGGCGCGTTTCCGGAACGATCGACAAGGTGCTGAAAATGGTGACAAGAACGACAACCGCGAGAATGCCATAGGCAATCGGATTACGCGCTACTCGGCTCACGACGCTCATGGTGTTTCTCCCGTCTGGGGTGCGGGCGTGGCCTGTTGGCGAGCCCGGCGTTGCACCTCTGGCAGAGGAAGATATGTCGTAACGCCATCATTTTCGACGATCGTGATGTTCACGCGGCCCAGCACCTGTTCCATCGTCTCATAATACATGCGCCTTCGCGTCACTTCGGGCGCCAGCCGATACTCTTCATAAACCCGCGTAAAGGCAGCGGATTCACCTTGGGCTTGCGCCGTCAGCTGCTGCGCATAGGCGCGGGCATCGTTGAGATAGGTTTGCGCGGTCTGCTGCGCAGCAGACACTTCGCGGAAGGCTTCTTCCACAGCGGCCGGCGGATCGGCTTCTTCGATGGCAACGCCCTGAACGAGCACACCAGCGCCATAACCGTCGAGCAATTCCTGCATCAGCACCTGAACCCGCTGTTCGGCCTCGGCACGGCCAGACCCGATGGCTTCATCAAGCGTGATCCGGGCCATAACGGCGCGCATCGCGCTTTCGGCCACTTCCCGGATTGTCGTGTCAGGATCCGAAATCTGGAACAGGTAATTTTGCGGTTCCTTGATATTCCAGCGAATCTGATAGGCGAGATCGACGATATTCTGATCACCGGTCAGCACGCGGTTCTCGGCATTCTCGCCGCCGCCGCCAATATCGATTGTGCGGATATTATCGACATCGATGATCTGCACCCGGTCAATCGGCGCGGGCCAGGAAAGGCTGACGCCCGGCTCAAACGTGCCCTGATAATTGCCAAAGCGGGTCAGCACGCCGCGTTCCTGCGGACCGACCAGATGGAAGGATGTGAAAAAGAGCCAGAGCAGGACGAGAACAATTATCGCCCAGAACCAGATCGGCCGACCGCCAAAGGTAGGCATGTTGGGGCCTCGTCCCCCGCTGCCGCCCCATTGACCGCGACCGCGCTTCAATAGTTCATCGAGTGCGGTGGGGCCGCTTTGGCCACCAGAAGGCCTTTTGCGAGGCGGCTGGGACCAGGGGTTTTTGGGGCCATCATCGCCCCCACCGCCGCCGGAACCATTGCCGCCGGATCCGCCGCTACCACGGCCACCCCACGGGCCGCGGCCCTCACTATTGAAAATTGCGCCAAGTCTGGCACCTAAACCGGTTAAAACGCTCATAGCTCTCTTTATAGGAACCCTTTCAGGGAAAAACAGTGTCATTTGCCCAGCGGCTCCCTATTTGATCGACATGACTGAAATAAGTGACCAACTATCCGCCGCCCTCAACGCCATCGCAGACCCGGTTTCGGGCAAGGGCCTGATCGATTCCGGCAGAGCGCCCGCGCCGCGATTTGCCGATGGCATCGCCAGCGTCATTCTCGACGTAACCGACATCAATGAAGACAAGCGCGCGCTGATCGAGATCGATATCAATCGCGCACTCGAAGCAATTGACGGTGTCGAAACTGTTCGCGTTGCGATGACCAGCAAACGCACGGCCCGGCGAATCATTGCTGTCGGCTCGGGCAAAGGTGGTGTCGGAAAATCGACGCTCTCGGCCAATCTCGCCATTGCACTGGCAAGGCGCGGGCTTCGCGTTGGCCTGATCGATGCAGACATTTACGGCCCCTCGCAGCCGCGCCTGCTGGGCGCGGAAGACCGCAAGCCGACGGCGAACGAACATAAGAAGCTCGTTCCGGTCAAAACCGATTTCGGCATCTCAATGCTCAGCATGGGGCAGCTCGTAAAGCCCGGCCAAGCGATTGCCTGGCGCGGCCCCATGGCGGGGAATGCGCTGGGTCAGTTGATCGACGCCGATTGGGGCGACACCGAAACGCTGATCATCGATCTGCCGCCCGGCACCGGCGATGTGCAGTTGACGATGGTGCAGAAATACAAACCCGCCGGCGCGCTCATCGTGTCGACACCGCAGGATCTGGCGCTCATCGATGCGCGGCGCGCGATCCATCTGTTCACCGAAGCCGATGTGCCGATTATCGGTCTGGTCGAAAATATGGCGGGCTATGAATGCCCGGAATGCGGCGCAATCTCCGATCCGTTTGGATCCGGCGGTGCAGAAGCCGCCGCCAAGGAACTCGGCTATGATTTCTTGGGCCGCATCCCCCTCGACATGGAAATTCGCCTTGCGTCGGATGATGGCGTTCCGCCTGCTGCGAGCAATGGCAAAAATGCCGACGCTTTCAACGCTATTGCCGGAAAACTCACCGACTGGATGGATCAGGAACAACAGCCCGCTATTGCGAAGTAAGAGAGAAGACCCATGCCCCTGACAAGCGATGATGACCTCAAAACCCTGCTGACCGAAACC
>CAJQMX010000303.1 GCA_905479515.1 uncultured Parasphingopyxis sp.
CAATAATGGTGGCTATTTATTTTGGAATTTTACAGGGCATAATGCCTTTAATTGGTTACCTAAGCAGCGAAAGTTTCTTAAAAGGGTTCGCTTCGTATGCTCATTGGTTTTCATTTTCCCTGCTTTTACTCATTGGTATAAAAATGATATACGAATCAATGAATGACGGGATAGAGCATGATATAGCAAAGTTTAGTCACCGAATAATACTTATGTTAGCTATTGCAACAAGTATTGACGCTGCTATTGCCGGTATTACGTTGCCAAGCTTTGGCGCACCAATTGTCCTGGCCTGCATTGTTATTGGCCTGACTACGTCTGTCCTGACCTACCCCGGTGTATATCTGGGTGCACTAGCCGGAGCAAGAATAGGCAAATGGGCCGAGGTTCTGGGGGGGCTGATTTTGATCGGTCTTGGCGTCAAGATCTTCATTGCAAAACAGATTTTTGGAGGCTGATGGAAGGCTGGCCGCTTTTTACGCACTCACTGCCAAACCCGACTGACGGTGGCGATGGCAGCGTCGGAGTGCCGCAAATTCGGTCCTCGTCATTATTGCTAATCTGCTGAAATTGTGTTGGCGGGATCGTCCAATTAGTGGATGTGTTCGCGTAGACAAATAGCTCATCTATCGGCATGGCCACCCTCACACCGGACTATCGGCACTTTTAGAAATGCGCTTGAATTGAGCCAGTCCGTCGATAACGCTCGCCTTCATAATGGTTATAACATAATTATGACCTGTTATCCGAGACTGAAAGCCAGTATCAATGCGCGTTGCGAACCTCCGCTCCCTTTTAAAGAATCGCAATTACGCCATTTATACAGTCGGCAACGGCGTCTCGCTGACCGGCACCTGGATTTACGGGATAGCCTTTGCTTGGCTGGTTTGGCAACTTACCGAATCCACGCTCTGGCTGGGCATCGTGGCAGCAGCTGGCATCGTACCCACCATATTGGCCGGCCTGATCGGTGGCGTCCTGGCCGATCGGCTCGACAGATTGAAGCTGGTCATCTGGACACAAATATTGGCGTTTCTGGCGACAGGACTGCTCTTCATTTTGTACCAGTTCGACGCGGTCGGCATCTACTGGCTGATTCTCTTTAAAATTATCATCTCAACCACCGTCGCCATTTCGCAGCCGGCGCGGATGGCGCTCATACCCAATCTTGTGGGAGAGAAGATGGTCGGTCCGGCGATTTCGTTCGGGTCCATGGTCTTCAATACAGCGAGATTCATCGGGCCGGCAATCGCGGGATTCATCATAGCCCGAGGCGGCGTCGGCATCGCCTTTTTGATCAACGCATTGACCTATATCGTGATGGCCGGGGCCATATTGATGGTGAAAATCCCTGACCGGTTGGTGCGCTCGCCAACGTCCGGCTCGAAGCCAAATAAAATGTCTCGGGATATGCAGGACAGCCTGACATATATCCGCAACCATTCCGGCGTGCTAACCTTGTTTGTATTGATGATTTTTGTCGTCCTCGGCTTGCGACCGATATCCAATTTCCTGCCGGCGATTTCGACAGAAATATTCGACCGTGGCGTCGACGGATTGGCGATATTGACATCAAGCGCAGCAGGTGGAAGCATCATCGGCGGCATCTGGTCGGCTGGCAGAGATATTGACGGCCTCACCAAATCAGCTCTTGTCACAGTCAGCATTTATGCCATCCTCATCATCATATTCTTGATGATGCCATGGTTCTGGATGGGATGTATTGTTTTTGCAGCTACCGGTTTTTTTACAACGATTTTTGCCATATCGGCGCAAACGTTGGTACAAGCCAGCGTCGCGGATGACATGCGCGGCCGGGTGATGAGCCTGTGGTTCATTCTTACACGAGGAGGGCCGGACGCGGGGGCCCTTTTTATCGGTATTGTCGGCGAAGCAGCCGGGCTGCCAACTGCCTTTACGATTGGGGCGATTATATGCGTTGCTATCGCAGGGTGGGCATGGCTGCGACGCAAAGACCTCGCCAATGAATTGGAAGACCGGACACAACATATCGATTCCCGGGTGACCAACCGACCGTCAATCTAATTCTCCTTAAGACATTGACAAATTGATACGTTATAATATTATAACGTCATGATTAATAACGGCGCTGTATCAAATCCCCGACAAAGGACGGTCTCACTATGAATAATGGCGATAGTCAGCAGCATGCACGGCGCACAGGCGAGTCAACGCTCCAGCCCGGCGATGTCATCATCGTTGCCAACGACACCGTTCAACCGGCCGATATGCGTGCCGGACTGAAGGGTTGGGGGCGGCTGCTGCATTGCGACGATCAGCTTCACATCAAGGGCGAGTTGTTTACCGGCAAATTCGATCTGCTGCTGGGTTTGTCGATGGATGATCAACAACGGTTGATCGTGACCTGCCCTTCTACCGCAGACATATCGGTGTTTGACATGAACATGCAGGCGGTGACGACTAGGCTTCCGCCGCGCCGCCGCTATGGCAATATCATCAGTGATCGAAACGGCGGGTTTCTTCTAGGGATCCATTCAAGCTATGGTGAGCCCCTCCCCCGAGACGAATTTGGTGATGGCAAGCTGGTCCAGTTCAAACCACATGACGGACAAACTACAGTCTTCGACGTGGATGTTGATGGCGGGCGCGGCAATAAACATTTTGTCAGCAACCTGGCGATTGCACCAGACAGAAAAACTGTTTTTTATACGTCAGAAGCCGGTCGCCGGCTGTTGCGATATGATATAGAAAACCAGACCCAACTTGACGATTTTGCGACTTTCGAGCCAGAGGAAGGCGGCACCTATGGTGTCGATGTGGATGATCAGGGACATATTCTCATTGCCCGGGGCAGCTTCGCCGAAATCTATGACCCGTCCGGAAAACTGCTGCAACGTCTGGAAGGTGACGGCCGAAGCGGCTGGACCAGAGCAACTTTCTGTCACGACCAGAAATTCTATTTTTTCAGCAATTTTCTCGAGGGTGTATTTCAGCGGCGCAGTGTCGAGACAGGCGAAGTCGTCAGCGAATTGGTAACCGGCATGCGTGGTTCCCTGACTGCCAGCGTAGAATATTTTCCCGCATAGATCATTCAGGCAAAACACCATCAATCCTAAAAAGTGAGGCAAAAATCCGTGGCCAACAAGACCAATTATGATGCGATCATCGTCGGCGCAGGCCCAGCAGGAATGACCGCTGCCATTGCATTGGCAAACCGCGGCGGCCGGCTAGCTCTTCTGGAAATGTCGGACGACGTCGGCGGCGCAATGCGCATCAACCGCGGACAATTGAGTGGTGCAGGAACAAAGTTACAGGCCGAACAGGGAATTTCCGATACGCCGCAGGAACATTTTGACGATGCCATGCGCCTGAGCCGCGGGACATCTGATCCTGATTTTCTGAAACTGGCGGTCGAATTGCAGGGCCCGTTTATAGACTGGCTGATGGAACATGGTTTTGACATGGAAGACAATATGCCGTGCATTATCCATGGAAACGAAGCCTATAACAAGTCGCGAACCTATTGGGGTCGTGAACTGGGTATTTCATTGATCAAGACGCTCAAACCGATGCTGGACGAGAAAATCGAGGCTGGCAAAATCGATCTGCTCTTGCACACCGAAGCCAGAGAACTGATCGCTGACAATGGAAAGGTGACCGGCCTGAAGACGGCCGATGGCCTTTCCCTTTATGGACGTTCAATCGTGCTGGCCTCGGGTGGTTATGCGGCCAATCCCGAATTATTTGCCCAGCTTCACGACGGCGCCACCTTATGGTCCGGCTCCTATGAATATTCGACTGGCCAAGGTATCGAAATGGGCCAGAGGGTCGGCGCTAATGTTGTCCTCGCCGATACATTATTACCGAATTTCGGCGGCTTTCTGGATCACACCCTGGATACTCCTCGTTACCGCGCGCCTGGCGGCCTGACGCCGCAAGACAGACAGCCTTGGGAAATCGTTGTAAACCGGCAAGGCAAACGATTTTATCCGGAAGACAATGAGAGCGTCGATGAACGGACAGTTCGCCTGCTGGAACAGGAAAATTCTCAGGCATGGGTGATTTTCGACCAAACCATCCGTCAGTCCGCGCCAACCATATTCAGTTTTTTCCCCGACATGGCGGAGCGTTTCTTTGAACCCGAAAGCAGCATGGAAAATGCCGATAGTTTGGAGGAGCTCGCCGATAAATGCGGTATCGACAAGAATGCTCTAATGGACACCGTAAGCCGGTATAATATGGCTGTGGAAAAAGGGGTGGATGACGAATTTGGACGCAAACACATGCCCGTAAAGATTGAGAACGGTCCATTTTATGCGCTGCCAATCGTATCATATACGGTCAGGGGTTATGCCGGTCTGAAAGTCGATCTGAAATTTCGCGCACTGGATGAACAGGATGAACCCATAGAAGGTCTTTATGCCGTCGGCGAGATATTGGGATCGTTATTGTCCGGAAAAGGAAGTGTAGGCGGGATGAGCTTAGCCCCGGCACTGGCTTTTGGACAATATCTAGGAGAAATTCTGCCCGTCGATCCTGCTTGAAGGCGGCCGCTCTGGTCTCTGGTCCAGGGTATCAGTTCTATCGCTCACTAAAACACTCTGCGGTCATATTTTCCACCACGGAAATCGCGAAAGCTTCTCCCGTTATTGAGAACGAGTTGCAAGGCATTGCTATCATCGCAACTTGTTCGCTGGGGATTACATTGCGGCGGACGAAGCCTCTCGCCTCGCGGGCGCGCGAGAGATGAGAAAATTTGCATGAAGGCCTAGTCGGACGGGCAAAAAACGCGACATATTTGAGTGTAAAGGCACATAGGCGACAGCCGGTTTGCTATGTCTTAGCTTCCTGAATTCCCAATTCTTGCCTACCAAATTTGGCCATCGCAGAGTTCCAGTCCAGATCCGCCAGACTTTCAAGTGCGCGCATATCCCGAAACCGGCGCTGAACCGTATTTTTTTCGCTGAGCCCCATGGCGCCCATCTGCTTGTGCAGCCGTCCAATTGATTCCACGAGCTGCCGTGCAATATAGGCACCGTCCCTGACCAGTTCGACAGAAGCTTCCTCCGACGGGCCATTGCTGCCGATAGATGCGCGCAAATTATCGTAAAGCATACGCACGGCTTTCATTTCGACACTGCTCTCGGCCAGACGAGACTGAACTTGGGTAAATTGCGCGACCGAAGCACCACCAATGCCCGAAACCCGCTTGCGAGTCGATTGTACATAGTCGTTATAAGCCGCTTCGGCGACACCCATTAAAGCGCCCAACATCGCGATTCCGGTTAGCCGGTCCGAACTGACCTGCGGCCGGATCGCAGATTTATCAACCTTCAGGCCCCGTACGTCCACTTGCGACCAGCCCGCGCCTCTCAGGCCGCCAAAATAGTCTTTTTGAGTGATAGTAGCGTCCGCCGAGCGGATGAGGGCCGAGACCGGTTGGCCGTTCAACGACAGCCCATGTAGCAGAATAAACGATGCATGTTGGAGACCGCCGACGGAAGACCAGGTTCCGTCAATAACGAACATATCGTCTTTCGAACGAATGGACGCATCATCATGAAACAGTGCCGGAGCGACCAGATCATCGTCGCGAGCCACATCCATATCCTTGACGGCGTCCCGGGATTGAGAAAAGCTGATCGCCAACATTCCCGACGCACCGCAAACACAAGCGACTTGTCGTGCCATTTCCATCAACTCGGGATATGGTTGTGGACCGAACATTCCGACCGATTGCATCGCTTGAACTGTCTGATCGGAAATACCGTTCAAATCGGTATCGTCGGCATTTTGCTCTATCTGATGCAGAACGTCTTCGGTCGTCATTATCGTGTGATCCCTGTCATCAGCATGTTTAATAGCTCGTGTCATAGAAATTAAAGATGGTTACGAATTAGCTGAGGGTTAAAATGTCATTGGGCAGATCAAAGCTTGCCTTTGCACAGTTCAGCATATTGCGATCCCAATTGACGCCGATCTGTTGCATCATTGCACAGAGGTCACGATGATGCCGCTGAATGGCATCGTCCGTCAGGACGCTCCGCATTCCGAGGTTTTTTACAATCCGATTGGCCCCCTTCATGCACAAATGTGCTGCATAAGTTCGGTCACGCAAAATCGAGATTTGCGCTTCCTTCCCGATTGGTTGCCCCGAAGTGCCTTCGGCGATCTGCCTTTGAACAACCGAGTCCGTCAGACTTTTGGCGGCGCCGATTTCGGCTGACGCTTCGGCATATTCCAGCATGGTCTGCGGATCATCGAGACTGAGACCCATTTGTCCTTTTGCCATCATCTCTTCAAATTCGCGTAAAATTTCTTCGGCCGTCCCCATGATCGGCCCCATCAGGTTTGTGCCTGAAAACGGGCGCATGGATTCCGTGCTCAGATAATGTCGATTAATCTTCGAACCGGGGGGATTGGCAGCATACATATCTGCTAATGAAATCACCCGATAGGACGGTATGAATATCTTGTCTGCAAATACGGTTTTCGAGCCGGTTCCGCGCATACCGCTGACAAACCAGTCATCTTCGATCATCAATTCTTCTTTTGGAATGAGAAAATAGGATTGGCGGGCATCGCCGGTGATCGAGGCGCGCAAAAGAGCCCAACTGGCATGGTCAATGCCGCTTGAAAAGCTCCAGCGACCGGTCAGAATATAACCGTCTGGCTTCTCCGAAATTTCGACGTCACGAATAACCGATCCGGTCGAGACCAAAACATCTGGCCCATTCCCCCAAACATCTTCCTGCGCTCTGGGATCCATTCGAGAGATGTAGATCGGATGCGAACCGACGACACATGCTATCCACGATGTTGAGCCGCATCCCCGAGACAGCGCGCGACCGACCGCAATCTGGTCACCCCATTCCGACTCAAAGCCGCCAAATTTTTGCGGAACAAACAGTCGCAAAAGACCCTTTTCGCGCATTTCATTCATGGTCTCCACCGGCAAAATGCGGTTTTTCTCGGTTTCGACTGCGCGTGCGCGCAAATTCTTCTCCAATTGCTGACCAAGCGTATATAACTGATCGGCATCCAGGCGTTCATCGCTGGCGATTGCGTTCACAGCTACATTCATCATCGATACTCCTGTTCGGTAGATGTTATAATACTATAACATTATAATGAGTCAACCTGTTTGTCCGTAGATTCACTTTTGCAAAAAAGTAAAAGGACCGGAGACTCCATTCCAAAAGAAAAGCGCGGTGTTGAAACACCGCGCTCAGAAATCAACAAAACGGATGGTCTATCGCATTCAGCAACCGCCAGATCCTGTCGCCGATTTCAAATATCCGATTAGATTCACACGCTCTTGCTGCGAACTCAAACCTGAAAATATCATCTTTGTGCCTGGCGTGAAGCGAGATGGCTTTGCCAGAAAATCGTCGAGATTTTCATCATTCCATTTGGGTGCTTTTGTACGGAAAGCATTTGAATATTTATAGCCGGTTGCGCCCAGTGCTGGGCGGTTAAACATGTTGCCGAGATTCGGACCGACGCGATGCTTTTCGCCCCGAGGCAATGTGTGGCATGCGGCGCACTTCAGATATGACCGCTTACCATTTGTAATATCCGCAACATATGTACCCCCATTGACCTTGATCGAACAGGTCGTCGCGGCCCCGTTGGCCGCGACGCCGGTTAAAGCAATGCCTATGGTGGCACAAAACAACAATTTTTTAATGACCATCACTTCTACTACTTTAGAACTTCTTCGTGACACTTAAACCAAACTGCCGCGGCTCTTGCAGAATAGCACTGAAGGATCGCTGTACCGCAATACCTGCTTGCGCACCTATCGGTAGATAGGAAGGTGCATCGAAACGCACTGTCCGCAATACTGAAACAGGCGACCGGTCTTGCGTTACGTTTGTAGCAAACAACTCAAGCTTCCAGTCTTCGTTCATTACGCCAGCTCTCAAATTGAGAAGTTCGCGTGATCCACTGGACGCCTGACCATAGATTGACGCAAACTGCTCACCTACCCAGCTGTAGTCACCGCGGAAGAACCAACCCCAGTCGTCAGTAATATCACCGGTCAGGGTATTGGTGAGGCTGAAGGTCCATTTGGGGTTGCCTGGCAACGGGGTCCCCGAAACAAGAGCCCCTGCAGCGGTTGCAGGGAAACCAAAACCTAATGCTTCCGCCACTTCGCTGCCGCTGCCAACAACTTCATAGCTTTTGATTTCGCCATGATTATAGGCAGCCGTTGCCTGCACATTCCAGAAATCCGGGATAATCTCCATTGCGGCTTCCGCTTCGAAACCCTGAATTTTCGAACGCCCGACATTGTCGGTATAGGTCATGGCCACCGCACATGTCGGAGGACTGCATTGCTGGGTTAACTGCTGGTTATCCCAATCCATCGTATATGCCGCCAAGGCAAATTGCAGGCGATTGTCAAAGACACTACCCTTTACGCCGATTTCCCATGTTTCAATGCTCTCTTCGTCAATTGGAATCAGGTTTGACGGCAAGCCTATACGAGTATTGAATGACCCCGGTTTGTTGCCTCGCGCATATACACCGTAAAGGAGGATGCCTTGCATCGGGGTCACATCGATCGTAACCCGCGGCAACGTTGCTTTAAAGACAGCACGGAACTGATCTGTTCCCTGATGCAATGAAATTTGATCCCGTTGCGTGCGCACTTCACCGGTAACCGTCAACCAGTCAACCGGTGTAAATTCCGCAGCACCGAGCAATGCGAGATTTTCTTCCGAGTATGTTCCGCGATCTTCGGGAATATAAGTAGCGGTCTCGTTCCGATCAGACGTAAAGAAATAGCCCCCTACAGTCAGTTCGAGAAAGTCGCCGAAAGACCGCCGAACCCGAATTTCCTGTGAAAAATCTTCCCAGTCACGACTAATATCGACTGCACCGCCATTGGGTAGCAGAGGCGAGCTTACCACCGCACGATTCGTCGCATCCGAACCCCACCGTTCATCCTCAGTCTGATATGAACTGATCAGCTGGACAATCGTCGAATCGAAATCGAGATTGGTGATTAAAGCGATACGCAAGCTTTCGCGATCCGTGCCTGCTTCGCCGCCAACATAGCCTTCGCTACCCCGGCTTCCCGGATATTGATATTGTCCGGTTGAGCCTGCTGGCGCCGGGATTGCGCGGGTAATATTTTTTATGTCGTTATAATCAATGTTGATCACGCCACAATAATATTGCCGCGGGGTCGACAGGTTGCAATTGTTGAATTCCGGCCCCTGCGTATATATGCCGATAGGATCAGCCTTGCTTTCGGAATACGTCGCACGCAAATAAATGTCGGCTACCGAAGATTTGAAACGCAGGCCGAAGGTTCCAGAGTAGGATTCTTTCCCACCCATATCCTTCCGATTTTCATAGGCGTTGTAAAAAAGGCTATCCTGATTGAAATATCCGCCACCGGCCAGGAACGAGAAATTGTCATTCAATGGCCCGGAGACATAGCCGCTAGCCGAATATTCATCCAAAGTTGCAGCTGTTACCTTGACCTGCCCTTCCCAAGTATCGGATGGCCGACGCGTTACATAGTTAACTGCACCAGCGAGCGTTCCGCGCCCGAACTGGGTACTTTGAGGACCTTTGACGACCTCGACACGCTCCAGATTATCCAGTTCCAGCGCGGTAACCGGCCCGGAAACGTAGACGCCATCAACAAAAACACCGGCGT
>CAJQMX010000304.1 GCA_905479515.1 uncultured Parasphingopyxis sp.
GCGATCTCCGCGCAGCGCCTCAAGCGCCACCTGCGCCTTGAAATTGTCGGTGAACTTGCGTCTCTTTCGTCCCATGTTGGATATCCCTTACTCGTTCGGGATATACCTTAGCTCACTGTTCAGTTTTCTGGGACCAGCTCACCGCATCTCTTCCGCAATTCATCCGCATATCTGGCACAACATATCACGCGACGTTGTGACATGGGCTGCCCATGAAGGGCGGCCCGATCAACGGAGCCTTCATGTCATGCAGACCCTATCCATACCGAAATTCACCCTATTGATAAGCATCGCCTTGCTCGCGGGATTAGATATCCAAACGATTTTGATCTTGCTGAGCGCGTTATACACTGTGATTGAAGAGCGTTAATTAGTGAGGCCCAAAGCATCGTCAGGCTTCCACGGTGAATTGACCCATCATACCAGCATCCTCATGTTCGAGAATATGGCAGTGATACATGTAAGGCGTGTTTGGGTCGCTATAGTCGGAAAATGCGAGCAGAAGTCGAACCGTTTCGCCAGGTGAGACAAGAACGGTATCCTTCAACCCGCTTTCGGCCGCCGACGGTGGACGACCGTTTCGGTCAAGTATCCTGAATTGTACATCATGGATGTGGAATGGGTGTGCCATCGTCGAGGTGTTCTCAATGTGCCAGATTTCGCTGGTGTCCAGTTTTACCCGTTCATCAATCCGGGTCATATCCATTGTCTTACCATTGATCGTAAAACCTCCTCCCATCATCCCCATCGGCATGTTCATGACAAATCTGCGCGTTCGAACCGCGGTGGCTGGATTGGGTCTAGGCAATTGTAGCAGTTTCCCCGGCACCGGCTCGGCTGATCGCCGCGTAGGCGCTGGCAGCAGCGATAGAACCGGCAACTCTGGACCCGACCCTCGCATTTGGCGGTTGCCCATCCGGCCTCTCATCATGCGCCCGCCCATCATCGAATTCTGGACTGGATGGGCGACAAGCTGAGCGGGCTGACCGTTGCTGAGGTCAACGAGAATCTCTGCACGCTCACCAGGAGAGAGGATAATATCTGTCAGAGGCACCGGTGCCGCTAGCAGACCGCCATCGCTGGCAATTTGGCGCATGCTGCGACCATCATTGAATGAAAATCTGTAGATGCGGGCGTTCGATCCGTTCAGGAGGCGCAGCCGAAGCAGGTCGGTTGTATATTCAAATACAGGGTCGATCACGCCATTCACGAGAAGCGTATCTCCGAGCATACCCATCATCAAAGTATGCATCGAGGTGCCATAAATAAGCTGACCATCACGCTGGAAGGCGCGATCTTGAACAATCAAAGGCAGGTCGGTTACGCCATACTCGCTTGGCAAATCCAGTGCGTCGCTTTCTTCTTCGCGAACATAGATCGGTCCGGCCAGCCCGCGATAGACTTGCGGGCCTGAGCGTTTATGCGCGTGCGAATGGTACCAGTAGAGTCCACCTCTCTGGCGAACGACGAACTGAGCTGACCAAGTTTCGCCGGGGGCAATTGCCTGATGCGGATTGCCGTCGAACCTCGCTGGCAAGTGAAAGCCATGCCAATGAAGTGTCGCCGTTTCATCGAGCGCGTTGTGGACATTTAGTTTGACGCTTTCACCCGACTGCATCTCAAGCAATGAGCCAAGATACGGTTGATTGATCCCGATTGTCTCGGTTTGCAAACCTTCCAAGAAATTCGAGGTGCCCGTCTGAAGCTGGAGATCATAAACTGTTTCAGCCCCCTTCCGCGTTCCTTTAAGTATTTCAGGCAGTTTGAAGGAGGATTGGACCGATGATGCTGAGGGCCCCGCATGGCTTCTCAAGTTAGATAGCAGGGATAGGCCGCCGACGGTTGCAACCGCTGCACCACCGAGTCCCCAGAGTGTTTGTCTTCTTGTCGGCATGAGTATTGGTCCTCTCAGACAAGGAGCAAACTGATATACGGTGTCGGCCTTGTGGACGCGATCGGAAATTCTGGAGCGCTCCAAAAACCAGTTCTTTAGCTTCTGATTTGTATTACGCGACATCTCGCGCGCCCCCTCGGAAAACGATTTGTGATGCGTTTCTGTTTCGCGAATGAGCGCTTCAAAATCCCCGGCCGATATTGGAGGGACCAGCGGTTATCTCTAAGACCTCATACGGCCTCGAATGAACCTTCTAAGCGGCGTTGCGGCGCGCCATCGCCCTTGAACATCATCCAGACGAGATAGAATGACATTAAAGCACCGCCGAAACAAAAGACTGACACATAGGCGTATGCAAAGAAGGTATAGGTGGTGATGAGCACACCCAGCGCCAGCAGGCCAAAGATGCGCACACCGCGCACGGATGATAGCAACAACGGCAAGATCACGACCGATATATAGATTGCATAAGTGACTTCTCGGCGGCCAACAAAGTCCAGCAGCTCAGTACCTTCATAGATGATCACGTGCGAGAGGAAGCGCGTGTTGAGCCAATCCGCATGCGCGAAGTAAGGCACATATTGCAAGGCGCCGAGCATCGCGCCGACAATCACGAATATGAGGAAGTAGGGCTTTCGCTTCGCCGGCTCCAAGGCGAAAGTCGAGACCGGGATCCAGACAGGCCATGCGAGCCAGGAAAAGAACATATAACTGAGTGAAGCGGTGGCAATGAGCTCGGTATTCTGGCCGGCGCCGGCAACCCAGACAACGCCTTCAGCAAGCTGTTGCAGTCCGAACAGGAGTGGCAGGGTTGCCAGTGGCAAATAACGCCGGTCGCCCCGCCAGGCCTGGCGCATGCTAAGCGCGCCTGCCGGGATAAGCCCTGCGGCGGCGATGAAACTGACTTCTGCTGATAGGCACATATTTTTGGTCCTCTTGATTGCTTAATTTTGGGTCAGGACACGCGCCTGCGAAACAGCCAGGCGCCTGCGGTAAGGGTCACGACAGCGATAACCGCCATGGGCCAGGTATGGTGGAAGAAGAGTTCAGCTGGCGCGTCCTTCATATAGACGGCCTTGCTGATCACGATGAAATGCATGATCGGATTGGACTCGTTCAAAGCTTGGAGCCAATCGGGCATATTGGCGACCGGGGTTGCATACCCTGACAATAGGACAGCTGGCATCATGTAGATGAAAAGACCGATGATCGCCTGTTGCTGTGTTGCTGCGAGCGAAGAGATAAACAGACCAATCCCGATGATCGCGGCGAGATAGATGATCATACTGGCATAAAGCAGAAGCAGAGACCCGCGCAGGGGAACATCCAGAACCAGCCAGCCAAGGATCAGCATTGCTGTCGCGCTTGCCAGGGCGATCATCAGAGCCGGCACCGCCTTGCCGATCAGAATCTCTGTTGGCCTGAGCGGCGACACAAGCAGCTGCTCGAATGTACCAAGTTCGCGCTCGCGTGCGATGGACAGGGCCGAGACCATGAACCCGACAATCGCGGTCAGGACGGCAAACAGCGCTGGTACGGCTGACCAAAGCGGATCGAGATTTGGATTGTACCAAACACGGGTCACGACCTTGGTGAGGGTCGGCACACCGAGCGCGGTCGCTTGATCTTCGTTGAAATCCTGGACGATCCGCCCAGAATAACCTGCAAGGATTTGGGCGGCGTTGGAGGCGCGGCCATCCAGAATGAGCTGTACGTTCGCTGGTTCACCGCGCTCCAATTGCCGGGAAAAGTCCGGACCGATCCTCAAGACCAAATCGACCGAACGAGAATCAATTGCCGCGGCGATATCGGCGTCGCGACGCAGATAGAGAATTTCTTCAAACGTCGGTGAACCCTCGAATCTGCTGATCAGTTCTCGCGCCTCGACGCCGCGATCCTGGGTGTACACGCCGAGCGTGACGCTGGAGATTTCCTGGGTGATGGCGAAGGCGTAAATCACCAGAAGGAAAGGCGGCGAAAACAGCACGACCCAGCGAGTTTGCGGGTCGCGGGCGCTGGCGAGAAGCTCCTTGATAATGAGAGACCAGATGCGTTGAAACATGCCGCTATTCCAGACGCGTGCGCGTGGTCAGCGCCGTGAGAGCGAAGATGATGAGCGCAAACACGCCGAGCCCAATCAGATCCGGAACGATAACGCTCCAGACGTCGCCTGCGAGAAACTCAGTTTGCAAGGTCGAGACATAGTATCGGGCGGGGACGCCATAGCTGATCAGGCGCAATGCGAGCGGCATGCTGTCAATTTCGAATACGAAGTTCGAAAAATAGAAAGCCGGTAGGAAGGCGGTTAAAACTGAGGTTTGCGCGGCGACCAGTTGGTTGCGGGTCAAGGTAGAGATCAGAAGGCCCTGACCGAGCGAGCACAGCATGAAGAGCGATGAGGACAGAATGAGCACGGCGAGCGAACCCCGAAACGGCACGCCGAACAAAAGCACGGCTGTGATGACCGCGAGCGCCATGGAGCCCAGCCCGAGCAGGAAGTATGGCACCAGTTTGCCAATCAGCAGCTCCAAGATACCAACCGGCGTCGCGAGCAATGCCTCCATCGTGCCACGCTCCCATTCGCGTGCGACGACCAGGGCGGTGAGGAGCGCGCCAATCGTTGTCAGAATGATCGCAATCGATCCTGGCACGAGATAGTTTCGGCTCGAAATCTCCGGATTGAACCAGACTTGCGGTTCCAGCTGCACACTTGGCGCCAGGGCCGGTCGTCCACGGCTGATCCATTCCTGTTCCAGCCAGTTGGCCCATAGGAGCTCGACATAACCACTGACCAGATATGCCGTGTTCGGATCACCGCCGTCCACGATAACCTGAATAGGCGCGCCTTCGGCCCGAAACGCTTTCTCCGCGAAATCAGCTTGCAGTACGATTAACCCATCCAATTCGCCAAGTGTCAGCGCGCGCTCGAACAGGCGACGATCCGGGCCCGTTTCGACCTCGAACAGGGTTGAGTTTTCAAGCGAGGCTTGGAAGCTCGCAGTTTCCGATGACTGCTGCTCAACCACCAATGCGACATCAAGTTGGCGTGGATCAAAGGTTACGCCATAGCCGAACAGGAAGAGAAGCAAGAGCGGCATCACGCCCGCGATCAAGACGGAACTCGGGTCGCGCAGAACCTGGCGCGACTCCTTTACGATCAGGCCGGTCAGACGTCGCCACCGCAGCGCAAGGGGTTCGCGGTCCTTCATCCCGCCTCGCGCTCTCGATCACTCTGCTCAACCAGCGCAATGAACGCGTCCTCAAGCGTTGGGTCCATCATGCCGCTTGCGCGGGCGCGGTCTTTCAACTCATCAGGTGAGCCACTGGCGATCATCTTGCTGCGATAAATAAGCGCCATCCGATCGCAATATTCCGCCTCATCCAGGAAGTGCGTTGTCACCATGATCGTGACGCCATTGGCGACCATCGCATTGATATGGGTCCAGAACTCTCGCCGGGTGCGTGGATCAACACCGGATGTCGGCTCATCAAGGAAAAGGACATCCGGTTCGTGCATAACCGCGCAGGCGAGCGCCAGGCGTTGTTTATAGCCAAGCGGCAGCCCCATGGCGTTGACATCCAGCCTGTCAGCAAACCCGAACGTCTCAATCATTTGAGAGATGGCGTCTTTGCGGGATTTGCCTGTCAGGCCATAAACACCAGCAAAAAAATCGAGGTTCTGCTGAACGCTAAGATCGCCATAGAGCGAGAATTTTTGAGCCATATAGCCGATCCGGCCGCGCGCCTTGCTTGGGGCGTTTTGCAAATCAAGGCCAACCACACGGGCCGAGCCCTCGCTCGGCTGGAGCAAACCGCACAGCATTTTGAACGTGGTCGACTTGCCAGCGCCATTGGGTCCAATCAGGCCAAAGATTTCACCGCGCCCCACTTCGAAGCTGATATTATCAGCAGCTGTGAAATCCCCGAACCGCCGCGTTAGCGCACGCGCCTCGACCACCTGATTCATAGTATGTTCGGCGCTATCCTCTCGATTGGCAAAAGGTGAGGTCGCGCGAAATCCACCGCCGATCAGATCCATGAAGGCATCTTCAAACCGCGGCGGGATTTGCGAGATTTCAGCTGCTAGGCCCGCGTTCAGCGGCGCGAGATTTGGCGGATCGGCACCTTCGGCCATGACCAGACGCACGCGGCTTCCCTGGATAACGCCGTCAATCACGGTTGCCAGCTTTGTTGCTTCGCTTAGGACTTCGCGGCGATCGGTGTCGATATGCCGGATCTGGTAGGTGCGACCGGCGACCCGGTCTGTGAGGTCTTGCGGCGAGCCTGCATAAAGCAAGGCGCCTTCATTCAGGAGCAGCACGCGGGCGCATTGTTCAGCTTCATCTAAATAGGCCGTGCTCCAGACGACGCCAATCCCCTGATCGACCAGTTCATAGACCATGCGCCAAAGCTCTCGCCGGGAGATCGGATCGACGCCAACGCTTGGTTCGTCAAGCAACAGCAAGTCGGGTTTCTTGATGAGGGCGCAGGCAAGGCCAAGCTTTTGCTTCATACCGCCGGAAAGCGCTCCAGCCAGCCGGTTTGTAAAAGGTGCGAGGCCTGTAAATCCCAAAAGCCGCTCGAAGGCCTCTTCGCGGTCTGACCCTAGAACTGACCGCAGATCAGCGTACAGCGTCAGGTTTTCCTGGACGCTCAGATCTTCGTAGAGCCCAAACCGCTGGGGCATATAGGACACAATCCGGTGAACCGCTCCGCTATCCGTGACAGGATCCAGACCGTTGACAGTGATCTTACCTGTTGAGGGAACCAGTAAGCCTGCGATCAGACGCAGCAATGTGGTTTTTCCAGCCCCATCGGGACCAACCAGACCAGTGACTTCCCCTGCATTGAAATGGGCCGTAACAGAATCGAGCGCCGCAAGGGCGCCCTTATCAAAGCGCTTGCTGAGTTGATCTATCTGGATCAGCGGGCCCGGCACGCTCAAACATCCCGGTCGGGGCTGAGCATGACTGTAACCGGCATGCCCTGTTTCAGGCGGTGTTCTGGATCTTCAACGATGATGCGCACGCGGTAGACAAGGCTGGTTCGCAATGACCGGGTTTCGACCGTCTTTGGCGTGAACTCGGCGACCGGCGAAATGAACCCGATTTGGCCTGTGTAGACGCGTCCGGAGTCGGTGCGCACCTCAGCGTCCATACCGGCCTGGATGAAATCAAGATCTGGCTCTTCAATATAGGCGCGCACCCAGACCGGCGAGGTCAAGGTTAAGGTATAAATGGTTTCCCCTGCGCCGATGATTGCGCCCGGCTCGCGAACACGTGTCAAAATGATGCCTTCATTTGGGGCGGTCAGCATCGTATCGGCGACGCGTTGCTCAGCCAGGGCGCGAGCGGCTTGTTCGGCGGCCAGCACCGAACGCGCCTGATCGATATCCTCAGAGCGCGGTCCAATGCGCGCCAACTCCAAGCTTTTTGCGGCGGCGTCACGCTGCGCAATGGCCGCGCCATGCCGCGCTTCGGCTTCCTCATGTGCCTGGTGTGAGGCGATATCTCGCTCGGCAAGAAACTCCTGTCGCGACAGGGTGGTTTCAGCGACGGTCAGAGCCGCTTCTGCTTCGGCGAGCTGCGCTTCAGCTTGCGCGATTTCCTGGGGTCGGGAGCCGGCGAGCAAAACGTTGAGCGCAGCTTGAGACCGCGCAACCCGCGCTTGCGCGAGTTTCACCTCATTTTCATAGTCAATCGGCTCGAGTTTTGCGACAACTGCACCCGCAGCGACCTTGTCGCCCTCATCGACCATCATTTCGGCGAGGCGCCCGGGAACTTTGAAACCCAGATTGACCTGGCGCACATCGACATTTCCGAACACTTCGATATGGCCGCGCTCTTCATGGGGGTTGCGTAGCTGTGTCCAGCCGACAATCGCGGCAGCGAGGAAGACGATGGCGATGCCGATCAGACCATAGCGTTTTACCATATTGGTCATTTGTGCCCCCATTCCTCAATAATACGCGTGGCCGAGTTCCTTCCCTTATAGGCGCAGGCGCGCGCCAAACATTTCAGGTGTAACTGTATTGAAGCGCGTGTGGGGGGTCTCATTGCCTGCTTTCCCCGCTCTGCTCCGTCATGAACAGAAACAGCATCGCCGCCGAGCAACTGATGAGCAGAAAACCATTCAGCGCCTCGACACCGGCGACGAAGCGCAAATGGCCGGTTGGAACAATGTCGCCAAGACCGAGTGAGGTGTAACTGACGAGCGAAAAGTAAAAGACGTCCATGGCTGTCGTCGGCGTATCACCGCTTAGATCACCTATATCCAGGGCGCGGCCCAGGCCATAAGCGAGGGCGTAAAGACTGGCCGCCGCGAGATGCGCAATCCCCGAGACGCAAAGCGCAGTGACCAGTTTGCGGCCGCGATGATAGCTGGCCGCTCCGAGGTGGCGGAATGCGCCTGAGACAATCGCATAGTGAAGCGCGCCGGATAGCACGAAGGTGACTGCGGAGATGACAATCGCCAGGATCATGGCGCGAACCTCGCGGTGTGCCGGGTCCGCGAAAGCGTTGTCACACGCCCCGCGATAGGATGCGCCATCGCATTTAAACCAATAAGGATCCCAGTCCTGCTCACCGCTCGCTCACAGAACACCACCAGGTTTACCCCCGGCGGACCAGTTACATCACGAGTGAGAGTGCGCATGATCGGGCGCCTCCTTGCCGCGGATCCGGCCGAGATAGAGCGCTTCGAAAGCAAAGATTGCAGCCATTGACCCAATCGCGATGACGACAATCATAGGGTCTGCGGTCGCTTTGATGAACAGGAAGGCGCCAAGGGCAATCAGATCGAATAATATGGCGGCGACTAGAATAGAGGCGCGGGCGCCGACATCTTCGCGTAAATAGCGCAGCACGCCATAATGGATAATAATATCCATTACGAGATAATAAATCGCGCCGAGTGAAGCGATCCGCCCAAGATCGAAGAAAGCGGCCAGGAAGGCAGCCAAAACAACGGTATAGACAAGCGTGTGTTTCTGGATGCCGCCGGGCATGCCAAAATGCTTGTGGGGGATGAGGTTCATATTCGTCAGCATAGCGAGCATGCGCGAAACCGCGAAGACACTGGCGAGCAGTCCCGACGCGGTGGCGATGATTGCAATGATCACGGTAAACGCCACGCCAAAATCACCAAAGGCCGGGCGCGAGGCTTCTGCGAGCGAGAAATCCTTGGCTGCGACAATTTCTTCAAGTGTCAGTGAGGACCCGACCGCTAGAGCGACAGCCATGTAGACAACAAGGCAGATCGCCAGCGACCAAATGATCGCGCGGCCGACATTCTTATTGGGGTCTTTGACTTCATCGCCGCTATTGGTGATCGTGGTGAACCCTTTAAAAGCAAGAATGGCGAGGGCGACGCCGGCGAGGAATCCCGCAGGTCCAGTCTCATTTGTTGTGGCCGAGGAGGCTGCTTCAAAAGAAAGGCCGGAGGCCCAGAGCGCCGCGCCAGCAAAGATCAGAATGCCGCCAACTTTCAGGACCGCAGCAATTTTGGATACGCCGCCAATGATTTTGTTTCCGGATATGTTGATTATAAACGCAAAAACGATCAATCCGACGGCCAGAACGGGTACCAGAATACTGTCTTTCGAAACATCAAAGAGTTGCAATGTGTAGGCGCCGAATGTGCGAGCGACGAGGCTCTCATTGATAATCATCGACATAGTCATGAGCAGCGCGCTGGCGGCGGCAATTGTCGTTGGCCCATAGGCTTTTTGAAGGATCATCGCGATGCCGCCGGCCGACGGATATTTGTTCGACATTTTGATGTAGGTGTAGGCGCTGAACCCGCTGACCACGGCCGCAAGCAAAAAGGCGAGCGGAAACGCCGGTCCTGAGAATTGCGCGACTTGCCCGGTCAGTGCGAAGATCCCGGCGCCAATCATGACACCGGTGCCCATCGCAATGGTTCCTGCGAGACTTAGCGAGCCTTTTTTATAGGTTTCGGATTTCATTGCCCGACCGCCTGTTCAGCTGGGAAGCGGCCGACATAGCTCGCGAATACGCTTTGCTGTTTCGCACTAAACAGAATGACATCATAGGCGTCAGGCGGGCTTGTCGTTTCCATTCCGGGAGAGCCCATTGGCATGCCGGGCACCGAAAGCCCCGCCGCATCTGGCCGGGTTTCCAGAAGCTTACGAATTTCCGAGGCTGGGACATGGCCCTCAATCGCGTAGCCATCAACCGACGCAGTGTGGCAGGAGGCAAGCTCATCGGGCACGTTCAGCGAGGCCCGCACAGGCGCAAGGTCTTCGCGTTCGATAACACGTACTTCAAGACCATCGCGCTGAAGGTGTTTTATCCAGGCCGTACAGCATCCACACCAGGGTGTTTTATAGACGGTAATGGTTTGCGCATTTGCAGGGCTCGCCAAACCGCCCGAGACGAAAAACCCAGCGGCAAGCGCAAAAAGGGCGGTGGCCAAGGCACCAAGAATCCATTTTGACATAAGAATTTCCTTCGAAATTATAGTTTGACGGAGCGAAGTCGCAGCGCATTCGCGATGACCGAGAATGAGCTGAGGCTCATCGCGGCGGCGGCGATAATTGGACTGAGAAGCAGTCCAAAGAACGGATAGAGGACGCCGGCAGCAACCGGCACGCCGAGCGAATTATAGATAAAGGCAAAGAACAGGTTTTCGCGAATATTGCCCATCGTCGCGCGGCTCAGCCGCTGCGCGCGGGCGACACCGCGAAGATCGCCTTTGACCAGGGTGACACTGGCGCTCTCCATGGCCACATCTGTACCGGTTCCCATGGCTATTCCGATATCCGCTTGAGCAAGGGCAGGCGCGTCATTGATGCCGTCGCCGCACATGGCGACGACCGCACCTTTCGATTGGAGTTCGCGCACGATCCGGTTTTTGTCTTCTGGTGACACATCGGCCTCTACCTCATCAATGCCGATTTGGCGTGCAACCGCTTGTGCTGTTGCCAGGCTGTCGCCTGTCAGCATGACGACTTTCATGCCAGCCTTGTGCAAGGCGGCTATGGCTTCAGGGGTCGTTTCTTTGATTGGATCGGCGACACCAATCAGGCCCGCCGGTTTGCCGTCCAGAGCGGCGAACATCACCGTCTGGCCGTCGCGGCGATAGGTTTCAGCATGGGCTTTCAGTGTTTCGTCAAAAGCACCGACCCGGCGCATCATCTTGGCGTTGCCGATGGCGAAAAGCTTTCCATCGACCCGGCCCTGCGCGCCTTCTCCGGTGACTGATTCAAAATCGGTCGACTTCAGGCGCGCTGCGCCGCGCTCTTCGGCCCCGTTGACGATGGCTTGCGCAAGAGGGTGCTCGCTCCCGCGTTCAATCGCGGCAGCGTAAGCCAGGAAGTCTGCTTCTGCGAGACCACTCGCAGGCTCGACTGTCACAAGTTTGGGGTGGCCCTCTGTCAAAGTGCCGGTCTTATCGACGACGATCGTGTCGACTTTTTCAAACGTCTCGAGCGCTTCAGCATTTTTGATCAGAATGCCGCTCTGTGCGCCCTTTCCTGTGGCGACCATAATTGACATCGGCGTTGCAAGGCCAAGCGCGCAGGGACACGCAATAATTAACACAGCCACGGCGTTGACGATCGCAAAAGCCATGGCCGGGTGAGGCCCAAAAATCGCCCAGACGATGAAAGTGATAATCGCGATCACGACGACGGCCGGGACAAACAGGCCGGCCACTGTGTCGGCGAGCTTCTGGATGGGCGCGCGTGAGCGCTGAGCTTCGGCGACCATGCGTACGATTTGCGATAGCATTGTATCTTCGCCGACGCGCGTCGCGGCCATGACGAGTGATCCGGTGCCGTTAACTGTACCGCCGGTAATCGGATCCCCTGCTGCTTTCTCGACTGGAATAGGTTCTCCAGTGATCATGGACTCGTCGACATTCGAACGCCCTTCAACAACTTCGCCGTCGACAGGTACTTTTTCGCCTGGCCGGACCCGTAGCCGGTCACCGCTCTGGACATCGTCGACGGAAACCTCTTCTTCCTGTCCGTCCGCCACGATTCGGTTTGCTGTCGGCGGGGTGAGTTCCAGGAGCGCGCGGATTGCTCCCGATGTTGCGCTTCGGGCTCGCAGCTCAAGAACCTGCCCGAGCAATACGAGCGTCGTGATCACCGCGGCCGCTTCATAATATACAGCGACTTCGCCAGCCTCATTGCGAAATGCGTGCGGAAAGATGCCTGGCAAAGCTGTTGCAACAAGCGAGAAGACAAAAGCAACGCCTACGCCGAGAGAGATAAGGGTGAACATGTTGAGGTTCATCGTCCGTACCGACCGAACACCACGGACGAAGAATGGCCATCCGCCCCAGAGGACGACAGGAGCCGCCAGCACGAATTGAGCCCATTGGGACCAACCGGCGGGCAAAAGCCCTTCGAGGGGTTTGCCGGAGATCAGGTCACCCATGGCGTAAATGGCAAGCGGGATGGTGAAGATGGCGCTGATCCAGAATCTACGGGTCATATCGTCGAGTTCTGAAGTGTCTTCTTCGCCTACGACAACACCTTCTGGCTCCAGCGCCATGCCGCAGATAGGGCACCCGGAGTTTCGGACGTCGCGAACATTTGGATGCATCGGGCATGTATAGACCGTGCCTGTGTAGCCCTGCGGGACGAGATCATATTTGCCGTCCGCGCCGGCATCGGCGTCTCCGCCACCATGGCAACAATCATGATCATCCCCGTGGTGGTGATCATGATGTCCATGGTCGTGATGTTTATGATCGGTATTGGTCATATCCGCCCCTCCGGGGTTTGGCTTCAGTGTCACTCTTAAAGGTCAGCGCCCGGGTTGGGCGGCTGATCTCTAATGGAGTTCTGGCATTAGGCTTTTTGGCGATTGAACAGCCGGTAGAGCGGTACGAAGACAAGCGCGATATACCAGCCGTAAACGTAGGACTCGATGAGGCCGAGGAAGAAGCTTGAAACCGAAATGAATTCAAATCCGGGTAGGAGCTCTTCCCACGCACCGTGCATGTGGAGACTAGGCGGTGCGACCAACCCCCATGCGATACAGAGCGTAAACGTGATGGCGAGAAAAATGGATAGGGCGTGCCCAGTGGGGATGAGGCGCATGGTGTTTTCCTTCTCTTTGGTTGTTGCCGCCACATAATTCGTGCGACAGCGATGCGTTGCTTCGAAAATGAGTTAATACCCATAGGGGGTATTGGTTACTCCGTATATATACTTAGGGCCCGCATCGTTGTCTTGAGCAAGACAAGCGCGCCGACCAATCCGCGTTGGGTGAGGGATCAGCTGAGATCATCGACGGACACCTCCAAACCCGACAGGCCAATTTTTGGGGTCACCCCGAACCATTGTTGCAGTCGGCGAGTGAAATGCGCCTGGTCAGCAAAACCGCCCGCGGCCGCTGCATCAGCGAGACTGGACGACGCCTCCATTGCCTTAGCGGCGCCGAGCAATTGCAACCATTGCAATAGGTTGCTGGGCGGAACACCGAAGTCCGCCTTGACGATCTCTCGCAGCCGAGTTGGAGACAGCGCGAGCTCGCGCGCCAGAGCGGCGGGATTGGCGAGTGCGCGAACGTTGCCAAGGGCTTTTTGTAGGCGTGAATCTATGGCCGAACCAGGCAACCGGCCCGCGAACCTTTTCGCCCAATCGCGCGCCTGACTAATGTCGCTGATGTGCTCTAGAGCGGCTGATAGATCATCCGAAAGGCAGGCAGGCTGATTGCATTGCTGATCGTTTCGAATTCCGGAAAAGCGCGGGTCAATATAGATCGAGCGCGTCAGGCGTCCCTCAGGACCGATGGAATGGGTCTGCCCAGTAGGGATGTGAATAGCCTTGCCGGTCGGGGCTACTATCTCTGAGTTTGTCGTCACCACGACTGCGCCATCCAGCCCGAGTATGGCCTGATGTGCCAAATGAGCATGTGCCGTGTTCTTGCCAAGGCGAGCGTCGAGCGCGGCCCAGCCGACCCCGATGGCCAACGCGCCAGACCAGGGCGCCGCGCTCATTTCAATCTCCCCTGAGTGTCAGGCTCGGTTGCTTTAAGAAAAGCGTAGATCGCTGTTTCGCATTGACCGCACGCGGTCCCGAGCCTGTTCGGGCTGTTGCTCGTCGTTTCCAGCGAGGCTCTTTCAAGGCCTCTGAAAATACCTGCCATCGCTCGTAGTGCCCTGAGGAGATTTTCTCGGCGGTGTTCGATCGACTTCGCAAATGCCTCAGAAAGAAGAATGCACACCTCGGCCGTCATGAATGCCATTTCTGCAAACTTAGTTGCGGGTGTGTTTTCAGATGCGCTGCTTATAAGCTTCTCAAATTGGCTTTGAGCCCGAAGCAATGTTTCAATCAGTGAATGCGACGCGGAGGTCATGCGGCCACCTCCGGCGATACGGTTTTTTGGTTTATCGAGCGGGCGCGCAGCTTCAGAGCAAGCACTGGCTTTTCGATGACATGCCACGAAGTGGCCGCGACGAGCAGAATGAGCGGCGCGGTCATTATAGCCAGGACAGCGGGGCTAACATCTGGTTGTCCAACCAGAAATACCTGCAAAAGCGGGTAGTGCCAGATATAAATCCCGTACGAATAGTCCGGAATTTTGGCGATGCGGACGGACGCACGTTTTGGCAATCCAGCTCGAAGCATTAGGCTTGTGAGGGCAAGGGTCGCAAACAATTCGCCGAGGGGGCCGCCGCCAAGGAGCGCGAACGCTGCAATCAGACCTGCGACCGCCAAGAGGGGCGGTCTGCGCAAAATAGGCCACTGCCAAAGCGTCATTCCGAGCAGAAAGGCCGATGAGAGGCGGAGCAAGGACATCACGCTCGGCGGGAGCGCACTCGTATCGATGAACAAAGGCGCGCTAAGATAGACCGATTGCACAAGCAAGAAGACGCTAAGAACACGCCATGGGCCGTTGACGGTGCCAAACATGAACGCGATGCCCGCTAGGATGTACGCTGCTAGCTCGAACCGAATGGTCCAGAGCGGCCCGTTAAAGTCGGTTTCCAAATTCTGAGAGAATATCTGTGCGGGCGCGCTGTCGGGATCGCCAAGCGCCAAGACTTTGTAGGTGTATTGCCAGGTCTCCGGCTGAAACAATGATCCGCCGCCCTCGGCCGAATAGACAGGCGCGAAGACGAGGACAAAAGCCGCAAGTATAATCACCAGAGCTGGGTAGATCCGCAGAAACCGTGAAACTGCATAAGCCTTCATATCGCGCCTTGTATGAAGACTCTTGGCAATCAAGAGGCCTGACAGGACGAAGAACCCGTTCACGGCCATATAGCTGGCAGTCCATTCGTGGATGCGAAACGGTTCGAACCCTGTCGTGAGGAGCCAGATATGACCGAGTACTACAGCGATCGCCAACACCCACCGCACCGCGGTGAAGTGGTTTTGACCCATCAGCGGGTCCGCAAGCTGTGTTTGGCCACCCCCAGCCATTTATCAGTGCTCGTGATCTTCGGTGATCGGCGCGGATGACCAATGGACATGGTGAATCTTCCAGACCCCAGCGTCGCGTTTGAGAACCATGGTTTCCATAGCTTGGCGGTGCACGGGCTCGCCTCTATAGGCGCCATTAATCTCCGATTGAGAGATCACCGTAGCGATATCGCTATTCTCGAGAATGTTTCGGTCTTTGAGATCGAATGAAACCGCGGCTGTATAAGCCATGTCTGCGGGCATATGATGGCCGGCATACTCTTCGAATGAGCGCTCGGCGCCGCCGCCCTCAGCGATCACGACGTCGGGGGAAAACAGCGCGCGCAGCGCCGCCTCATCACCTGCTTTTAACGCTTCGCCGAAAGCGTCAGCGACGCTCGCCGGCGATCCAGCTTGTGGCGCGGGTGTTGTGGACGGGCTGTCTCCATCATGGTGCCCATCACTATTGTCATGACTGATTGGAGCGACGTCGTGATGGCCATCGGAGTTTTCATGGGCAGCCGCGGTCGGCGCTAAATCTGGCATGGGATCCATATCATGATCTGCCGTGACGCCGCCGCCGCCATGATCATGGTCGTGGCCATCTCCTGTCACCTGCGGCAGGCTTTTGACCCCAAGGCCGTAGCCATAGACGATTTTGCCGCCCCACCAGGCCGTGACGGTTAAGGCGAGCGCGGCCGCAGCCAAGCCTGTGACGAAAATGCCTGAGGCGGCTTTTGCTCTTCCCGTCCATCGCCAGGCCGCCAATAGGAGGATGGCGAGGCCGGATGGTACAGCCCAGTTGCGGTGGGTGGTCATCGCTGCATGCGACGGCGCGTCATGATCTACCGTGTAATAGGCTTGAAATCCTGCCGCGATTGTCAGCACGATTGCGATCGCACTAAAGGCCAGCATCCAGTCCGCGGCCGGGCGCAGAGTCTCTCGCCATCGCTCGACAGGCGAAAAGGCGGCCAACACATAAGAGGCCAAAGCCGTGAGGCTAAGCGCATAGGCAAAATGCACCAGAATCGGATGCAGGTTCGGTTCAATCAAATCGCCCAAAAGCGCCTCCCAGTTAGCCATATGCGTGAGCGTCGCTATCTTCAGCGACTGGCATTGTCTGGGTGATACGCCGGACACTTGCCTGACCCCTCAAGAATTGTGGGGTCTGCAAGCGGCGTTAGCTCAGGTCTTTCATGCGACGATCAAATTCTTCCTTGTCTATTTCGCCGCGCGCATATCGTCGCCGGAGGATATCGACCGGGTCGTTGGACTTGGAGTCCGCCCCGTCCCGATTGATGGTCGCACGCACAGCGACATAGATCAGCAATGCCAGGACGCCCCAAAAAATCAGCGCGCCAAGATTGCCGAAAATCATATGCCCCATATCGGCCAATTTAGATCTCCATCATGTTTAGAACCAGGTTCGCACACCGACGAGCAATGCCGTTTGATCTTTTTCGCCTCCAGACGCCTCAATGAAGTCTGCGGTATCGCCAATAGCGCTTTGCCATTCGACGCCAATATATGGCGCGAATTCGCGAACAATTTCGTAGCGAAGGCGCAGGCCGGCATCAACGCTGGTTAAACCAGAACTGAGTTGCAGGTCAGGCATATCCTGAGCAGAAAGGCTCGCTTCTAAGCGGGGTTGAAGGATCAGACGCTGGGTTAGCAGCAACTCATATTCGGCCTCGACCCGTGCCGTGACGTCGCCTTCGGTGCTCACAAAAGCAGCAGCGTCAGCTTCAAACCAATGTCCAGCCCGCACTTTATGGGCCAGTTTGAAGTAGGGTTTCTGGGGGAAGGACAGGACAGTCATGACCTAATACCCATATGGGGTATACTCAATATCATCGCCGCTTGCCGATTGCATTTCAACTTGGCCAGCACGCGGCAGTTTGGATTTCCTCCTTATCGCGGCGCACGAGAGGACGAGTGCGTGTGAATGACCTGCCAGGTGCCGGCGACCTTGCGGAACAGCACCGTTTGTTTCCCGATACGCTCCAGGCGTTCGCCATTGGAGCTGAACGTTCCACTGATCGCTGTGTCCGCGACAGCCCATGCAAAG
>CAJQMX010000305.1 GCA_905479515.1 uncultured Parasphingopyxis sp.
CTGTTCGACGAGTTTGACGCGATTGGGAAAGCGAGAGACGACAACTCGGAACACGGCGAGTTGAAAAGAGTGATCAACACTTTTCTTCAACTGTTGGATAGTTTCGATTCTCCCAGCATCATCATTGCTGCAACAAACCACGAGCAGCTCCTGGATCCAGCTCTATGGCGCAGATTCGATGAGATCCTTATGTTCGAGCGCCCGTCGATTCATGAGATTCGCGCTCTTCTCCAATTGAAGTTAAAGAACTTCCCTCGTGGCGGTATCGACCTAAAAGCAATCGCTTCTAAACTCAAGGGGATGAGTCACGCCGATGTGGAGCGAGTATGTTTCGATGCTGTCAAGCTAGCTATTCTCGAGGATATGGACGCCATAGATGAAGAGACTTTTAGTCGAGCCATGGCTCGGCAGCGTTCACGGATGGCGGTAATGGAATCTGCCGCTGAACGTCGCAACCCATAGTACGAAAGTTAAGGGGACGACCGGCCATGCCAGATCATCCGCACCTCATTCTACCACGTGCCGAATATAACCTGTCGCGTAAGAAGACGGGTTTCGGCAGAGCTCCAGACAGGGAGTACAGCACTCATGGTGGGGCGCTAAGGACGCAATTGGGTGAGGTTCTCGACGACCACGCACAGCGGGAAAGGCCCAGTGGAATCGATCCCAACCTAATACTGCGAATTCAGCTGAATGAGAAAGCCGGGGTAGACGAGGAGCCCTGGGAGCGTTGTGGCTTGATCCTCCTAAGCGCTGACGAAAATAAGACTCTGGTGTTATTTTCTTCAGACTCTGAAATGGCTGACTTCACGCGTCGACTTGATGAGTACAGAGGGGGGCCGCCACCCGAGCAGAAAGGGCCACCGCATCAACAAATATTCGCTGCAATTGACGAGATCAGTCGAATCGGGCCAGCGGATAGAATTGGTCGCCTCCTTCGCGCAGATGGAATCACCGAGCCTGCAATGATCAGTGATGCGGCCGAGATGGTAATTGATATTGAGTTGTGGGACCTTGGGAATGGCGATCTCAATAGGCAAAAGATTCGCGAGTTGCGCAAATTCATTGTTGACAACAGGGGAAGCGTTACGGACCACTATGTTGGTGAAAGTCTCGTCTTACTTCGAGCCCGGTGCGCGGGCTCTTTAGTCAAGACTCTGTTGGAAATCGATCATGTTGCGATACTTGACCTGCCGCCTGCGCCTACGCTAGCAGTCGGCGAAATGCTGAGTGTCGGCGTTGAGGATCTACCCGCGGTGTCAGAACCTGATCCCAACGCACCTGGTGTGGCGATACTCGATAGCGGGATTAGCTCAGGCCATCCACTACTAGCGCCGGCCGTAGGAGAGGCGACAACCGTCCCTCGTTCTTGGGATGACGCTGCAGACGTACATGGCCACGGGACGATGGTTGCAGGGCTCGCGTTGTATGGCGACGTTGAGGAGTGCATACGGACCAGGTCATTTCAACCGCGCCTCCGTCTATATAGCGCACGTGTGTTGAACAGCGACCTTCGGTTCGATGACGAGCGACTAATAACAACTCAAATGCGTCAGGCAATTAAGTACTTCCGCGAAACGTATGGATGCAGAGTATTCAATGCATCGCTTGGCGACCCTCGTTTACCGTACAGGGGTGGGAAAGTCAGCCCTTGGGCATCTATCTTAGACACCCTGGCGCGAGAGTTGGATGTGGTTATCATCGTTTCCTCTGGTAATTCGAGATATGAGCCGGGAGATGGGGATACAAACGATACACATGTTCAGGAGTATCCGCGGTATCTTCTAGTTGACGCAGCCCGGATTATTGAGCCCGCCACGGGTGCGATCGTGGTAACAGTCGGGTCGTTGGCGCACCGGTCTAATACTGGGCCAGGTACAGAGAACTATGTAACTTATCGCCCGGTCGCAAGTATTGATGAACCATCCCCATTTACTCGGTGTGGGCCTGGCCTTGGCGGCAGCATTAAGCCGGAGTTTTGTGAGTACGGCGGAAACGCAGTATATGATGGTACAACGCAGCGCATACGCGGGTTGAGGGAACTTTCAGTCATTTCGCTTAGACGGGAGTACATTAAAGGCCTTTTTACGACAGATCATGGTACGTCGTTTGCGGCCCCTCGTGTTGCCCACGTTGCCGCAAGTCTTTTCGAATCCCTCCCAAACGCGTCAGCAAATCTGATCAGAGCGCTGCTTGCAAATTCAGCGCGCGTCCCTGAGCCAGCGGAGAATATACTTCAGCCTCACGGGGCTGAAGCGGTGTTGAGAGTGTGTGGATACGGTAGGCCTGATTTGCGCCAGGCAAGCCTGTCTGATGATGCGCGCGTCGTGTTATACGCCGAAGCAACACTAGAGCACGACAAATTTCACATTTTCGAGCTGCCTATTCCTGATGAACTAATTGAAGAGGCTGGAACGCGGAGGATTGCGATTAGCTTAGCCTATGACCCGCCGGTCAGGCATACCCGATTCGATTATCTTGGCGTGAAGATGTCATTTCGCTTGATCCGCGGTAAGTCAGTTCAAGAAATAGCGGAGGCATTTAGGCAGCGGACCAAAGACGAGGATGCAGTGGATCGCCTCACATCCACCAAGCACGATTGTTCGATGGAACCAAAGGTTACTTTACGAGAGAACAGCACGCTGCAAAGAGCTACTTTCACGATGAAGAGAAAGCCCGCAGCTGATTATGGCGACACTTACTACGTTGTCGTTCGATGCGAACGGAAGTGGGCAAGAGTGGAACATTCGCCGCAGAGATATGCGGTTGTTGTTTC
>CAJQMX010000306.1 GCA_905479515.1 uncultured Parasphingopyxis sp.
GGATTTTTACCTGTCGCTTCGGTTCCGTATCCGGCCCGACCCGGCATCCACTTCTACACGAATGACCTGGCCGTCCCGCATGAACGTCATGCGATAGGTGTTACTGCTCTCGAAATAAATAGGGTTGCCGAGATAGTCATAGCCGCGCATCTGCGTGACGACACGCCGTTCGATCACCCGGAGCGGCATAACCCGGCCCTGCTGGCGGTTCTCAAACACCATATCCTGCTCGCTGCGTTGCTGCACCAAGGCAGACGCGGGCGCAGCGATCATCGCGGCGACTCCAAGCGCAAAAGCAAGACGGATACCCATTACCATGAAGGCATGCATAGATTGCAGGCGTTGAACAACTGGTGAATATCCGTGCAGGTCGGTGTTAAGAAATGGGTGTTGCATCTATGCCGCAGGGAAACTCGCCGCCAATATGGTCCTTTGAAAGACGTCCAAGAGCGCGGTAAGGCTTGGTTCGGCAAAAAAGGGGGCGCGTCATGACACGGCTATTTTCATCGCTTTGCGGAATCGCGGTGCTCGCCTTGGCGGCCATTACCCTGCCCGTCGGGAGCCAGGCGCAGAACGCACCGCAGATGGAACGCGTGCCTGACCGGGTGGCCGGCGAAGGCGTCGGCCCGTTCGGCCGGATGCTGATCCGCGGCGCGACCCTGATCGACGGCAGCGGCGCGCCGCCTGAAGGGCCGGTCGACATCCTGGTCGCCGGAAACCGAATCGAAGCGATTTATCGCGGCGATGCGCGGGCCCGCTCCCCCGGCACCGTTGATCATGTGATCGAAGCGGAGGGCATGTATGTGATGCCCGGCTTTGTGGATGTGCACGGCCATAATGGCGATCCGGTCAAAGCGCCTCAGCCTTCCTATGGCTACCGGCTATGGCTCGCGCATGGCGTTACCACGATACGCGGCGTTCCCATTTATTTCGGGCCCAACAATCCTTCGCTCAGCGATAGGGCGCGCAGCGCGGCAAACAGCATCGTTGCGCCGCGCATCTTTGCCTATGCCGTGCCCGGCGATGTGTGGAGCAACGGCGCAATCGACAGCCCGGCACAGGGCCGCGCCTGGGTCCGCTGGATCGCGGAGCAGGGCTATGACGGGGTGAAGTTTTTCAACAACGAGACGCCGGCCATTCTCGAAGCCATTCTCGACGAAGCCGCGCAGCATAATCTCGGTACGGTCGCCCATCTCGGGCAGCGCGGCGTGGCAGAGGTGAATGCCGAACGCGCGGTGACTCTCGGGCTGGCCGGAGTCACGCATTTTTACGGGCATTTCGAATCGCTGCTGCGCGAGGGTGCGGTGGTCCGCTATCCGAGCGACTATAATTATCTCGACGAGCAATCACGCTTCTCGGAGATTGCCCGGCTGGCCGATCAGGTTGTCGAACCGGGCAGCGAGCGATGGAACGCCTATCTCGATACCCTGCTCGAACATGATGTAACCTTGAGCCCGACCTTCAACATCTATTCCGCCTCTCGTGACGTGATGCGGGCGCGCACGGCGGAATGGCATGAGCGCTACACCCTGCCTTCGATGATGGACTTTTATTCGCCGAGCCTGACCAATCACGGATCCTATTATCATGACTGGTCAACCGGGGATGAAGTGGCCTGGCGCAATTTTTACCGGATATGGATGCAGCTAACCCGCGACTATCTGGATCGCGGCGGGCGCGTGTCGGCAGGTTCGGACGCGGGCTTTATCTATCAGACATGGGGCTTTGCCTATATCGGCGAACTGGAAATGCTGCAGGAGGCGGGCCTGACTCCGCTTGAGGTGATCCAGGCCGCCACGATCAACGGCGCACGGGAAATCTATGCGGCGCGCGGCGAAGAACCGCCCTTCGGCATGATCCGGCCCGGCATGCTCGCCGATCTGGTTATCGTGCCGGAAAATCCGCTGGAGAATCTGAAGGTGCTCTACGGCACCGGGCATCTGCGTCTGAACCGCGACACCAACCAGCTGGAGCGCATTGGCGGCGTACGTTGGACGATCAAGGACGGCATTGTCTATGACGCGCCCGCCCTGCTCGAAAGCGTTGCCGCGATGGTTGAGGCGCAGCGGGCCAGCCGGACCGCCGCGCCCTGAACCGTCAAGCCTGAGCCGGTAGCATTTCCGATTTGCGCAATATGGCGGCGGAGACCAGCGACACGATCAAGCCGATCGGGAAAATCTCGAGAAAGGTCATCGGCATGCGGAACAGCGGATTGCCATAGCTTTGCCGCATATCCTCCAGCGCCGCGATTTCGCGGTCCAGGTCCGCACCGCTGACCCCGGATTCGCGAACAGCCTCTATCGACGAAGCGATATAGCCGTTGATGAAGGCATAATCGCTGCTCGCCAGGTAAATTTCCCAGACGATGACATAGGCAATGCCCGCGACGACCGAGATGCTGAGCCCGAGCAGGACCGCGCGGCCAAAGCCGATCACCCCGCCCAGCTCAATATCGCGATAGCGTTTGATGCCCATGAAGATCAGCGTGAAGGCAACCAGCATGATGAGATAACCGGCCCATTCAGACGCGAGAATGCCCAGCGTGTCACCAAAGATGATGCCGAGCAGCATCGAACTGATGACCACCAGGCCAGACAGCGTTCCGTAGATCAGTGCAAATTTCGTCATGATACCCCTCTCCCTGTTTCGTGAAGCACCGGACCTAGGCCGCAAAGCCGCTTCATCCTATCGCCCGAAAGGGTGATTTTCGCCAAATCGCCCATCTTTACGAGCGCCGTTCACTGGATCAGCGAGAGACCGCGTGCTTTGCGGATCGCCTGTGTTCGCCGCTGCACTTCAAGCTTTTCATAGAGCCGCGCGACATGGGTTTTGACGGTGTTGGGAGAGATGCCGAGGGTACGGGCGATCTCCTTGTTGGAATGGCCATCCGCGAGTTGCTCCAGCACTTCGCATTCGCGCGCTGTGAGCCCCAGCGAGGCAATCGCGGCATGGTTGGTCTCGAATTCGCCGCGCGGTTTGGCCGTCAACCGGTTGCCGGCCCATAGGCCAAGCGCCGCAAACCCCACAGCAATCACAATAATATAGAATTCGGCCGAGATAGTCCGCACCAGATAGTGATATTCAATCCATGCCAGCAGCGTGGCCGCCCCGGCCAGGAGCAGCGCGTAGAGAAGGGCTGTCTTCCACATGCCGTAAAAGCTGGCAGATATTGCGGGTTTTGGCCAGCGTTGGCGGTCATACAAAAAAAAGACGCTCCGCGGGACCACGCCGCGGAGCGCCCAATTGGCTGGCTGTGTTTCCCGGGCACGCTCTTTGGGAGAGCAGGGAAAGGGAAGCCAGCCTTGCGCCGCTCGCTGCGAGGCAGCGGCGCAATTCGCGTTACAAAGCTACTCGCTGCCTCCGTTGCTGGAACGGATAACTGCCTGCGCTTCCGCAATCGCCGAAGCTTCGTCGCGGGTTCCGGCGTCAACTTCCTGTGCCAGCGTGTAAATCGTTTCGGCAATCGTGTTGCCCATGCTGGGTTCTTCGGTCAGCGTGATGCCGCCATTGGCCGCGATCACCTCTGCCCATGCTCCGCGCACAGCCGCCCAATAGCCTTCGGTATTCGCCCAATAGGCTTCGCCCGGTGCCGGATCATAATCCTCGGTGCGGCTATAAGTGTTGAGCACATATTCCTGCACGAACGGCACAGTTTCTCCGTCGACCAGGCCCTGCTTGATATTGTCCTGCCAATGGATCCAGCCATCAGGCGAAGGCGAGTGGCGATTGATCGAGAGATAGCGATCATAAACGGGCTCACGCACCGCATCGCGGCGGGCCAGCGGACGCAGCGTCCAGTTGGAGCGCCAGCGCGGAACGCCGCCCTCTTCGGTCCATTCGCCCCAGCCGCCATAGCGGGGAGAATCATCGACCTGCCAAACGGTCTGGGACCAGCGGCCCCGCCGCATGCGTTCCGGCACATCCTGCACGGTCCACACACCCTCGCCTTCATAGGCGAGATAGGTTTCCGGCTCATAGACCCAGTCCTGCCGCCAATGCTTGACGATCACAGGATCATCTTCGGTGCCCATGACGAGAATATGCTGGAGTACGATTGTACGGCCAGTATCCTCGATCACCCGGACATTTTCAAAACCGCCGGACATTTTTGGCGCGAGCGGCGTGTAATCGGAACGCCAGCGCGTCGACTCCTGCATATCGAAACGGACCCGGTAATCGCCCGCCATGCTAAGGATTATGGCGCGGTCAGCCTCAAAGCTCGCTTGCTCTTCGGCTGCCGTCGCTTCGGCAACCGGGCCATCGGCCATCGCCGGCGCAAGCGGCGCCATCACACAGAGTGCTGCCCCGAACAGCGCAGCCTTTAATTTTAACGTGGTCATTGAGTGTCCCCTTTCAGTGGTCGTGGTCGTAATCAGAAGCGTGCAGTCAGCGAGACGCGGAAATTGCGGCCCGGTTGGGTGTAGGCGTCAAGAGCCTGGGAGGTCGTCGAGAGCCCGCGCACATCGCGCCAATAGGCGTATTTTTCGTCGGTGATGTTGAAGAGCCCGGCGCGCAGCGTGAAATTCTCGTTGAACCGGTAAAAGGCCGTCGCGTCGATCGTCGTGAAGGAGGGCGGACGGTAACATTGCGGCGCACAGCTTGTCCCCAGACTGTCCTCCTGCGAGATGCGCGAAACCATGGTCAGGAAAGCGCGGATGCCGAAGCGATTGTCCGGGTCACGCCAGCCAGCACCCAGAACGACTTCGAGCGGATCGATGGTTTCAAGCGGGAAATTCGCGCCCTGAGAGGTCACGTCACCGCTTGCATAGGCAAAGGCGGCATCGAAACTGAGCCCGTTCGGGAAATTGACCCCCACCCGGCCCTCGACACCCGCAATGTCCACCTCATCGAGATTGACGAACTGGAAGACACCCGGGTCCGCCGGGCTGAAACTGCCCGATACCTGAATCTGGGCGATGAAATTGTCGTAACGGCCGATAAAGCCGGTCAGCGAGGCCGAGACGATATCATCATTATAACGGATACCGGCTTCCAACGTCTCGCTGGTTTCCGGCTTGAGATCAGGATTGGGCTCAGAGGTATAGCCGAAGATGACATTCTCGAAGAACTGGTTGACCTGGCCCGGCTCTGGAGCAGCAAAGCCTTGCGCATAATTGGCGTACAGATTCACGCCTTCCGCAATTTCCCCGACAATGCCGATCCGCGGCGTGATGCGGGATCCGCTCTGGCTCTCACCGGTAAAGGTCGGCAGCAGCGGATCGCTTTTGGGATCGAGATCGTAAAAATCGAAGCGCAAAGCCGGGAACAATGTGATCGGCCCGATTGAAATTTCGTCGCCGATGAACAGCCCGCCTTGCGTATAATCCGTCTCGGGAAAGGCTGCGCTTGGGAAGGTTTCGCCAAAGGGCGGAACCGTGCCATCCCGCACGCCCATTTGCGTGGTAAAGGATACATCGCCGCCCGCCACCAGATTATGGGCAATCGTTCCGGTTTCGAAGCTCGTCCGGATTTCCGCGCTGGCGCCCCATACACGGTTGTCGAATGTGTTGATCCGGGAACGATCGGCCTGCGGCGTCCGCTCCTCAAACGCGGCCTGCCGGTTGTCGCTATCCTGCCAGTAAAGCGCGATCTGCGCATAATCGATCGCGCCGCCCTCGTTCTGATAGCGCCAGTCCAGGCCGAAGCGCATGCGTTCTATGCTGTCCCGCGCAATCAGACTGTCGGTCGTCGCGCCGGTAAAGATGGAGGTCGCCTGTCCGCTCAGCACGTCCGTATAGACGAAATTGTCAAGCCATTCGCCGGTCAGCCGGATGCGGTTGTTCGCGTCAGGCGCAAACACCAGCTTGCCCAGCACGGCGTCTGACCGTGTATCCTGAGGATTGGCCCGGGTGCGTGCCGGGCCGGTGCCGCCAACCGTGCCTGCGCTATCCAGTTCCTCGCCGTCACGCCGCGTATAGGCGATAAGCGCCGACCAGCGGCCCGAACGCCCGGCCAGTATCGCGGTTTCGGAAAATTCGTTGCTCGCCGAATCATACGTGGCGCGGCCCATGCCGGTAAAATCGTTGCCGGTTACCGCCAGCATGTCTTCCGGGTCGGTCGTTTCAATGCTGACCGCGCCCGACAGGCCGTCCGAACCATAGAGCGCGGAAGCCGGTCCGCGCAGTATTTCTACCGAGCGGACGAGGCCAAGATCCGCATAATCGCCGCGGCCCGCAGACTGGGCACCGAAGGAGAAACCGTCTGGTGCGCGCACGCCGTCAACCTGGATCAGCACGCGGTTGCCGCCGATCCCGCGGATCGAGAATCCGGAATTGCCATCGCGGCCCGTTGATCCCAGCGCTGCCCCGAAACGCGTCGGGGCACGGCGGACACTGACACCCGGTTCGAAGCGCACGAGATCGCGGACATCGGTCGCGAGTTCATCAGCAATCTGCTCGGCATCGATCACCGTAACCGTCGCAGGGACATCGCTCGTCAATGTGGGCAGGCGCGTCGCCGTGACCGTAATCGTCCGGCTGTCAAAATTGACGGCGGCATCATCGGCATGCGCCGCCGATCCGCAGAATGAGGCCACCACTATGGCTGCGGACGACAAAAACTGAACTCGGTTCACCTGAAACCCCCTGAAGATAGTAATCGCTAATGCGAGTGATTCGCAATCCTAATAGGTTTGGTGATAATGAGGGTCAACTGCGAAATGTCGAATTGGGCGAAAAAGCGGCCTACCCCTGAGGACCGGGCTTGAGCCCCACCGCCGTCCCGCCTAAGCCGCCGCCATGGCTGCACCCATCCTGTCTTTCGAAAATCTCGGCCTTAATCAGGGCACCGGCTGGCTGTTTCGCGGGCTGGACCTGCATATCGGCGCACGGGACCGGCTGGCGCTGATCGGCCGCAACGGAACAGGCAAGACGACGCTCTTCCGCCTGCTCACCGAACAGATCGAAGCGGATGAAGGACGGCGGACAATCCAGCCGGGCACCCATGTTGTCCTGCTCGAACAGGATCCCGATCTTGCCGGACATGCCACACTCAAGGATTGGGCGCTGAGCGGAGACGATGCGCCGGAATTTTACGAGCTCGAAGCCATTGCAGGGCAGCTTGGCATTGATCTCGATACGGTTGCCGAAACGGCATCCGGGGGCGAACGGAGGCGCGCGGCCATTGCCCGTGCGCTTGCCCAGAACCCGGATGTGCTGCTGCTCGACGAGCCGACCAACCATCTCGACCTGACCGCGATTGACTGGCTTGAGGACTGGCTCAGCCGGTTCAACGGCGCCTTTATCGCGATCAGCCATGACCGGACATTTCTCAAACGCCTGACCAAAGCGACGCTCTGGCTTGACCGGGGCAGTTTGCGCCGCGCGGAAATCGGCTTTGGCGGCTATGATGCCTGGGTCGAAAAAATCTATGCCGAAGAGGCCAAGACCGCGAGCCGCATGGATGCCAAGCTCAAAATTGAAACGCACTGGCTGCATCGCGGCGTAACCGCGCGGCGCAAGCGCAATCAGGGGCGGCTGACCAAATTATGGGAGCTGCGCGAGCAGCGTGCGCAGATGCTCGGCCCTACCGGCGTGGCGAAAATCGCCGTCGAGAGCGACGAGGTGAAGACGAAAAGCGTGATCGATGCACGCCGCATTTCAAAAAGCTATGGCGAGGGGAAAGACCGGCGCACGATCATCAATGATTTCACGCTCCGCATCCAGCGCGGCGACCGGATCGGCATTGTTGGCGCGAATGGCGCGGGCAAGACAACCCTGCTGAAAATGCTGATCGGCGAAATCGAGCCCGATGAGGGGCGGATCAAGCGCGCCAAGACTCTCGACAGTGTGATTATCGACCAGCAGCGCTCCAAGATGGAACCGCAAAAGACGATCCGCGAGGTGCTGACCGAAGGCAGCGACTGGATCGATGTGCGCGGCACGCCCAAACGGATCGAGGCCTATCTGAAGGAGTTCCTGTTCGATCCGGGCCTTGCCGAGGCGAAGATCGGCACCTTTTCGGGCGGCGAACGATCCCGCCTGCTGTTCGCCCGCGAATTCGCCAAAACCTCCAACCTGCTCGTGCTCGATGAGCCGACCAACGATCTCGACCTTGAGACGCTGGATCTGCTGCAGGAGGTTATCGCCGATTATGAGGGCACCGTGCTGATCGTCAGCCATGACCGCGATTTTCTCGACCGCACGGTTACCGTTACCCTCGGCCTTGATGGATCGGGCAAGGTGGATATCGTCGCCGGTGGTTATGAGGATTGGGAGAAACGCCGCAATCCGCCACGCGAAACGGGCAAGAAGCGCGGCAAATCCAAAGGGGGATCATCACCCTCCTCGCCTGCACCAAAATCCGCCAAGCTCAGCTATAAGGATCAGCGCGATTTTGACCGGCTTCCGGATGAAATCGACAAGATCGACGCACAGATCGCCGGAGCCGAAGCTGCGCTTGCCGATCCCGATCTCTACCAGCAGAACCCCGATCGTTTCCACGCGATAACCAGGGAAATCGACGAGGCTCGCGCCCTGCGCGAAGCGCATGAGGAACGCTGGCTGGAAGTCGCCGAGATGGCGGAATCGCTCGGGTCGGCTTAGCCGGTCATCGCACCCAGGAACCCGATGCGTTTGAGCGATAGCCGAGTATTTCATACGCCCGGTCGATCAGGCTCTGGCAGCGGTCATTGAGCATGATGCCCGGGCCCATCTGGTTCATCGTATAGCTGAAGGCGAGGTTACATTCGGGGTCCGCAAAGCCGATCGAGCCGCCCGCGCCGACATGACCGAAAGCGCGTTCGCCGATGATCGCGCTCATCTGCTCGCCGCCCGGATAGGCACGATTGTCCATCGATTTCATGAATCCCGAAGCGAAGCGCGTGCGGCTCAAAAGCGTCGCATCGATTCCCGTCGCGACCGAACAGCGCTCCATAATCGCTAGCTCATCCGCCGAAACGAGGGTTACCCCGTCATGCGATCCGCCATTGGCGAGCGGCGTGTACATGGCGACCTGACCGCGCGCATTGGAGATACCGCCGGCGCCGCCGATCTCAGCGCGATGGCCGTCCGCATCGTTGGGACCCCAACCGCCTGTGTTGAGAAAGCTCAACGCCTGCAGCGATTGCGGTTCAGTAAGCAGCTTGAGCGTGAACGGAATCGGTGTTTCCTGTCCGGTGGGCTGATAGGTCTGGATGGGCGCGATCGGATGGCCGAAGTCCTCAGGAATGCCGATCCAGAAATCGGCGCTCAAGGGGCCGGAAACCTCGTCGCGGAAGAACTGGCCGAGCGTCTTGCCCGAGACGCGGCGCACGAGTTCGCCGACCGTCCAGCCGAAATTGACCATATGATAGCCAGCCGTCACGCCCGGCTCCCACCAGGCCTCCTCCTGCTCCATCCGCTCAATCATATACGCCCAGTCGAGAAAGCCGCCCGGTTTCACCGGCTCGCGCAATGCAGGCACCGCGCTTTGATGGTTGAGCATCATCTGTACGGTCACGCTTTCCTTGCCCTTCTGCGCAAAGCCGGGCCAGTAATCGGCAACGGGCCGGTGCAATTCCAGCTCGCCGCGATCAATCAGGATGTGCGCGCACAGCGCGACCGCCGCCTTGGTGCACGAAAAGATGATCGAGACGGTGTTCTCCTGCCATGCCTCGCCAGTTTCGGGGTTCGCGACGCCGCCCCACAGATCGACCAGCGTCTCGCCGCCGACGCTCAGGCAGACCGACGCGCCGACCTCGCCGCGTTCGACGAAATTGCGTTCGAATTCGTCGCGCAGTGCCGCAAATTTCGGGTCGGCGGTGCCGTGGACTTTGGTCATGCAGGTTTCCTTTCAACAGGTTTCGGGAGTGTCAGTTTTCCTGGAGCGAGCGGCCCATGCGCCCCGCCAGCTCTACCACATATTGCCAAGCCACGCGGCCCGAGCGACCGCCGCGCCGATGGGCCCAGCCGACCGCGTCACTCTCATCATATTCAAGATCGAAATGGGCGGCATAGGCGGCGACTATCGCGAGATAATCCATCTGGCTGGCCGCATGAAAACCAAGGCTGAGCCCGAACCGATCAGAGAGCGCGAGGCTGTCATCCAGCGCATCGCGCGGGTTCACCGGATCATCCTGTTCGGCCATGGAGCGCGGTACGATATGGCGGCGGTTCGAGGTGACATAGAGCCGCATATTGGCAGGCCGTGCCTCTGCGCCGCCTTCGAGCAGCGAGCGCAGTGCGCGGGCCGGTGCCGCATCGCCATCAAAACCGATATCGTCAATAAAGAGAATGAAGGCGCGCGCAGCCGGGGCGAGCAGCGCAAACAGATCGGGCAGACTATCGAGCTTTTCCGGTGCAACCTCGACAAGCGCGATGCTCTCGCCCTCATCCTGCAACGCCGCAACGGCGCTTTTGGCAAGCATCGACTTGCCCGAACCCCGTGATCCCCAGAGCAGGATATCATGCGCGGCGGCGCCCTTCGCAAGCCGGTGGCTGTTTTCGAGCACGGCCTGTTTCTGGGCATCGATCCCGGTGAGGAGAGGAAGCGGCAGCGGCGCGAAATGCTGGGCTGCATGAAGTCCGTTGCCGCGCCAGACATAGGCCGGGGCTGCCAGCGGATCGGCGGGCGTCACTGGCGGCGGGGCGATGCGATCCAGTGCATCGGCGATCCGGGAAAGCGTGTCTTCGGTCATGGAGGCGTATTAGACGCTATCGATCCCGATAGGCCAGTGGTCAGAGTAGCTTTTGCAACCACCGTCATTCCGGGCTTGATCGGGAATGAGGTACATACAGCGTTTAGTCCGTGTCAGCCCGGGCTGCCGCGAGCCGCTCCGCAATCTGCGGGTCGTCGGGCGCGAGGCTCGCGGCCTTTTCCAGCAGTTCGATCCCGCGTTCCCGATCCACGCCGCTATCGACCAAAATCCAGCCATAAATCTCGCTGGTTGCGGCGTTCATCGGGATAAGCAGATAGGCGCGGCGCGCAAAGGCAGCGGCGCGCTCATCCTCGCCCATTTCGTGATACGCCCAGGCCAGATTGGCGAGGATCGCAGCATCCCGGTCACCCAGACGAATGCGAAGCTGCTCCAGGATCGCGGCGGCCTGCGGCCAGCGTCCGGCCTGCAGGTTCAACTGCGCGGAGATGAGCCCGGTTGCGATGTTGCGTGGATTCTGTTGCCGGAACAGGGTTAGCGTGCGCAGCGCCTCTTCGGGCTGGCCAGCGCGCTGCAAAGCATCGAACAGGCCAAGCGCGGCGCGCTCGGAAAAGCGGATATTGGCGGCGCTGGCATAGGCCGCTGCGGCATCATCATACCGACCAACCGCGCCGAGCGCATCGCCATAGATCAGATGTGCATCAGGCGCGCCGATATTCTGGTTGCGGAGCCGTTCGGCGCGCGCCAGCGCATCGCCGGTGCGCCCCAGAGCGAGATAGGCACGGATCAACTCTACCTCCGCCCGCGCCCCGCCCTGCTGCTGTGCCTCCCGCTCAATCAGGGCGAGCACAGCGCTGTCTTCCGGCGGCGCACCAAGCGGCGTCAGGCCGCCCCGTACCGGGTTCACTGCGCGCGCCAGATAAGGCGCTGCACGCCCGAAATCCCCTTCGCGCTCCCATGCACGGCCGACCAATGTCAGCACATAGCTGTCTGCATCGGGGCGGTCGGCAAGCGGCGCAAGGGTGGCAATCGCGGCGGGCATATCGCCGGCATAGAATTTTGCGGCACCGATCAGGCGCGTGGCAGCACGGTTCGCGGGCTGGAAAGCGAGCAGGTCGTCAAGAAGCCGGATCGCTGCCTCGTAATTGCCTTCCGCATACTCAATACCGGCCTGCAACAGCAGCATCGAAGGCTGCCCATCAAGCTGCCCATTGGTGAGCGCGACAAGGCGGCGGGCCAGGGCGAAATTGCGCGCACGCGCGGCAAGCACGGCCTGCAAATAACGCGCCTGCGCATTGCCGGAATCGAGCGCCAGCACATCGCGTGTGGTTTCCAGCATTTTTGCCATCCGCCCGATTTCACCGAGGGTCGCCGCGCGTTCCAGCAGCGCATCGACATTGTCGTCATCCACCGCAATCGCCCGGTCGAACCAGGCGAGGCTCGCCACAAGCCCATATTGATCGCGCACCAGACGCCCTTTGAGGAGCAGCGCCTCGACATCGTCCGGATCAAGCCTCAGCGCTTCATTCACCGCATCGATTGCACCGGCCTGTTCCCCGGTGGACAGGCGGAACTGGGCAATGTCCATCCACAGCCCGGCATTTTCGGCATTGGCTTCAATCGCCATGGTAAAGGCCTGGGCAGCGGCGGCGGTATCGCCCCGCGCCTGGAATGCGCGGCCGCGCACACGGGCTGCATCAGCAAAAAACTCCGGCGCAATCGCGACATTTTCCGTTTCGGCAAGAGCGCCTTCCTCATCACCGGAAAGAAGCAGGGCTTCGGCCATCAGATGCCGGGTCCGCTCTGGTGCAATCCCTGCGCTTCGCGCCCGCTCGATGGTACGCAGCGCGCCAATGCCATCGCCCAGCGCCAATTGTGTGCGGGCCAGCATCCGCCACGCCGCTTCATCGTCCGGCGCATGATCGACCGCGTTCATCGCCTCGACACGCGCGGCAGACAGATCACCGCTGGCTTCATAATCCTGGGCGCGTGCCAGTGCGCCCGCCGGATCGCCGCCGCGCATAGCAATTAGCGCGCCGACTAGCAGCACGAGAAGCGCGCCACCGGCAAGGGCCAGTATCGTCTTGCGCGAAACCGGCTTCAGCACGGGGCGCAATCTCTGTTTTCTCCGCCGCCGCCGGGTCACGGGCTCAGATCATATTGTTTGAGCAGGTCGTAAAGCGTCGGGCGGCTGATCCCGAGCAGCTTTGCAGCCTGCGAGATATTGTTCTCGGCACGGGTCAATGCGAGGCGGATCGCCTTGCGATCGGCAATTTCGCGCGCTGCTTTGAGGTTTAGCGGTTCGCTGTCCGCGCCATCGTCAAAATCGAGATCGGCGGCACTCACCAGCTTGCCATCGGCCATGATCGCGGCACGCTTCACCCGGTTTTCCAGCTCGCGGACATTGCCGGGCCAGGGCCAGGATTCGATTGCGTCCAGCCCGTCAGGCGCAAACCCGGTTACCGGAGACTGCATCTCGGCCGCATATTTGCGCAGGAAATGCCTGGCGAGCAGCGTTGCATCACCGGGCCGCTCGGCAAGCGAAGGAATTGTCACGACAATCTCGGCGAGGCGATAATAGAGGTCATCGCGGAAGGTTTTCGCCGCAATCATCGCGTCCAGATCCTGATGGGTTGCGCAGACGATGCGGACGTCCACGGGAATCGTCTTGCGCCCGCCGATCCGCTCCACGACGCGCTCCTGCAGGAAGCGCAGCAATTTCACCTGCAAGGGAAGCGGAATATCTCCGACTTCATCAAGGAACAAGGTGCCGCCCTCGGCCAGTTCGATCTTGCCTTCGGTGGTTTTCACCGCCCCCGTAAAAGCGCCTTTCTCGTACCCGAAAAGCTCAGCTTCGAGCAGACTCTCCGGGATCGCAGCGCAGTTGATGGCAACGAAAGGCTTGTCCTTGCGCGGGCTTTCATCATGCACGCCGCGGGCGAGCAACTCCTTGCCCGTGCCGCTTGCGCCCAGCAGCATTACCGAAACATCGGCCGAAGCAACGCGCTCAATCGTGCGCGCCACCTTCAGCATTTCGGGCGCCGCCGTGATCATCCCGCCAAGCACCGTCTGGTCCGCCCCTACCGCACTGGCGAGCCGCGCATTTTCGCGCTCGATGGCATGGAACTGAAAGGCGCGGGCCACGATCAGGCCAAGCTCATCGATGTCCACCGGCTTCTGGTAAAAATCATAGGCACCGCTCGAAATCGCGCGCAGGGCGCTCTCGCGGGCACCATGCCCCGAGGCGATGATCACCTTGGTATCGGGCTTCAGGCTCTGGATCGCTTCAAGCGTGGCAAAGCCCTCGCTCGTTCCATCGGGATCGGGGGGCAGGCCAAGATCAAGCGTAACAACTGCGGGCTCATATTGGCGCAGCATCGCAATGGCGCTGTCCCGGTCACCCGCAACCTGCACCTCATAATCCTCATAGGCCCAGCGGAGCTGCCGCAGCAGCCCTTCATCATCTTCGACGATCAGGAGAACGGGTTTCTTGTCGGGCACTATGCTGTCCTCTTGTCTGTTTCAGCATCGGAGGCAGGAACGGCGGCAGGCACGGTTATGGTGAAGCGCGTGCCCTCACCCTCCCGGCTATCGACATCGACCCTTCCGCCCATCTCCGCGACGAGCGAACGGGCTTCAAATGCCCCGATCCCGAACCCGCCAGCCTTTGACGAGTTGAACGGGCGGAACAGTTTCTCGCGGATGAATTCCTCATCCATTCCCACGCCGCTATCCTCAATCGCAATCCACGCATCATCGCCATTGCTGTCGATCGCCAGCGAGACGGGCGCATCGGGCGCACTTGCGTCAATCGCGTTTTGCACGAGATGGGCCAGCGCCGTTTCCAGTCGCACCGGATCGACCATCGCATGACATTCCGGCCCTGCTACGATGCGGATCGGATGGGCATCGCCGATCTGCGCGGCCAGCTGGTCAGCCAGTTTGCGCAGGCCTGTCGGGCGCGGCGCTTCGCTGCGTCCATGTGCTTTGGGCGAGAGACGCGCGAGCAGGTCATTCATTTTGCCGACCGAGCCCTGCAGGGTTGCAATCATGTCCGCCCGGAATTCAGGATTATCGGCATGGCGCTCAGCATTGCGCGCAACCAGGCTAAGCTGGCTTACCAGATTCTTGATGTCATGCAGGATGAACGCAAAGCGGCGGTTAAACTCGTCAAAGCGCCGCGCTTCGGCCAGTGCATCCTGGCTGCTCGCTTCGGAGAGATAGCTCGCGACCTGCCGCCCGGCGATACGCAGCAAGTCAAGATCTTCCCAGTCAAGCGTTCGGTCAATGCGCGGCCGCTTGAGCAGCACCGCACCGACAAGTCGGTCCCTGTGAATCAGTGGAACAAGCGCCCAGGCGTCGGCCTGTGCTATCATCCAGTCTGGTACAAGGGTGGCGATTTCGTCGGGGTTGCCGTGATCCCCGCGGCGCAGCGGGTCAAGCTCGACAATATGGCCGCTCGCTTCGAGCCAATTACCCAGCACGGAATCATCCGTCGCGCGGACCGGGCCAAGATCGTCCCAGTTCCAGCGTGTACCGGGCTGCAATATCGTATTGCTGCCCCGCACGAGGAGCAGTCCGCCCTCGGCCTCGGTAATATCAGCCAGCGCCTGCACGACCCGTGCATCAAGCGGATCAGTATCGGTGCCGGGCTGGGCGAGCGTATGATTGAAGCGAATCCATTCGGCGCGATAGTCATAGCGGTGTTCGAAGAGATGCTTGGCCATTTTGACACGCAGCCATCCGCGCACCCGTTTTGATGGCAGAAGAACGATAGCGCCAACGGAAAGCAGGAAGACAAGGCCAACCTGCACCAAGGCTGCGCTGCTCCCCGCGAAATTCTCGATGAGCTCGCTCGCAAAGAACATCATCAGGAAATAGCCGGCAATCGCCAACAGGGAGAGCGACCGGAAGGTGACCTTTCTCGACAATTTCACCTTGAGCTCCGCGTTGCGGCGCAGGGCGAACAGGAATGTAGGGACGAGACACAGCATCAGCACGCCGCGCAGGGCCAATAGCTCAACCGGCACACGGCCCGTCAGCCAGGCAAAGGTATAGAGATTGAGATCATAGGCCCACATGGCCGTGATCCCGATCATTGTCGGGCGGATGCCCCAGCGCGTTTCCGGCGCTGCCACCGTGTATAATGCATGGACAAGCAAGAGCGCGCCTATTGCGAAACACAGGTTCAGCATCAGCATCGCTGACAGCGCTATCGCATTGAGGTCTTCGCCCTCGGGTAGCAGACCCCATGCCCCGTTGATCATGATCTGAAGCACGGCCAGCAGGAAAAGCGCCACATAAACCAGCCCGACAAAGGGTCGGCGGTCATCTTCAAGGCCGCGCCTGAGCAGCACATACATAAAGGTCAGGAAACCCATGTTGCGCGCAATCTCGCCCATCCTTGCCCAAACCGAACTCGGATCGACAGCAGAGGCAAGCCCGGCCCAGACAGCCGTCAGCAGAAAAGCCACGCCGAGAATCGCCATCGCGGCGCGGCGTTCGTGACGCGTGAACTGCCACAGCGCGAGCAGCCCAAACAGGACCGCCGTAATCGCGTGGCTCCAGGTGCCGATAAGCGCGATCATCTCAACGCGCGCCTTCCGGCCAGATAACGACGCGCACGGTTTGCAGCAAAATCAGAAGATCGAGAAACGGCGTATAATTCTTGGCGTAGTAAAGGTCATATTCCAGCTTGTGCCGCGCATCCTCCAGACTTGCGCCATAGGGATAATTGACCTGCGCCCAGCCGGTTATCCCCGGTTTCACCATATGGCGTTCGGCATAATAGGGCATCTTGGTTGCCAGATCGTCGACAAATTGTTTGCGCTCGGGACGCGGGCCGACAAAGCTCATCTCACCTTTCAGCACCGTCCAGGCCTGGGGCAATTCGTCGACCCGGATCTTGCGAATAAGCTTGCCGATACGGGTGATGCGCGGATCATTTTCCTGCGCCCAGATCGCCTCGCCATCCTTCTCGGCATCTTCGCGCATCGAGCGCAGTTTGATGAGTTCAAACTCCTGACCGTACCGGCCAACACGCCGTTGCTTGAAGAACGCAGGGCCGCGGCTTTCCAGTTTGATCGCGATAGCAAAGAGCAGGATGATGGGAGCTGTCAGCACCAGCAGCGCCGCACTGGCCACGATGTCGAACAAGCGCTTCAACGCGCTTGAAAGACGGCGACCACTCGAAAAACCATCAGAGAAGATCAGCCAGCTCGGATTGACGCTGTCGAGATCAACCCGGCCCGTTTCGCGTTCCAGAAAGGTCGAGAGATCATTGACATGAACCCCGGTCGTCTTGATGCGCAAAAGATCGTCGAGCGGCAGAGAATTGCGCCGCTCTTCAAGCGCCAGCACAACCTCACTCGCATTCAGCAGCACAACATGATCGGCCAGATTGTAAATCGCATCGCGGTTGATGGACTCGCGGATTTCCTGCTGTCCGTCATTCATCGCGATATAGCCAACGACGACAAAACCGGAGCCGGAATCCTTGGCGAGTTCCTTGATCCGGTTCGCCTTGCTACCGGCACCCAGCACCACGACACGGCGTTTGAACGCCGCACCGCCAAGGGTCTTGCCAAGCAAGATCCGCATCCCGAACAGCAGCACGGTCGAAATGATCATCGAATAGAAAAGATTGGACCGCCACAGTGACAGATCGGGCACCAGGAAGAAGACCGCCGAAAGGCAGATAATGCCAATCGATACCGCGACCAGCAGTCGGGCGAGCGCAAAGCGCAATGAATTGAGCGCCTCTACCCCGTAAACGCCTACCGCGATCATCGCGATTTCAAGCGCCACGGCAAAGGCCAGGAGCTGCGGAATCCGCTCGATCATCGGTTCGGGGGTGTCGCCGATCTGGCTCAGCCGGTATATCCAGCCGACCTCCGCCGAGATGAGCAGCAGGACAAAATCCATGATGCCGAGCAGCAAAACTGCATTCGGCACATAATGTTTAAACAGCCTGATCACGCGTGGAACGCCCGTTATTGCTTCATGAGAAGACTGTCTTAGCTGCAAATCGTAAAGAAATCCGACACAATGGGCGCTGTCGGGATGTTTTACAGTACGGCCTTGATCGCATGCGCGGCTGGCGCGAAAATCTCTTTTATAAACAGCGCATTAGAAAGCGTTAAAGCATGACGGAAATGTGATACTAGTCGGTTCGGCTCAACACCCGCTCCGGATGCATGCCATCGACATAGCCCATAAAGGGCGGGTGAATCGAATATCCGGCCAGTTCCTGTGCACGCTGCGGCAATGTCGCCGCCTGCGCCGGTGTCATGGTCAGCGCCATATTTTCAAGCTGACGCGTCCAGCCCGGGCAATATTGCGGCGTGATAATCAAACGGGCTGCATCGGACCGGTTCGCGCCGCCGCGATGCCACAATGTGCCTTTGGTGATCATCAGCGAACCGGACGGCATGATCGCCTTGATCGCATCGTCCCGCGCCGCCGGATCATCGTCGACATCGCGGATTTCAGTGTTGGCAAAATCGGCGGCAGTGTTTGCACCCTCAATCGTGTTTTCCGGCCATAAATGGCTACCGGGCAGAAGTTCGGTCGCGCCATTATCCTCGGTCATCGGGTCAATCGCCCAGAAAGTGCTGACACCCCATGATCCGCGCGGCCGATCAACCCGCAAATGGCTGTCGTCAAAATGCCAGGGCTGCACGGTCTCGCCCGGCTGGAGGTTGATGGCGAGGCAGGCGGACAACAGGCAGCTTCGGCCCAGATCGGCCTCGGCAAAAGCCAATGGCAATGGATGGGTGACAAGATCAGCAAAAACCGGCGATTTGGCGAGCATCGCATAGACGCGATTGGATTTGAGGCCTTCGAAATCATTGCGGCCGACAACATTCTCGCCAAGATACGGTGCCAGCGCGTCGCGGAGCGCCGCTACCTCTTCCGCCGCCAGCACATTTTCGAAAATGATATAGCCAGCTTCATCAAACTCCGCCCGGCACTCGGCAAAGGACCGCCCGCCAAGCCAGTGGCTGATAGCCTGTTCGGACACGCCTTCGCTGCCGCGTGCCATTTCAGCCGGCCACTGGCGCTGCGTTTTCGCGCACCGCCCTGCGCAGCATCGCCGGATAGCCCTTGGTCAGCGATTTATGGCCATCATAATAGCCGCGTTCCTTCAGCAGCCTGTGAACCCGAGGCAGATTGTATGGCGGCACGGCCGGGAAATGGTGATGCTCGCAGTGATAATTGACGTAATTGGGCGCGAGGATGAGCCGCTCCAGCGGATTGGCCAGTGTCGTATGGGTATTTTCGCGCGGGTCGAGGCTCGTCCTGTCGCTGGCGACGCCATGCTCGCCGACATTCCTGATTCGCGTGATGGCTGGATAGAGGAACAGCTCGGCAGCCCACCACATCGCATAGGCCCAGGGCGCACCAACGGCGAACAGGATGCCGAACAGCACGATATGGAATGTCAGCCAGGGAAGATGTTTGGGCAGGCGGAAATTCTTGATCTTCAGCCAGGTGTCGCGAATCCCGGTCCGGCCCGTCAGGTCGCGCATCATTTTCCGGCGGAAACTGTCCCGCGGGACGGGATAGTTGCGGACCAGCCCGATATCCGGATCCTTTTCGGTACCGGCATATTGATGATGCTTCAGATGATAGGCGCGATAGGCATAATGCGAGACATTGAGCGCGGCATTGGCCAGCCAGTGACCGACAATTTCATTCGCTCGGCGGCTCTTGAAAAATGCGTGATGGGCGCAATCATGGCCGATTACGACAAGGCCAAGCACGCGCCCGGCGATCACGATCGTTCCAAGGATAATCGTCAGCGGATTGGGCCAGATTATGGCCACAGCAAATGCCGCGGCCAATATCGCAAAATTGCCGAGTAGGATCGCCGCCGCCTTCACATCGGACGGCCTGAGCAGCACGCGCAGCTCATCCTTGGTAACGGCATCGGAAAGGCTTACGCTATTCGGCATTACAGGCTCCTTGCGCAGAACACCTTGCTACGCATCGTGATTGTTTGTAACGGAATTATGCATATTATGTCAAACACTGTTTCATTTGAAGCGCCGGACACCGGCGAGATGACGGGTCGGGGCCTGATCCTCTCGCTGATGAACGCCATTGGTACGCGCCAGATGACGGCGGCGCGGTTCGTCGCCGCGGGCACTGCGTTTGGCATCGAAGATAGCGCCATGCGAATGGCGGCGACCCGCCTCACCCGGGAAGGCCTGCTCGAAAGCGCAGGGCGCGGGCTTTATGTGTCGGGCCCGGGATCACGGCCATTGCGCGATCAGGCGCGCGGCTGGCGCACGGTGCATGAGCAGATCAGAGAATGGGATGGCGGCTGGCTGGCCGTGCCCGCCGGGAATCTTGGCCGCACCGACCGCAAACAGCTCGCTGCGCGGTCACAGGCACTCAAGCTCCATGGTTTCGCCGAAGCTGAACCCGATCTGTGGGTGCGGCCTGACAATCTCACCATCGCACTGCCAGCCTTGCGCCGCGAGTTGATCGCGATCGGTCTCGACGACAAGGCGATGTTGTTCGCGCTCACCGACTATGCCGCGCCCGATGAAATGGATTTTCAAACCCTGTGGGATGTTGACGCCCTGCAGGCCCGTTATGCAGAGGCGCTGGCGACGCTCGAGATGAGCAATGCGCGGATCGACACGCTGCCTCTGGCCGAGGCCGCCCGCGAAACCCTGTCGCTTGGCCAGGCAGCAATCCGCCTCATCAACCTCGATCCACTGCTGCCCGATGCGATGGTCGATGGGGCGCTGCGTGATCGGCTGGTCGACGAGATGAAAATCTATGATGATCGCGGCCAGAAAATCTGGAGCCGCTATTATCGGGAAGCCTGTTAACGGCTTTCGCGCACTGCGCGAACGCGCCATAAGGCCCGCATGACGACACCATCCATCACACCCGTTATCCTGACCGGTGGCAGCGGCACCCGCCTTTGGCCCATGTCGCGCGCAGCGCGGCCCAAACAGTTTCTGAAGCTGACGGGCGAAACGACATTGCTTGAGCAGACGATTGCGCGGGTCACAGGCCCGCATTTTGCAGACCCCCTGCTCGTCGGCGGCGCGGCGCAGGAAGATATCCTGCAGCTTTTGGCGGGCAGCGATGCGGCCATCATCCTTGAGCCGGAAGCGCGTAACACGGCCCCTGCCATCGCGCTTGCCGCGCTCCTCCTGCCGCCCGAAACCCCTATGCTGGTCATGCCGAGCGATCATGTCATCGCGGATGTCGCCGCCTTTGAAGCGGCAGTGTCACGGGCGGCTTCGCTGGCCGAGGATGGCTGGCTCGTAACCTTCGGCATCACACCAACCGGCCCGGAAACCGGCTATGGCTATATCCAGCAGGGCGAGGCGCTTGGCGATCATGGCTTCCGTGCAGCCCGTTTTGTCGAAAAGCCGGATCGGGAAACCGCACAGGGCTTTCTGGATGCTGGCGGCTATCACTGGAATGGCGGCATTTTCCTGTTCACCGCTGGCCGCTATCTTGAAGCCCTTGGGAACCACGCGCCCGAAATACTCGCCGCAGCACGCGCGGCCTATGATGCCGGGCACCGCGACGGCGCGGTCCACCGGCCCGGTGCATCCGCCTTTGCAGCCGCACCCGGCATCTCCATCGACTATGCGGTGATGGAAAAGGACGAACGGGTTGCCATTGTGCCGGTTTCGATGGGCTGGTCTGATGTCGGAAGCTGGGACGCGCTGCACGAGATTTCAGCACAGGATGACCGCGGCAATGCGCTGTCTGGCGACATATTGGCGATAGACACGGCGAACAGCCTGATCCGCTCGGATGGCCCGAAGGTCACCGCCATCGGGGTTGAGGATCTGATCATCGTCGCGACGAAAGACACGGTTCTCGTCATGCCGCGCGGCGAAAGCCAGCGGGTCAAAGAGGTTGTCGAACGGTTGAAAGGCGATCCGGCAGGGAAGGATTATCTATGAGCAAGATGCGCGCCCTTGGATCCAGCGGCCTCCTGACGCCGCCTCTCGTGCTTGGCGGCAATGTTTTTGGCTGGACTGCCAAGGGCGACACAGCCTTCGATATTCTCGACGCTTTCATCGCAGGCGGCGGCACAATGATCGACACTGCCGACGTCTATTCGGTGTGGATCCCGGGGCATAAGGGCGGCGAGTCTGAAACCGTACTTGGCGAATGGCTGGCAAAACGCGGCAGGCGCGATGACGTGCTTATTGCAACCAAGGTCGGCATGTTGCCGGGTGAAGGCGGCGAAGGATTGAAGCCCGCGCGAATCGCGGCTGCTGTTGAAGCCTCACTCACACGGCTCCAGACCGATTATATCGATCTCTATTTCGCGCATCAGGACGATGCAGGCACGCCGCTCGAAGAGGTTCTCGAAGCCTTTGGGAAGCTCATCGATGCTGGCAAGGTCCGTTCTATCGGTGCGTCCAATTATGAAGCGCCGCGTTTGGCCGAGGCGCTGGATATCAGCGCCGCCAATGGCCTTCCCGCCTATTCGGTGCTCCAGCCCGAACTGCATTTGATGAACCGCGACCGTTTTGAGGGTGAACTTCAACAGCTTTGCATCGAGCGCGATATCGGCGTCATACCCTATTTCGCGCTGGCGTCCGGGTTTCTCACCGGCAAATATCGCGGAGAGGAAGACAAGAGCAAAAGCCTGCGCGGCATGCGGATGGACCAATATATGAATGATCGCGGCAATGCCGTGCTTAGCGCCATGGATGCGGTTGCCGAGGAGACCGGCGCGAGCCTCGCCCAGATAGCGCTCGCCTGGAACGCGACGCAGCCCGGCGTTACGGCCCCGATTGCGAGCGCGACGAGCGTAGCGCAACTTGAGGAATTGATGGGATCTCTGGAGCTGACGCTGAGCGACGCGCAGCTTGCCAGCCTCGACGCCGCTTCAAAGAGCTAGTCCCCCGCAAAGGCAAAGGGCGTGATTGCGCGCTCGCGTTCGTTGATGAGCAGGGCTCGGCCAATAGGCGGCGCACTTCTTTGCGGGCAGTCAGCGCGCGTACACTGACGGCAACCAAGGCCGATCGGCGCGGCATCGCCACCGACGAGATCAAAGCCGCGCGCATCGATTAGCGGCGCGGCATGCTCGGCGGCAAGACCGAGGCCGATGGCAAATTCCGCCCGGATTCCACTCGGCGCGCGGCTCACGGGGTGAACCATGCGCGATATGGTGAACCAGCGGCTGCCATCCTCCAGCGCGACCAGCTGACGGGTGGATTCTCCCGGTCGGTCGAACGCCCGGTGAATATGCCAGAGCGGGCAGAAGTTAGCCGATTCCACAAGCGGCGATCCGCTCGCCCCGGCATAGCGTTTGGACACCATACCCGTCCGGTCGATGCGCAGCATGAAGAAGGGCAGGCCGCGTTCGCCAACCCGTTGCAATGTTGTCAGCCGGTGCGCCACCTGTTCGAACCCGGCCCCGAAACGACGCTGCAGCAGCTCGAAATCATAACCGCTGGCTTCGCAGGCTTTGAGAAACCGGCCATAAGGCATCATAAGGGCCGCCGCGAAATAGCCCGACAGGTGACGGTGATAGAAGCGGGCCTGAACGGAATCGAGAAATTCCGCACCGGCGACGAGCGCTTCAATTTCCGCCTTGGCTTCGATCTGGGCGAGCTGGAACCCGGCCTGAAAGGTGCGCGATGCCTGATCCAGCATTTCGGACAACTGCAATTGGCGCGCATGGAGATCAAGGCGCCGAAGCCGGTCCGGCATCACCTCAGCTGGCAGGATGCGGATCGTAAGCTGGTGCTTGCTGCGCAGCCGCTCGGCAATCGCGCCATACAGGTCACCCGCGCCCAGCCGAAGTTCATCGGCCAGCGTTTCGGCCTGTCCATCAAGATCGGCATAATGGTTCTTCCACCGCTCAATTTCGCGGCGGACCGGGATCACGGGATCGCCGGCATCGGGGCGGGCTTCACCGCCGCCCTGCGTCATCCGGTCAAAGGCACGGGCAAAGGCTTCCGCACCGCCAGGCGAAGCCGCCAGCCATTCGTGCAGCTCGTTACGGTCAACATCCAGGTCCGCGAACAGGGGATCGGCGAGCCGCCGCCGCAGCCCGTCTTCCCCGCCGCCGGGCTCATCATCGGAAAGGCTGCGCGTGTCGAAATCAAACCGATCGGCCAGCCGGAGCAGCAGGGTTGCCGACAGGGGGCGTTGATTGCGCTCGATCAGGTTCAGATAGCTGGGTGAGATATCGAGCATCTCCGCCATCGCCGCCTGGGTCAGCCCGGCTTGGCGGCGCAGGCGCTTGATCCGGTGTCCGGCAAAAAGTTTGGCATCAGCCATGGTTCGTCCGTCGCTCCAGCGTCTGTCATCATTGTCATCGGGACCGCATAGCCATCCGGTCTCGGGCTTGTTTGTCACAATCTTTACAACAGGACAACATCTTGCGGCGCGAAACCGACTATCGCACCCGATTTCTGCCTTCCGAGGCATGGGCAGCGCGTGCCGAACTGGCTACACAAAGTCCCTGAAGCAAGGCGCTATCCAGTTTTTCCGGGCCGCACATGCGTGTAAAGGATTGACTGCAGCGGCGACTTACCACGAATTTCTACGGGCGGAATTTCGCCCTGAAAAACGAGCTTACTGGTGGGGGCAGGTGCCCCCATCCTTTTTATTCCATCCTTGGGAGAGGATGCCGCCCCCAAGAATATCAAGCTTTTCCTGGGGAGGAGAAGAAACGCCCGTCCGGTGAAAACCAGGCGGGCGTTTTCTTGTATTTGCGCCATTTCGGACGAAGCAGGCGGCGACCGGTAAATTTTTGGGAAAGGATTTCTGCTAAACCGTATCCGTGCCAAGAAAAGGAGGGGGCCATGTCCCTGTCATTCGCCATCGCCGCCCTGCTGCTTCATCCGGGCGGACTTGCTGCAGATGGATGCCACAATGACCGGCGCAATGGCGGGCGGCATTGCCATCGTTCGGGTTCTACAGTGGCCCAACCCTTTACCGGGCGAACCGGGCGAACCCGGGATGGCGCCTTCGTCAATTGCGATGCAGCGCGGGCAGCCGGGGCCGCTCCCGTGCGGCGCGGCGATCCCGGCTATGGCCAGCATCTTGATCGCGACAATGATGGCGTTGGCTGTGAGCCGTATCGGCGCTGAACGGGATAGCGCGACAATTCTGCCGGAACGCAATGGACCCGATCGGCTTACCGCAGGAAAAGCACTCTTTCTCGGCTTCAGGCTGATACATATCGTGACAGAACCCTGGAGTTGCGGGAGAAAGGCCGCGGATTGGGAGGGCGCGCATGGGAATCACACATCTGCTCACGGCCGTAGCGGGATTTATCATTCCGAACAGCCATGTGATCGACTTGCCGGTTGCCGATAATGGGATAGTCTATCAGATGTACGTCCATGTCCCGCCGGCCTGCAGCGAGCCGAACGTGCAGTGTCCTGCTGTCTACAGCCTCGATGCGGAATATTCCTTTCCGCTCGCTGCTGCGATCACCACGCATCTTGCTGATCGAAACCGCATACCGCCGGTGATAACCGTTTCAATCGGCTATCCGGACAAAAGCCAGTATCGACGTGATCGAAGCCGGGATTATACGCCCTATTTTTATCCGACCGGCGGTTATGGCGAAGAAACGCAAAGACTGTCCGGGGGCGGGCCTGCATTCCTCGCCGCGATCCGCGACCGGATCATCCCCTATGTCGAGGCACATTATGGCGCGGCGGCCGATCATCGGACTTTGGTTGGCCATAGCTATGGCGGGCTGTTTTCCGTCTGGACGCTGATGACGGAGCCCGATCTGTTCGACAATTTCATCATCGTTTCTCCCTCACTCTGGTATGCCGATGGCCGCTTCCTCAACGAAGTGCGGGCCTATGAACCGGCCGAGCGCGATGCGCCGATTGCGGTGTATCTCGCCGTAGGTGAGTATGAAGAGCAGCCGGAAAATGGCCGGGCGATGGTCAGTGATGCCCGCGCGCTCGCTGCAGAGTTCGCACAATGGGGCGAAGGTAGGGTGGTTTTTGAATTCGCCGAGATGCGGCAGGAAACCCATGCCAGCATCTTCCCCGGCGCGTTTTCAAACGGTGTGCGCCAGATCTTCCAATAGTCAGGCGAAATCGCGGGACAGTTCGGCGCGCATTTCGTCACTGATAATCGCGGCATGGCCATAGGCCGGATGGTCGATCTGGAAGAGAATCTGGTTCGCCGTATCGCGGAATTTCGCCTTTTGCTCCGCCGTAAACGCGAAGTGCAGGAACAGCACAGCCGAAGCCTTGCCGCTCGCGCTCTCCCGGTCGACATCCTGTTCCGGGGTCGCGCCAATTTTTTCGCCATCGACCGTGATATGGATGTGATCGATCACCCCGCCAAGCTTGTTGAGCAATATGTCACGCCGCGCCGGATCCTCGACCTCGAACATCAGCGTGCAGGTCAGCTCATCGCCATTGGGGATCATCGGATTATAGGCGGCCAGCTCGTCAACCAGCTGTTCCTCCCCGCCTTTTTCGATACGCAGCATTTCCTGCACCTGCAGCCACATCGTGTCCCAGCTCTCGAAATAAACCGTAACATGCGGCCCGACAGACAGACGGCGGAAGCGCTTGCGCAGCAGGTTTTCCTCACGCTTTTCGGCGCGGATTTGCTCGAAATCCTGCAGGCCCATGATATCGTCGACGGTGATTTCTCGGCTGTTACGCGGCATGTTCTATTCCCTAAAATCCATAAGCCCTGGCGACAAGCTCGATGGGATGGCCGATCCGTTCGGGCACATCCTCGCCGCCGCTCGCCTTCATCACTTCGCGCAGGTGCGGGCCGGCAAGCGGACATTCGCTGACGACATAATCGGGGTTGGTCTTTTTCAGATTGCGCACCGTAGGCCGGGCGAGCTTGACGGCGGTATCATAATTTTCCGCCATGATGCCCCATTTGCCGCCATGGCCTGAACAGCGCTCAACGATGCTTGGCGCCGCGCCGGGAATAAGTTTCAGCATCTCCAGCGCCTTCGCCCCCATATTCTGGGCACGGCTGTGACAGGCGAAATGCACGCCGACCTTGGTCTCCATCTCGGGCACGGCAACCAGCCCTTTATCCTTGGCCAGCTCGACAACATATTGGGCAAGATCGCGCGTATGTTCAGCAAGCTTCAGGATCACCGGATTGTCCGGCAGGATCAGCGGCCATTCGAATTTCATCATCAGTGCGCAGGACGGGGTGAGCGCGACAATATCATAACCGCGATCGATCAGCGGTTCGAAATGGGCGGCCACGGCCTCTGCGCTTTTTGCGACGCCCTCCAGATCGCCATTTTCGAGCAGCGGCATGCCGCAGCAATGGGGATGCTCGATCCGGCATGACACGCCGTTGTGCGAGAGCACATCGAGCGCCGCCTTGCCCGGCGTCTGATCATTGAAATTGGCGTAGCAGGTTGCATAGATCGCCGCCTTGCGGCCGAAATTGGGTGCCTCGACATTCACGGCCGGCATCGCCTTGGCCGGTGTTTTCGTCAGTGGCTTGGACTCGTAACGCGGTAGATGCGCGCGCTTGTCGATACCCAGCGTCTTTTCCATCACCCCGCGGGTCAGCCCGTTCGTGTCTTTCGTCGCCCAGTTGGCAAGCCCGGAAACCTTGGTCGCCAGCTTGCCGTTCCGGTCGGTCTTGGCGAGCTGGGAATCCGCAAAGCTGGTCTCACCATTTTTATGCTCGATGGCCCGTGCCCGCAGCATCAGATGCGGAAAATCGAGATCAAAAGCATGCGGCGGCACATAGGGGCACTTCACCATGAAGCACATGTCGCACAGGGTGCAGGCATCGATAACCGGCTTGAAGCTTTCGCTCGGGAGGTCTTCAACCATCTCGGTTTCGCTGTCATCGATCAGGTCGAACAGCTGTGGAAAGCTGTCACACAGGTTGA
>CAJQMX010000307.1 GCA_905479515.1 uncultured Parasphingopyxis sp.
CGGAATCGAGCGCCACCATTTCTTCGTTTATATGGCGCGCATAGGGTAAGAATTTTTCAGGCGTTGCTTCGCGCTGCGCTATTTTTAGCGGCACAGAAGTATTGGAGGCGAGCAATCTAACCATGACGGCCAAAGCCTTTGCGGCGCAGGCCGATTAAAGGCAGCGGTGAGTAGCTGCTTCCACCCCAGAAGCTGCGGTTTCGGTTGCCCGCTTTGGTTCGGCCCCAAAGGAACAGCAGGCGAAACGCATTGACATCGTGGCGCACGATCAGCCGCGAGATCGAATATCCGAAAGCCGCGATCAATCCGGCATAGAGCGGGCTATTGCTTTGAATCAGTACCGATGCGCTGGCGATTAACAGTAACACCGCCGCTTCAATTGGAATCCCCGCCCAGAGCGCCGGGCGCGTCACCGCAAGGAACAGCGTGTTTTTTGTCAGACTTTCGGTTTGCTCGTTCATCGCCGTCAGCCCGCAATGAGACCGACGATGGAATCCGCCGAGAAAACTATGGCGATACCAATAATGACCGTCACCAGAACTGCGGTCGAGGCGCGGCCTGTAAACCAGAGTAGGCCGGTTACAATTACGGCGATGACTGCCAGTGTTCGAAGGAGGGTCGATGATAAAAGCCCGCGCACGTTGCTAGCAAAACTCTCTAGGTTTTGTGCATAGGCTGGATCGGGGAGCGCGAGCGAAATGAACATCGCAGACAAGAGGGCTATGCTCCAGAACACCGCACGTTGGCGCTTGTTTTGAAGCTGGTTAGATTTCGCTGCACGGGATGAGCGCCACAGGTTAGCGTTGCGTGCCAAATTTAGGATGATGCTCATATGCTGCCCCTTTCATTATTTGCGAGAGCTTTGGTTTCGCGTTCGTAAGCCGCACGCTCAAAGAGGTTCCAACGCGGGGGCGGTGCAGGGCGAGGTGGCGCCTGCTGCGCCGCATTTTCTGCGACAATGATTGTCCGCAGATCACTGCTTGTTTCCGCGATTGGTTGCGATGCTGTGGTGGTATAAGATGCCTGCATATCGGCGATTCCAGCATTGCCGACGACCTTGGCAACATAACCATTGCGGAATCCGCGTGACTGGCTGCCCGTATTGTACATGGAGATGGCAATCCGAAGAGCGTTTTGTGGGTCGCGCCCAGCTTTAACCGAATTATAATTTTGGGTAAGAACGCGGCCTAGAGCTGCAATATTGGTGCAAGGGTCGAACACTGTGTCCCATGTGAGACCAAGCCAGCGCATATTCCGCGAATTGATCTGGCCAAGGCCCAAATCAACTGAATATCCCGCTGCGACATAGCGTTTAGCCGTGGCAGCGGCTGCTGCTGCGCTGGACTGGCGGCGCGGTTGCCGTCCGCCGTTGACGTTGAGGGCGAAGATGTGACCTCGGCTTTCAGTATGGACAATAGCGACCACCGTTTCGGGCGCTACCGTTGGGGCGCATTGGATCGCCAGTGAAGCAATAGTTGCGGCAGAGTAAGCCATTATTCGGCTCGGTCAAAAATGTTCGAAATTGATTCAGGGCGTGCGTAGCATTGCATTAGATTTCACTTCCGATTTACGTTTCTCCTTCAAATTATAGATGCTCATTTATTTGTTCCGCCATAAATTTAGGAAGGCGTTACAGCCGTTTCGACTTGCCAATCGAAACCCAAAACGGGCTTTGACCTTCAATCCTGACCTTGCGGACCAGTTGCTTATCGCTGGGTGTGTTCGCTGTAAGCCCGATTTCTAGCTCAAACTTAGGATAAATAAGGCAAAATCGAACATTTGCCTTCGTAATCTCAAGGCCTCGCCGGTGTCATCCAGCTAGAGGTGAACTATGAATCGAAGCCGCTATGTACCCCGGCCAATTGACGCAACTGATCGAGCCATAATTGCCGCATTGGTAGTAAATGGCCGTATAACGGTTCGCGAGCTTGCAGAACAAATCGGAATGTCCAGTCCGAGCGTTACTGAGCGTATTCACAAGCTTGAAGATGCAGGCGCAATTCGCGAATATACGATCATTGTAGATCCCACAGTATTTGGACTAGGTGTCGCCGCACATGTGCGACTGTGTGCTTTGCCGGGAGAAGCAAAAAGAGTGGCACAAATGCTTGTCGACGCTCCGGAAATTGTTGAAGCGGATCATGTTACTGGCGAAGATTGCTTTGTAGCAAAAGTGGTGGTTGGTGATGTGCAGGAATTGGAGACTGTTATGGATCGCTTTTTGCCATTCTCATCCGTCGATACCGCCATCATTCAGTCATCCACTGTAGTCAAGCGCCTCCCTAAATTGTAAATTGTGCAACTATGGTTGCTGGTATTCCACAACCTCCCGAGAGTTATTATCCAGCCTTTGACGGGGTGATTTCAATCGGAGGTCGCAACACTTTAATCTTTTGAAAGAAGATGGAGTGTTGGAAATGAAACAGAGACGACGGATATATTTTACAGCGGCGCAGAAGTCGGAGATATGGGATCGCTGGCAGCGAGGAGAGTCGATGAGTTCGATTGGTCGGAGCTTTGAACGAGATTCTTCTTCGATCCATCCGTTGATATCGCGGACCGGCGGTATTCGTCCACGGGAACGGACAAGGTCAAGCTTGGCACTGAGGCTTGACGAACGGGAAGAGATATCGCGAGGCCTTAAGGTTGGCATGTCTCTGCGCTCCATCGCCAAGCGTCTGTGCCGTGCGCCTTCAACGATCAGCCGGGAGGTTCAGCGTAATGGCGGACCGCGTAAATATCGAGCAGTCTTGTCTGATAAGGCGGCCTGGGTGCGGACGCATCGTCCCAAGAGCTGCAAGCTTGCAGGCAATATCACTTTATGCCGAACAGTTGCCGCAAAGTTGCAACGTCATTGGTCTCCACAACAGATTGCAGGATGGCTCAAAAGACAATATCCTGGTGATGTGCCCAATCAGATATCCCATGAGACAATCTATCGCAGCCTGTTCGTGCAAACCCGCGGTGTGCTTAAGAAAGAGCTGCTGGCTTATCTACGATCTCCGCGTTCGATGCGCCGTTCGCGCCACACGGCGCTGAAGGGCAAAGGGCTGGGTCAGATCAAGAATATGGTCTCTATCCGCGAACGGCCTGCTAGCGTCGAAGACCGCGCGGTGCCAGGCCATTGGGAAGGTGATCTGATCGCTGGCCCCAATAACAGCTACATCGTTACGTTGGTTGAACGCCATTCGCGCTATGTGATGTTGGCCAAAATCAAAAACAGAGATACCGAGAGCGTTGTGAATGCGCTTATCAAACAATCGCGCAAACTTCCTGATGAGCTGTATAAATCGCTGACGTGGGACAGAGGTAAGGAACTCTCCGATCATCAACGCTTCACTCTGGTTACCGATGTAGACGTCTATTTTTGCGATCCACGAAGCCCATGGCAGAGCGGTTCAAATGAAAATACCAACAGGTTGCTGCGGCAGTACTTCCCGAAAGGCACTGATCTGTCCCGCCATAGCCAAGCTAAACTCAATGCCGTAGCAAGGCAACTTAACGAACGTCCTAGAAGGACCCTCGATTATGAAACACCGGCCCAGCGGTTCGGTGTGTGTGTTGCGACCACCGATTGAAATCACCCGGAATAAGCAGACATTCCGCTTCCGTGAAGGGTTTCGGGCGCCGTTAGGCGTACGAAAGTCTCCGAGGACCGAACCCGCGGGCGGCAAGCGGTATGCTATGGGTATTTCGATATTCTGCTGATCCCGGGGCTGACGGGACTTGCGAGTGGCAGAGGCAGGTTCGGTGCAGGTTGCCCGTATCGAGAGGCCCTCAGGCGATCTATGCCCTGTCGCGGGCAGTCGATTAGAGCCTTTTCGGCCTTGATGAGTGTAGTCAGGACGCGGGGGATCATTGTCCGGGACGATAAGCCTCGGATCGATGGTAAGTCCAGGCCATGCCGGATCATGGCGCGAGTTCCCGGATGGGCGGTGCCCTGATGGCGGTGCTCGGGGCTGGCGCCAGCGCGCAAAGGTCTCGATCACCATCATGGGACCACCGCAGCATGGGCATGGTGGCCGTGGATCGTGCGGCTCATCGACCATTTTGTCTTCGGGCTGTGGCGCGACCCTCAGCAACTTGCGGGCGAGCGCGATACTGGCCTTGCGGGCGGTCCCGGCGAGGAGGCCGTAATGCCGGATGCGGTGGAAGCCTTTGGGCAGCACATGAAGCAGGAAGCGGCGAAGGAACTCGTCGGCGGCAAGCCTCATCACTTGCTGGCGGTCGGCGTCGGATCGGCGATAATCTTTGTAACGGAAGGTTACGCCGTATTGATCGAAGGAGATGAGCCGACTGTTCGAGATCGCAACCCGGTGTGTATAGCGCGACAGATAGGCCAGCACGGCCTCGGGTCCGGCGAACGGCACTTTTGCATAGACCACCCATCGCTTCTTCCTGACCGGCGCGAGGTGGCGCAGGAAGGCGCGGCGATCGGCGAGCAGCGCCAGCCTGCCGAAGAAGGTGAGCCTGCCAGCATCATAGAGCTGGATCAGCCGGGTCAGGAACAGGCGGCGGAACAGCTTGCCGAGAACGCGCACAGGTAGCAGGAATGCAGGGCGCGACGATATCCACCGGCTGCCGTCTGGCGCGATGCCGCCGCCCGGCACGATCAGGTGAACATGGGGATGATGCGTCATCGCCGATCCCCATGTGTGCAGCACGGCGGTGATGCCGATGCGCGCGCCAAGGTGCTTCGGATCGGCCGCAATGGTCAGCATCGTCTCGGCCGCCGCCTTGAACAGAAGGTCATAGATCAGGGCCTTGTTCTGGAAAGCGATGGCGGCGATCTCGGCGGGTAGCGTGAACACGACGTGGAAGTATCCGACGGGCAGCAGATCAGCCTCGCGCGCCTCCAGCCAGGTGCGTGCGGCAGCGCCTTGACATTTAGGGCAATGGCGGTTGCGGCAGCTGTTATAGGCGATCCGCCAGTGCCCGCAGTCGGTGCATGCCTCGACATGCCCGCCCAGCGCCGCAGTGCGGCAATGTTCGATCGCCGACATGATCTTGAGCTGATGCAGGCTCAGATGCCCCGCGTGGGCGGTCCGGTAGGCAGGGCCAGCATCGCGGAAGATATCTGCGACCTCGAGTCCGGTGCGCACCGGCTCAGCCGCCGGGCGCCTCTGGTTCGGGCAGGAACATGCCCAGCTTGTCGAGCGGACTGGTCACTGCCCGTACGGTGCGGGTGGCCACCCTAGTATAGAAGGCGGTGTTCTCCAGCTTGGCATGACCAAGAAGCGTCTGGATGATCCGGATATCGATCCCATCCTCGAGCAGGTGGGTCGCGAAGCTGTGGCGCAGCGTGTGCGGTCCCACGCGCTTGGTGATCTGCGCGGCCTGCGCGGCCTCGACGACGACGCGGTAGAGTTGCCTCGTGCTGATCGGCTTCAGCGCGTGCTGGCCCGGGAACAGCCAGCCATCGCGGTGCATCACGCCCTGCTCGCAGCCCAGCTTCCACCACTGTCGCAGGAGCGTCAGCAGATCGGTCGGGAGCATGGCATTGCGATACTGTCCGCCCTTGCCACGTTCGACCCTCAGCAGCATCCGTTCGCTGTCGATGTCACGGACCTTGAGCATCGAGACCTCGGCAACCCGCAATCCCGCACCATAGGCGACCGATAGCGCCGCCTGATGCTTGATGCAGGTGGTGGCGTTCAGCAGGCGCGTAACCTCGTCACGGCTCAGCACCACCGGCAGCTTGCGCGGATGGCTCACCCGGACCAGCCTGCGGGCGAGATCGGGCCGGTCGAGCGTGTGCGTGAAGAAGAACCGCAGCGCCGACACCACGCTGTTCATGGTCGGCACAGGCATGCCGGCTTCACGTTGCTCGACCTGGAAGCGCCGCAGATCTTCTGCGGTTGCCGTATCGGGAGGTCGGCCCAGGAATGTCGCAAAACGGTCGACATCGCGGATGTAGTTGCGCCGTGTCTCGCGGCTAAAATGTCGCATGTTCATGTCGTCGATCAGCCGCTGACGCAGCGGACTGACGGGGGCAATGGAAATAAGCTCATTCATCGTTCGACTCCTTGGTTGAGGGAGTCGAAATACTCTGCCTATTCCAGGCCGTGCTCAATCCATGCGCGAGGTTGCTGTTCTAACCAAATCTCACAACCACAACCCCCTCCCGCGAAGCGGGTTCGTTCATCGCCCCAATAGATGGTGTATCGCGGCGGCTGCGTTTGGGAATGGTGTATTCAGATAGCAGCCCCTTCATTTAAGATGATGTGATCGGGGTCATCCTGGCCTTGAGCATCAAGGAAGGAGCGGCGATATGACGTATTTTGTAGGTTTGGATGTGTCGGTAGAAGAGACAGCGGTGTGCGTTGTTGATGAAGCTGGCGAGGTGATCTGCGAGCATAAGGTTCCTACTGAGCCGGATGATATTGCTGTGCTGTTGACCTCGGTTGGCGGTGATTATGTCCGGGTGGGGATTGAGGCGGGACCATTGTCGCAATGGCTGGTGAACGGGCTGGCTGAGGCGGGCCTGCCTGTCGTGTGCGTTGAGACACGGCATATGAAAGCGCTGCTCAAGGCCCAGCAGATCAACAAGAGCGACCGCAATGACGCACGCGGGATCGCCCAGATGATGCGCGTGGGATTGTTCAAGCCAGTGCATGTCAAGACCCTGGCAGCGCAGGAACAACGAATGCTGCTGACGAGCCGCAAGCTGGTCCAGCGCAAATTACTCGACATCGAATGCGACATGCGCGGAACGCTGCGCAACTTTGGCTTGAAGGTCGGCATGGTCAGCACCCGGAACTACGAAGCGCGGATTCGCGAGCTAGTCGAAGGTTTTCCCAGACTGGCCGCAATCATCGATCCTTTGCTGGCAGTCCGGCGGGTGATGCGCGAGCAACTGGCGATCCTGCACAAGATGCTACTCGATATGGTGCGTGATGATCCTATATGCAGACGGTTTATGACCGTTCCGGGTGTCGGCCCCATCGTTGCGCTCACCTACCGGGCTTCAGTTGATCAGCCGCATCGGTTTGTGCACTCCAGAGATGTCGGCGCGCATGCCGGTCTGACGCCGAGGCGGCACCAGTCAGGCGAGATCGACTATGATGGCGGTATCTCCAAATGCGGAGACGTCATGTTGCGCACCATGCTTTACGAAGCGGCACAATCGATGCTCACCCATTCCCGAAAATGGTCGTGGCTCAAGGCATGGGCGCTGCGGGTAGCACAGCGGCGCGGCATGCGTCGGGCAACCGTCGCGCTGGCCAGACGCATTGCCGTCATTCTCCACCGGATGTGGATCGATGGCACCGACTTTCGCTTCAGCAACAGCGCCGCCAAACAGGTTTAACAAGCATATCCGGATTCCGAGTTCTGCCTCGGCAGAATGATGTCCTCACGGGGACGACGGGTAGAGTGAGTTCGTAATGTCCGCAGATCCTGCTGCACCTGCAGCAAGGGCGCCCAAAAGATTGAACCACTTCATCCTTCTTACCCCATCATGAGGCGGCCATACGCCGACCTCGAAGAGAAGCACGACCTCCGTGACGGCACATCGGCCAAGCAGACCTACAACAGGAAGGAATACCAAATGACTTAATCAACACACTCTTGACATAGGCCGCGATAGAGAAGCGGTCATTCACACTCGTGCAATCTAACGGCAAACAAGGGTGGAATACTGACTGTCCGCTTTTGGGCCTGAAGGCAGGAAAAGCAGACCCCGTCAAGTGTAGCCGAAATACAATAGTATGGTTTGTTTCCGCAAACAATATGATGCGGAAGAGAAGACCATGATCGTAAGGGAATATCTTTCGCCAGCGTCTGATCCTATCCTGTATCTTAGAGTCCGATTCGAAAGTTTTTCAATCGTAGCAATATCTTGCGGTTCGCCTTGTGAGCATGCGGATGGAGGCGATCAACGCCCAGGCTGTTGATGAGGCGATGGACCGTTCCCAGTCTTTCGCGAGGCGTCGGCATCGGCCCAGCCATGCGAACGTCCGCTCGACGACCCAGCGGCGCGGCAAGAGTTCGAAGCCTTTGGCGGTG
>CAJQMX010000308.1 GCA_905479515.1 uncultured Parasphingopyxis sp.
CTCGCCGCGCGCGCCGTCGCGGTCTGCGCTGAACCGAATATCCCCCCGGTCCCGATAGGCCGCCAGCCCCTCGGCCGTCCGGTGCGTAGCGAAGTCAACGGAGGCCTCCCGCTGCCAGTCCACGCGCTGCCGGCGTATCTCGGAAAGCTCGGCATGGCCGATTTCCTCCGTGATCGCCCGGAACGGTGCGCCGGCCCCGATCGCCTGTAGCTGCTCGTGATCCCCGACAAGGACGATCTTCGCCCCGCGCGCCTCGGCCTCGTTGACGAACCGGGCGAGCTGGCGGCTCCCGACCATCCCGGCCTCGTCGATCACAAACACGTCGCCGCGGCCGAGCTGGCCGCGGTCGTTGTCCCAACCGCGGGACCATGACGCCAGCGTGCGGCTCTGGATGCCGGACGATTCCTCCAACCCCTCGGCCGCCTTGCCCGACAGGGCCGCGCCGTGGACCGTGTAGCCCTCGGCCTCCCATGCCTCGCGCGCCGCCGCAAGCATGGTGGACTTGCCAGCGCCGGCATAACCGACAACGGCCGCGATGCGCTCCGGCCCGGTGATATGCTCGATCGCCCGGCGCTGCTCATCCGAAAGCCGCGCCGTCATGTCGCCGGCGCTGCGCTGAATGCCGGCGTCCTGCGCGCCTATGGCTTGGCTGACATGCCGGCGATCGACGCCATGATTGTGCGCCTGGTGCATCCGCTGCGCGGACTCGACCATGCCGGATTCGATCCCGACCATTTCACGGGTCGAATACCGGGCAAGCTCGATCTCGCCGGTTGCCGGGTCGGCGCGCTCGGCCTGCAACTCGACCAGGGCGGGTGAGGCCATCACCTTCGCAAAGGCGTTTCTAAATTCCTCCGGGTCGTCGTTGATGTAGCGATGCAGCGCCCGCGCAACGTCGCGCCGGTCGAACACGCTCTTTTCCCCGGTGATGATCGTAAGAACCTGTTCGGGCTTCTCGCGGATCACCTCGGCATTGCGCTGCGCCGCTTCCTCGTCCAGCCGCGTGCGCGATACGTCGAGGCCGCGCCGCTCCATCTGCGTGGCATGGACGCCCATATGTTCGGTCGGCGCGATCTCAAGCCCGCGCTCCATGTGCGACCGATGGTCTATGCGAATATCAAGACCGGCCATCGCAAGCCGCTCGTTCGCGATCCCCTCCCACCGCTGGCGAATGTCGAGAAGCTGCATGTCGGTCGTCGGCAGGTCGTTCGACAACAGCCATTTGTTTTCGCGCTCAAGATAGGTCTTGTCGCCTAGACCGTCCTCCGTCACCTGCCGCGTGGTCATCATCACATGGGCGTGGTGATTGCGAACGTCGCTGGCATCGTGCGGCGCGTGAATGGCGAAGTCCACCGCCGCGCCGTAGCGGTCGGCCAGCTCCTGCGCGAACTCCCGCGTTGCCTCTAGCCGTTCCTCGGCCGAAAGCTCATGCGGCAAGGCGATCTCAAATTCCCGCGCGACGCGGGCGTCTTTCCGCTTCTCGGCAAACTCGGCCGCATTCCACAAGTCCGACCGATCCCGCGCCCAGTCGGCGGAAACACCTTCTGGCAAGACGATCTCCGCATGCTCCACACCCTTCTTGGCCGTGTAGTCATGCGTGATCCCGTCGCGCTCGTTGGTCAGCTTCTCCCCGGCACGATAAGCCATCGAAGCAACGGCGCTACGACCGCTCGCCCTCGAAACTGGCTTCATGCTCAAATGGTAGATCGCCAACTCCGATCGCTCCGCTACCGTTTCATCTTTTCCATTGGCCGACCAGCCAATGGCGCGCTGAGTTACGCAGTAACTCGTAAGTGCGCCCTCCTCGACTCAATCGCTTTGCTCTCTCGTCGCTCGGTGTGGCGCTTGCGGCAAGCTCGATGCAATGGACTGAGGCCGAGATTGTGCTGCAATTCCGTCGAATTTTCAAGCGGAACAGGCAAACACTGGAAAAACCGGCGGGGAATGATAGTCTTGGCGAACACCCGGAAAAGGAGATTTGAGGATGGCGCGCAAATCCATTGAAGAACGGCTAGCTCAACTGGATGCGCAAAGAGCCACGCTCAAGGCCCGGCTGTCGAAGCAGGAACGCGCCAACGACACGCGCCGCAAGGTGCTGCTCGGCGCGCTCGTCCTGCACCGGCTGGAAGGCGGACCCGATCAGTTTTCGCGCGACCTGGGCGACTGGCTTCGCCGGGAACTGCCCGGCTTCCTGACACGCGACGGCGACAAGGAACTCTTTGCCGATCTGCTCGGCAAGGCGGCCAGCGCGCAAACGGCAGGGAGCACCGGGGAGGCCGGTTCATGAATCAGGCGACACTTGCATGGGCCGCGTTCAAGAACATGCTGCGCGCTGCCGCCCGCGATCCGGTATGGGCGTTGATTAGCGTCATTCTCTCGCCGCTCCGGGGCGGGCGCTATCTGCTGCAAGTCGGCGCTTTCATCCTGTTCATTGCGCTCGTTCTCTCCGCCATCGCCAACGGCGTCCCGCAAGACTGGTGGATCGCCAGAACGATTGCCGGCCTGTTCGTCATTGCCGTCTTTCTCATCCTCGTCTTCCGCGTCCTCACCAATCCCATGATTGAGCATTTCGGGGATATGGAAGGCGAAACCCACGGCTCGGCCCGCTTCGCCACCAACAAGGAAGTGGCTCCCCTCACCCGCGCCGATACCGGCCTGCTGATCGGCCGGGACGCCAAAACGAAAAAGCCGCTGCGCTATGACGGCCCGGCCCATCTGCTGACGATGGCACCGACCAGAACCGGCAAGGGCGTCGGAACCATCATCCCCAATCTGCTCACCGCCGACCGCTCCGTGATCTGCATCGACCCCAAGGGCGAGAATGCGAAGATCGCCGGCCGCGCCCGCCAAAAGTTCGGGCCGGTCCATGTGCTCGATCCCTTCGGTGTCACCGGCTTGCCCTCGGCCGCCTTCAATCCCCTCAACCAGCTCGACATAGCCGGCCTCGATGTGGCCGAAGACGCCAGCACCCTGGCCGACGCCCTCGTGTTCGATGAACCCGGCATGGCTGGCGAGGCGCATTGGAACGACGAAGCCAAGGCGCTGATATCAGGCCTGATCCTCCATATCGTTGCCAGCGAGCCGCGCGAGCGCCGAAACCTCGCCACCCTGCGGCATTCCCTCACCCTCGCCCCGGAAGCCTTCGCCGCCCTCCTGAAGGACATGCAGGCATCCCCTGAAGCGGCCGGCCTGGTCGCCCGCGCCGCAAACCGGCACCTCGGCAAATCCGACCGGGAAGCCGCAGGCGTGCTGTCGGCCGCGCAGCGCCATACCCATTTCCTCGACAGCCCGCGCATGGTCGCCGTCCTCGGCCGCTCCGATTTCCGCTTTGCCGATCTCAAGCGCCGCAACGTCTCGGTGTTCCTCGTCCTGCCGCCCGATCGCCTTTCGACCTATTCGCGCTGGCTGCGCCTGCTCGTCGCCCAAAGCCTCACCGACATGGCCCGCGATCCCGCCAAGCCCGCCGTGCCGGTCCTCTAGGGGTCGGTTCCGGCTGGGGGCGAAATGACACTCTAAGCGTTTCCGCCAACCATCGTCGGTGGGTCTGAGCAAGAGATCGTTCGTTTTGCGGGAACAAGCCGCTCCGGTTGCAAGCGTTTATACATAAAAACGTTCTGGTATCAGTCTCTTAGACGACATCGCTTCTCGCGCGCGCCGCGTTGATGTAGTCGCCTACCTTTTTGGCCTCAAGGTCGTGTTCACTGTCGATGCGGATATGTCGACGGAGTTTTCCCTTGCCTGCCAGAACGCCATGCGGGTCGGGCAGCATGCTACCGTCGCCGAATTCCAGCGTCACGTGGTTGGTGTAGGCAAAGACGCCACAAAAACCCGTGCTCGATGCAAAGAGGATGCCGCCATACTTGACCTCTTCGGTAATCGCCGGGCCAGAAGCCAGCGCCATGGCGCGCAGGCGGGTGACAATGGGAAAGAGCGCGCCGCGATGCAGGCGCAGGTCTTCAAGCAGGTTCTCGACCCTGTTCATGCATCAGCCCCGCCGAGAAAGGCGGTACGAAACTCCGACGCGGGTTCCCGGTCGGAATAGATGTAGAGCATGACCCCGTTCGGATCGCGCAGCGCAAAGCCGCGGTCGCCCCAAGGGTGATCCTCGGGCGGAGTGTCGGGGGTGAGGCCGGTTTCCAGAAGTTCGTTATAGGTTTCATCCACATCGGCGACGCGGAAGTTATAGGTCAGGCCCGTGGGGTTACAGGCTGGCTGCTCGGGCTGTGGTTCCATGAATTGCAACGACAGTCCTGGGCCGAATTCGAGGCTGATGAACCAGCCGCAATCAAACACGAGGCGGGCGCCGAAATGTTTGATGTAGAACGCGCGTGAGGCGGCGACATGCGGTGTGGCAATGGCGGGAGAGGCTGTTGTTGGTTGCATTGTGGCTCCCTCAGGCGATTGCTGTCATGTCGGAGCAAAGCTCGACCAAGCCGCCGTTCAGGTCGCGGACATAGCCGACGATCTGGCCCCACGGCTTGGCCGTTGGCGGCGACAGCGGGCTTGCCCCGACCGCGACCGCTCTTTCCCATGATGATTGCGGATCGTCGCAGATCAACGCGATTTCCACCGCCTGGGCCAGATCACCGGCACGCAGGGGCCGAATGGCCAGCCCGTTCATCTCGGCCATCTCTTCGCCCGCGAAAGCCAGGGTGGTGGTGCCGGTTTCCATCTCGGCATAGAGATTACTTTCATGCAGAAACCGCAGCGTCAGACCGAAGGCAGTCTTGTAAAAGGCGATGGTTGCCCGAACATCCGGGACATAGAGAATGGTGTAGCCGAATCTGACTGTCATAGGGATGTCCTTGTTCATTTTGCCCGACCATGCCAGCGGCGGAGCTGCCGGTCTTGTAAAAATCGGACATCAGTCTGCAAGCGTTACCAGTGTCACATCCGCCAGCCGGGCAGGCGAAAGCCCGCCAAAATCGCGTAAAGCGTGGGTCATATGGGCCTGATCAGCATATCCCGCCTCAAACGCTGCTTCGGATGGGCGCAGGTGATGGTCGCGAAGCAGACGCAGCGCGCGGTGAAACTGCAAGATCCGGGCATAGGATTTGGGCGGCAGGCCCGTCGCATCCCGCACGATCCGCTGAACCGTGCGGGTGCTGATGTCCTGCATGCGCGCGATATCCTGAACCGGAAGTCGGCCACCGGAAGCATGGAGCGCGCTTAGAATGCGCAGGGTCTTTATGGGCGGAAGGGCGGGCACAAGCTCAATGCGGTGTTGCACGAAAGCAACCAGCCGCCCCAGCAGATCGTCCGGTGAAGTTGCCTCTGCACATAGATCGGCAAGCGGTGGGCAGGCCCCGATCGCGGCTTCACCTACAAGGTTCCCGTCCCGCAAAACCACAGGGCTCAGCCCCAGAATGGCATGAAAGAAGCCCGGACGCAGGCGGATACCAGCAAAGCCCATGCCCGGTTCCACCACAACATCATAATGCCGGGTCGTCGGGCCTGTCACCACAACGGTGATGCTATTGATCGGACTTACCTTGGCGCAGAACCGTAAAATGATATCACAACGCCCGTCCGGCAGAACCCGATGGGCGCGGGCCTTGTCAGCGACGGACACCCAGACCGCCTCGATCCCACGGCCAGGATCGGCTCTACCCGAAAGCTCCGTGTAGCGTGAGGGGTGCGGGCTGTATGATATCGGGGATTGCATCAAAGTTCGGTTCCGGGTGGCGTTGAAATGGGAATCCTATCATTTGATTTGTGTCGGTGAATGATGTCAGCGACCGTGTTTTTGCTGATGCCTAGATCGCGTGCGATCCAGCGGTAGCTGCGGCCTTGAGCAGTCAGCGCCATGACCTTCGGCGCTAGTCTATCCGATTTGGGGCGCTCTCCGGTCTGACGGCCGAGCCTCTTGCCGCGTGCCTTTGCGGCGGCCAGACCGGACTTGACCCGCTCGCTGATGAGATCACGCTCGAACTCAGCAATGCCCGAGAGAAAGGTCGCAAGCATGCGGCCATGTGGCGAAGACAAGTCGAACGCCATCCCGTTCATAGCGATGACCGAGACCTTCCAGCTTTCGAGTTCACGAAGGGTATGGAGAAGATCGACCGTTGAACGGCCCCAGCGAGACAGCTCAGTAACGAGCACCACTTCGATTCTACGAGCTTGGGCCATTGCCATTACCTTGCGCCGTTCGGCACGATCGAGCTTAGCGCCGGAGCTAGTTTCCTTGAAAATTGCCGCCACTTCGTAGCCGGCCCGCAAAGCAAATGCCGTCAGATCATCTTCCTGCCGCTCGCACGACTGATCGGCGGTCGAAACACGGCAATAGATTGCGGCGCGCTGTCCCAATTGAACCCTCGTGGATTTTGGTGCCGGAAGGCCTTGATTTGTATGGGGCAATTGTTGTCCAAAACAGACTATACTTCAATAGGGACAATAGCGGCATGCCAAGGCGACATATTCTCACCGAGCGACAGCGCTCGGCACTCTTCGATCTGCCAATCGATGAATTGTCACTGCTTCGGCACTACACACTGGGCGACGACGATATCGGACACATCCAAGAACGACGCAGACCGGAGAACAGACTGGGGTTCGCCCTGCAGCTTTGCGCGTTGCGATATCCAGGGCGGGCATTGGCTCCGGGCGAGGTGATCCCGCATGAGGTCCTGTCATTCATCGGGGCTCAACTTGGTGTCCCTGCCGACGCGCTTCTCACCTATGCAGCCCGGCGTCAGACCCGCCAGGAGCACATGGAGGCGTTGCGCCAGATCTACGGCTATAAGACGTTCGCAGGCCGTGGTGCCCGCGATTTGCGG
>CAJQMX010000309.1 GCA_905479515.1 uncultured Parasphingopyxis sp.
CGCGAATATAGCGCTGCCATTCATCAACTCGCGATTTGCCATGCATCCAGAGTCCGACGAACAGAAGGATGGCAGCGGCAAAAAGTGACCCAAAACCTTCGGTGAGCTCTCTGCTGGCTCCGCTAATCCCGATGATATAGGTTGCGGCAAACCAGGTCACGCCGCCAGCAACGAGAGCCGTGATCCACCCACCATGAACATAGGCCATGACTTCTGGGCGATCGGCCTTGCGAAGAAATGCTATCATGGCGACTATGATAAGGATCGCTTCCAGTCCCTCACGCAGCAAGATGGTGAATGCCCCGACAAAAGCCGATGCTCCGCTTGCATTGTCAGGAACAAGGATAGCCTCCGCCTGTGTAAATTGCACTTTAAGGGTTTTGATCTGATTTTCGACGTCGGACACGGGCCGGTTTTTATCGATGGCATTGCGAAGCTGGGCCATTGATCGTTCTATACTGCTCAGCAAGTCTGCATCGCGCGTGCCGAGTAAGGCCTCAAATGGCTCGAACCCATCCAAATAGGCAGAAAGAGCCAAATCGTTCGCCGCTTCCTTTTTTCCAGCGCGGTAAGCGGCAAGGCTTTCGTTCAATTTTGTGCGAGCAAGGTCCAGCGATCCACCGAAAGCCTTTGCAATCGCCTCGGGATGGCTGCGCAAGAATGCGAAAACAGCGTCGGCCTTGTCCGGCCCGATCTTGCGCGCAAGCGTAGCAGGAGTCATGCTCGACCATGCTGTTAAATCAGGAAATTGCGCGCGAAGGGAGGCATCGCTTTCCCAGAGCTTTTCTCCTCGCGCGATATCCCCGAACGCAAAGCTGCCAGTATATGCCGCCAGGTCCCAACGGTCCTGCGCGGGCAGATCGGAAAAGCTTTGCATTGCTGTTCCATCGAGGCCCTGTCCGATCACCTGATACAAACCAAACAGACTGCGCTGACGCGCGCGTTCTGCATCCGTGAAATCAATTGGTGCCGGATCAAGGCCCTGCGCATCAGGTCCTTGCCCGTTGCCCGACAGTCCATGACAGCTGGCGCAGTTTTGGGCGTATAATCGTGCACCATTCTGCAAGTCAGGGGCATTGTGAGGTGCCAGCGGGATCGGATAGGCACGTAACAAATTGCTTGCCAGCAAGCGGGCATCTTGCCCAACCGTGTCCGCTGATGCCTTGCCGGCAATGGCAATTTTCATGTCATTGGCTTGTGCGATCAACGCAGCACGATCGCTTGCCGCTGGTAACTCCGCAATACGCTTGGCAGCCGATTCTGAGAACTCGATCATCTCGGCATATTCCGCCTCACTAATCACCTTTCCATCTTCGACTGCGCCGGGATAATCAACGGCGATATAGTCCAACAGGCGCCATATGGTTTGGACATCTCCCGCATTGGCTTGGGCAGAGGCTGGCAGGCAGGCAGCAAATAGAAACAGCAAGGACAAAGTAGCGATGCGAAGATTAATGAGATGCATCACGCCGGATTGTCCGCCGACGCTTTATGTTCTTGAAGCTCAATGAGTGCATTTTGCAAAATCTGGTAAGCGGAATGGATGAAAATCAAAGCGATGATCGCGGCCACCGCAATATCAGGCCAGGATTTCCCGGTCCACGCCACAAGACCTGCAGCACAGATTACGGCGACATTTGCAATCGCGTCATTTCGGCTGAAAAGCCAGACTGCCTGGACAGTCGCATCGCCCTCGCGAAAGCGCGAAAGAACAAAGGCTGACACCACGTTTATGCCAAGCGCCAAAAACCCCAGTGCTCCCATAATTCCGGCCTCGGGAACCCCCGGGTCAATCGCCCGCAAGATGGCAAAACCGATGACGCCGATACCTAAAAGAGCAAGGAACATTCCTTGAATCAATGCCACACGTGACCGTATGACTGCGGTCCAGCCGAGTGCAAACAGTCCAACAAGGGTAATCGATCCATCGCCTAGAAAATCAAGGGCATCGGCCTTCAGTGCTTGGCTGTCAGCAATAAATCCACCGACAATCTCGAACAGGCCGAAGCCGATATTGAGGATAATGACAATCCATAATGCCCGCCGATATGCCGGGTCATCCTGTGCTCTTATTGGATCACCAGTGCAGCCGCATTCATCTGTTTCTTCCATACTCATGAGCTTGCCTTACAACCTCCAGTTACTGTAGAAGCAAGCATTAATCGTAAATAGGCTGCACAAGGAAAATGATTTGATCAATATGATGATCGGTGATCTGGCACGAAAAACCAGCACCAAGGTAAACACAGTGCGCTATTACGAAGATATAGGATTATTACCCGAACCCGCTCGGACGGCATCGGGTAGGCGAACATATGCAGAAAGCGATGTTCGGCGATTGTCCTTCGTGCGTCACAGTCGGGGCTTTGGGTTTTCTATCGATGAAATACGGTCACTTCTGGAAATATCCGATAGCCCAAAACAAGATTGCGAAACGGTCTCAAAAATTGCGCAAGCGCATCTGGAAAAGATTGACACCCAAATCCTTCAACTGACATCACTGCGCGATGCCCTTAAGACTTTTGCGACTTCATGCTCAGGCGGTTCTGCAGAGCATTGTGAAATCATTGGAGCGCTAAACCGTCTGAATCCAACAACCAGTTAGTTGGCGAATGCAACACGGCCCTTTCCGTATTTTCCCCGAACAATATCTGTTTGTGAGCAGAAGCATCTCGTTCTTTGATCCATGAGCACGGCCGCAATTATGGCTGCCCGGTTAGTTTTCCTTATATCCCAGCAGCCGCAAGGCATTTATGACCACGACAAGCGTCGATCCTTCATGCATCACGACAGCGGGGCCGATCCCCAGGCCGAAGAGTGTCGCCGGTATCAATACGGCGACCACGCCGAGACTGATCCAGAGGTTTTGACGGATAATGCCACTTGTTGATCTGCTAAGCCCAACGGCAAAAGGCAATGTTGCCAGATCATCTGCCAATAACGCGATATCTGCCGTTTCAAGCGCGACATCGGAACCTGCGGCTCCCATGGCTATTCCGACAGTCGCATTGGCCATCGCGGGGGCATCGTTCACGCCATCGCCAACCATCGCCACTCCACCCTGATCGCTGAGTTGAGTAATCTTCTCGACCTTGTCATCCGGCATTAGGTCACCGAAGGCTTCGTCAAGACCCACTTCCACGGCGATCGCGTCCGCGACTTTCTGGTTGTCGCCAGAAATCATCATCATCCGCGTGATTCCGATCGAGCGGAGCTTGTTGATCACTTCGGACGCTGAAGCGCGGGGCGTGTCCATAAGGCCAAGAACACCAAGAAATTCGCCGCCACGCCTGACAATCATGGTGCTGCGACCGCGTGAAGACATTTCGGTAACTTTTTGAGCGACCTCTTCTGGAAGCGCATCCTGATCGTCTTTGAGGAAAAGTCCCGCTTTCCCGATAAAGACGTTTTCGCCATTGATTTTGGCAGAAACACCTTTGCCCGTTATGCTCTGAAAATCTGTAGCGATCAGATCCGATGATCCGAGGCGTTTTTCTGCAGCACGCACAATAGCTTGCGCCAGAGGGTGATCACTATGCACTTCGACAGCGGCAGAAATAGCGATAAGTTCGTCTGCTCCAATTTCTCCGAAAGGCACCGTTTCGACTAACTCCGGTTCGCCAATCGTAAGGGTCCCGGTTTTGTCAAAAGCGATCGAATCTAGCTTACCCAGCATCTCGAGAGGCGCGCCGCCCTTTATGAGAACGCCGCCCCGCGCTGCACGGGCAATCCCGCTTAAAACAGCGCTGGGTGTGGCAATAGCCAGCGCACAGGGGCTGGCAGCAACGAGGACTGCCATCGCCCTGTAAATGCTGTCGGAGACTGGCTCGTCTATCACCAACCAGGAAAACCCAGTTGCGATTGCAAGCAGAATGACAATCGGCACAAAAATCCGCTCAAACTTATTGGTGAAGCTCTGCGTTGGCGATTGACGCGTCTCCGCATCGTTCACCATTTCGACAACCCGGGCCAATGTGGTTTCCGACGCCAATCGGGTGACTTGCACTTCGAGGCTACCGCTTCCGTTTATGGATCCGGCGAAAACCCGGTGTTCTGATTTTACTTTATCGGCCGCTTTGGCCGCCGCAGCAGCATTGTCGACCGGACGCTTGTCGACCGGGACGCTCTCACCGGTTATGGGTGCCTGGTTGACGCTGCTCGCCCCTTTGACAACAAAGCCGTCTGCTGGAAGTCGCTCGTTGGAACGGATGATGACAATATCACCGATTAGCAGTTCGGCCACCGGCAAACGCAGTTCCTCGCCATCTCTGCGGACCACGGCATCCTCGGGAGCAAGGTCAGACAGTGCGGATATGGCATTGCGCGCGCGGGCCATAGCATAATTTTCAAGTGCATGGCCGATGCTGAACAGGAATAATAAAAATGCTCCCTCTGCCCATGCCCCAAGCCACGCCGCCCCGCCGGCGGCAACAAGCATGAGAAAATCAATTTCAAATTTTCGATTTCTGATTTTTGCGAAGGCTTCCAAGATCGTAAAATAGCCGCCGAAAAAATAGGCCACCACCAAAAACCAGAACCCAATACTCGCCGGCAGAAGATTGATTTTTGGTCCCAGCCATCCGGCGAGAAGGGCTGCACCGCAGAGACCTGCAAATACCATTTCTGCACGGCCACCAAGCAGCCTGTCGATTAGCCCTCCGTGCGAGTGATCCGAATTTTCCGAATGCTTGCTGTGCTCATCGGTCATTTCTGGTCTGCCGCTCGCGTGAGAACATCAACCTTTTCCAAGCTGACGAGCCCGATTCCTCGCAGATCGTCTAGCTGAGTATAGAAATCTTCCAGTCGTGCCCGGGCATCGATTATTTCGATCACCACCGGTGGATTATCGCCAATTCCGAACGCGTGATGTTCATGAACAATGGAAGACGAGGAGAACCCCAATATTCCTTTCAGGACGGTGCCTCCGCGAAGGCCATAAGA
>CAJQMX010000310.1 GCA_905479515.1 uncultured Parasphingopyxis sp.
GCCCGCGCCGGAAGTCACGCCTGCGGCGGCGGAGACTGTGGATGGCGCGTGGTTTTATAAGGACAGCAATGGCTATCCTTGGGCGGGCTTCGGTGCGCCGCGCAGCGAAGCGCTGTTTGTGGTCGCCTGCCGTGAGGGGCAGGTCGTCTTTCAGCACGCCGCTCGCGACACGCACACCCTGTCGATCGAGATTGCCGAGGGGAAACAGGAGGTCGCCATGACCCCCAACGGCGCCGGCCTGCCCATGAGCGAAGGCGCTCTGCCCGCGAACGATCCTTTCATTCACCTTCTGGCGGAGTCTCACAGCCCGATACGGGTGGTGGTGGAAGGCGCCGAGATGACGATGCCGTCGGATTCATCTTACCGACTTGTGGTCAACGCTTGTATCGACGGCGTCGCGGATTAAGCCGCGTCGGAGGCGGCGGCGCGCAGATGTTCGGCAATCTTGGCCGTCAGCGTCGCGGGAGAGACAGGCTTGGGGACGTAATCATCCATACCGGAGGTCATGCAGTCTTCACGGTCGCCTTTCACCGCATGAGCGGTCACGCCAATGATCGGCGTGCGCCGATCGTCATCTTTCTCGATCTCGCGTATGGCCGCTGTCGCTTCATACCCGTTCATCTCCGGCATGGAGACATCCATCAGGATGAGTTTCGGTTTCAATATTCTGAATTTTTCAACAGCGTCGCGGCCATTCACCGCCATCTCATAGCTATACCCGCCCGCTCTGAGAATATGGGAAACCACGAGACGGTTCACTTCATTATCCTCAACCACCAAGACATCGACGCCGTCATGGCTATGAGGCGCGGCTAGCGCTGGCTTTTCGTTATTTTCCGGTGTGGCTGTCTGTTCCGGCGCCGTATGATGGAGGGCGCGCGCGACAGCCCGTTGCAGCGCCGCCGAGCGCGCCGGCTTGGTCAGATGGGAGTCGACGCCAATCTCTTTGAAATGCTCCGTGGCGTTCGCGTGATCAACCGACGTAAGCATGATGATAGCTGTTCCAGCGAGCGGCGGCTCCGCTCGAATGAGGCGCACAGTATCGACACCGTTCATACGCGGCATGTGATAGTCCATGATCACGAGATCAAACGGCTCGCGTTTTTCAACCGCCGCGCGCAAAATCTTCAGCCCTTCCTCACCACTATCGCAAGATTGCGACGGACAGCCCCAGGCCGAGGTCTGTTCTTCGAGAATGCGGCGGTTCACGCCATTATCATCGATGATCAAAATTCGCGCACCCGCTGCCTCTTCATAGTCTACTGTTTTGGGCAGTTCTTTGGTGTTCACTTCGAGGGCGATGGAAAACCAGAACGTAGAGCCGGCGTCTGGAGTCGATTCAACGCCGATCTCGCCGCCCATCAATTCGACCAGCGCTTTGGCGATGGCGAGCCCCAGCCCGGTGCCTTCGTGAGCGCGGGTGGAAGAGGTATCGGCCTGGTTGAATTTTTCGAAAACATGGGGGCGCTTGTGCTCGGGAATACCGACGCCGGTATCGATGACGGAAAATTTAAGCGCCACCCTTTCCTCATGGGTTTCCGAAACCGGGGACACATCGATCAGCACATATCCCTTATCGGTAAATTTGACGGCGTTCCCGGCAAGATTGATGAGGATCTGACGCAGGCGCCCAGCGTCCCCCACAAAGCTGTAGGGAAGTTTCGGATCAATCCTGACGGCAAGCTCCACTTGCTTTGACGTCGCGCGCGCCGCCACCAGCGCCGAGACATCCTCGACCACATCAGCTAGGATGAACGGCGCGGGATTGATCGACGCCATGCCAGCGTCAAGCTTTGAGAAATCAAGAATATCGTTGATGATCGTCAGAAGAGCGTCGCCGGATTTGACGATCACATCCACAAAACCCTTTTGCGTATCCGTGAGTTTGGTGCTGGCGAGAAGGTCCGCCATGCCCATAACGCCATTCATGGGGGTGCGAATCTCATGACTCATATTCGCCAGAAAATGGGTTTTTGCGCGCTCTCCCGACTCCGCGACTTTCAGGGCCCCGGCGAGTTGCCTTGTATGTTCGTCAATGCGTTCCAGAAGGTTCGCAAAGCTGGAATACAGAACGCCAATCTCGTCTTTTCGATCGGCGAGATTATCGACGACTGCGAGCTTTTCGGCGTCTGCGTCCTTGATGATCGCTGTCAGCTTTTCAATGGGATGAATAGCAAGCTTATTTAGAAGAACACTGACAATAGCGATGAAGATCATGGCCGCTACAGTGAGGAATATGAAAGCCGTGCGAATTGTGCCTTGACCGATGACAGTAATGTCGCACGGGGTTCGCGCCGTCAGCATGGCGACAACTTCGCCGTCAGCGCCCCTCAATGGCGCAGCGACGGTTACGAAGCCATCCGCCCTGACAACCGACTTGATCGCGGCCGCCTTCATCGGAGCGCCGATGAGCGGCGTCACCTCCATTTCGACGCGGGTCTGTTTTTGCAACGCTGCGATATAAGCCGCGTCAATAATCCGCCCGGTCAGAATATGACCGGCATAAGCGCCGCTTCCGTCGGTATTGGTGACCGGCGCATATGCGACCAGCATCAGGCCAGCTTTGGTCGCAACAACAGTCTGGGCGGCGTCCATTGGCGTCAGTGACGCCTGGAACCCTCGCCAGCCGTCAAACCGCGACGGGGAATAGGCGTCAATATTGACTTCATTTTCCATCGCCTCGTCGATAGCGACGCCATCGATCAGGGCGCTGTCCGAGCCCAGATAAATATAGATGTTGAGCCCCAGCTCCCGGAGCAGGGTGAGCGGCAATTCTTCTTCCAGAAAACCCGGATTGTCGCCCTTTACAAATTCATAGGCCTCATCCCACACGCCATAGTCGCGCCTGTACGCCTCAAGCTGATTGAGTTCGCGGTCGATAATGTTGTGGGCGCGCTCGAAATTGTCTTCGGCTTTTTGCAGTTCAAATTCGGTGAATTGCGGCGCGACGGTGAGTTGCAACGCCGCCCAAAGCAAGGCGCACAGCGCAGCGAACGCGATGACAAGCGCAAGCGAAACTTTTTGCGTGATGCGCATGACTCTCCCCGGCCAGAGTGCGTACATCTACATCTATAAAATTAACCGGGTCTAAACTTTTGATAGCGGATTTCCGAAAATTAACAGCACTTCCGTCCCGATACGGAACAGTCTGGCGTCACGGCCGCCGGTAAAGATAGTGGTCAGGCAGGCCAAGACGGCGGCAGGATGTGGCGGCCGGGCCGGACTTCAGCACCAGACGGTCGGCCCTGCGGGCCATGCGCCTGACGACGCGGCCCTCAAAAGGCCTTAAGCCATAACGTCTGTCGAGGCCCATGATGCCGCGGATGCGCCCCGGAACGAGTTCAACCGCAGCGCGCACCAGAGAATGTTGTGCAATCTGGGCTGGTTGTGGAAAGGCTTCGGCTTTTTTCATGATCGACAGAAACTCGAAGATAATTTCGGAGGCTTCCAGCTTATCCGTCATGGCGTCGAACAAGGCCGCTTGTTCCGCGAGCGAGCGTGGCGCGCTCGTCGCGCCATAAAGGGCGGCGGATTTGACGCTTTCGCCGTAATAACGATTACGCTCAACGTCGCTTATGGGGAAAGCATAGGCGCTGTAGGCTTCAAGAAAACCAAAGGCGGCTGTCGCCTGCACCCAGGTCAGAAGTTCGGGATCGCTTGCATGATAAGGAGCGCCCGCAGGAGTGACGCCCGATATTCTGTCATGGATGGCGTTGATGCGCGCGATCATCGCTTCCGCCTCGCTGCGCGCGCCATAGACGGTGACCATTGCAGCCAGCCCCGTGCGCTTCAGCCGGCCGACGGGATCTTTACGAAAATTTGAATGCTCCCACACGCCGGAGCGCACCCGCGGTTCGGCGAGCTCAAGAATGACGGCGGCGACGCCGCCGATAAACAGCGTTACCGGATTTTTGAAAATACGCCATGACACCGAGTCGCATCCGGACAGCGCCGCCTCTCCCGCAGGGCGGGAAAAGTCCATCCTCGTCAGCGACGGATCGCCAAGATAGGCTTGCGCCGCCTTGTCGAGATGCGCTTCAAGACCGCTCCGCATTTTTGAACGCAACGGCTCAAACCGCATAACGCCACCCGCACTCTTTTCAACATTCGCCGCCATGGCGGTCAAATTTTCTGTTTATCCGTAAACATCATAGGCGCCGAAGTTGTCGATTTGACGACGATTCCGGCGCCTTTGCGCGGCAAAGACAGGCCTTAATTCGCCTGAAGCCAGTATGCTTCGATGAATTCATAGGTCGTCGAGCCGATTTTGCCCACGCGCGGCGCAATATAATCAGCTCTTGGCTTATACCCAAGAACCGTCTGCGGAGGCGGCACAAGCTCGCCGCCTTTCGCCTTGAAAGAGAAGCTGCGAATAACCTCGCCGGTCTCGG
>CAJQMX010000311.1 GCA_905479515.1 uncultured Parasphingopyxis sp.
CGAGAAAGAGCCTGTCACTTTCCATCGCTGCGTTGATACGGTCAGAGATCCGCTGTGCTTGATCTTCTGTAAGTGCTGATCGGTCATATTTTCCGGCTTTTGGTGTTTCCTGTGTCGGTGCTTTGACCGGGGTGATATTGGCCCCGGTGTCCGGGTCGCATTTTTCGGGCACGCCCTCGCCATCAGGCCCGCGTTCGCGCAGCGACCAGATGCACAAAAAGAGCAGGAGAAATGCCATACCCGCGCTGATCGACGCCAGATTGAAAAGCGGTCTATCGGCAAGATTGTCCATCACGAGAGTGGCCGCCGCTATCGCCCAGAGCGAAACGAGAGCCGCGATAAACCAGTTAATCCAGAGATATTCGCGTGCCGCTAGGTTGGAATACAAATCCCGGAGGCGCTTGCGATAGCGGGTCAGGTGCCGGGTTATTGCGATCAGATAACCGAAAGAAACGGCATTCCATAACAGCACCAGCACGAAGGTCGTGAGGGTGAGCGCGGCAGGAAAATTGCCCGGCGGCAGATTTCCTTCGACCAGCATCATTCTCTGCGCATCCGGCGGGAGTAACCAAAAACCCGCAGCGATTGCGAAGCCCGATACGGGGAAAACGAAATGATACCAAATGCGGTGCAGCGTCTGCGCGCGGGTGAGCGCACAAACATAAAACCAAAGCGCGGCCGGAAGTGAAAACAGCAGGGCGAACAATAGGGGCAAGAAGGCGAGGAGCAGGACGGGTGCGAAAGCCGCCACAAGTGGCAAGGTTGTCAATCCGCCGAGCAGAATGAAGACCGCAGCGAGCGGTCTTCTGCCAGCCCGCCGATTATCGGACATGATAACAAGCGACGCCCCAACCACTGACAGAGCCATCGCCCCGGATGACCAGACCAAGCTCGCGTCACTGACGTTAATCATCTCCACCGACATCTGTATCTCCGACGGGCATAGGAAGCAGATCGGCTATCTGCGCGTTCCCGGTATGGCTTGAATGTCCACGCCTACACGCTCGGACGACATAATCGAACCGCTCCCTTACGCGGATGGTCATACCCAAGACCGACCGGCTCACCTCCAACAGCGACTCTCAATTGAAAAGGCTCCGCACATCATGTCCGAACTCGTTTACGCCCATGTCGCCTTTGGGACGATAGCGGTCCTGCTGGGTGCAGTCGCCCTCTGCGCGCCCAAGGGCGCCGCCGTCCATGTCGCCGCAGGGCGCGGATTCGTATGGGCGATGACTGCCTCATCCTTACTGGGCGCCGGGTTGGGCATGGCAAAGAATGACACTCTTTTGATCACTTTCTTTGCCGGAATATTGGGCGCCTATCTCGTTTTTAGCGGCTGGATGGCGGCCCGGGGAACGGTACGCCCATCTGCGCCGTCCTTTGTCACGCTGGCTCTGGTCAATCTAGCCAACATGGTGGTTCTTTTTATGATTGGTTATCTTGCATTGCAGTCCGGCGATGGGCTGTTTCGCGGTTACGCTGCAGAAGATTACATATTTCTTGGCGCGATGGCTTTTGTCGGCGTCCTTACTGATGCCTCGCTTGTGTTTCGGTCAGAACTATCCGACCGGCATCGGATCGCGCGGCATATCTGGCGGATGTGCCTGGGGTTCTTCATCGCTGCCGGCTCCGCCTTCACCGGCCCGGGGATGACTGCCTTTCCCGAAGCCCTTCAACAGTCGGGTTTACTTTCGTTGCCGGAATTGACGATCGCCCTCGCGATGGTCTTCTTTCTGGCGCGGAGACTGTTGCCGCGCCGCCACGCCGATATCGGAACGGTGTGATGATCGAACCAGCTATCGTGCCAAACATGCATTTTGCCGTCGGGTCGCTGGCGGTCCTTGCTGGCTTCACCGCGTTTCTTTCACCCAAGGGCGGCACGCTGCATCGCGCTGCCGGCAAGCTGTTCTTCGGGTGCATGCTGCTGCTCTGCGCTAGCGGATTGTGGATGAGCCTGTCGAGATCGATCCTCTTCACGGTTTTTCTAACCGGCCTCGCATTTCACGCGACCCTAACCGGGTGGGCGGCGGCATCACATTCGGTCATGGCCCGCCGCATCGAGATGTTTTCGATCATGGTCGTGTTTGCGAATGGCTTGGGCGCTGCGGCGGGTGGCTATATCGCGGCACAGCAGCCGACCGGCATGCTCGATGACCTCCCCTCCAGCGCCTTCTATGTTCTGGCAATGGTGTCGCTGATCATGCTGTTTTTCGATCTTCGACATGCAGGCATAGATGAAAAGCTGAGACACAGACGCATTGCCCGCCATGCCGGGCGCATGGGGTTTTCCATGCTGATCGCCACCACAATCTTCTTCTTTGGCAACAACCATGTTCTGCCGGACGTGCTGAGATCCGCACCCATCTTGGCAATCCCCGTCGCCGGGGTGCTGGCTCTTACATTAGGATATCAGGCCCTGGTCCTCTTTCGCCGCCGCTTCAGCGCGCGACGTGTTTAGCAGGGCCAGCGATCCAACCAAATCGGGCGTCCGGATCACGACGGCTAAGGGTCGTGAGCAGTCGTTTTGCCATCACATGTACGAACGGTAGCTTTCCCATCCCACTGATCTGAAAGCCGACAGTCTGCAATCAGCCCAGAAGCGGACATTGCCGACGCCTCACGAACTCAGATAACGAGCTTATGCAAAACCAAGCGCCTCAAACTACCGCAACTCCCACGTCGCGGATGAACCACACTGGATAGATGGGAGAGCTGACTACGCTGCTACTGGTCGCAAACTCCGCGCTCTTTGAATGATCGCGTTTGGCAAGGTCTGGCGGCCCTTTAGGCTATTAGCAGAGAGGGGAAAGCAATGTTTCAATCCGGCAAGTGGGCGGTCGCGGCATTCTTACTGACGCTCAGTACGACGGGATTGATCGTTCAAGCACAGCGCGGCTTCAGTGACGGTATTCCGGAAACCGCAGCGATCGAAGATATGCGTATCTTTGAAACTTACATCGGGCGCTTCAGGTCCGAAGATTAGGTCTTCGATGACGGTGAGACCAGCTTCCACTATGTGATCGACTATTCGTGGTACGACCGAAACCACACGATCGTCCGTTACGGGTTGCAGCTCGTTGTCCCATCCCAAGAGCGCACGACCGATATTGGAGAAGGTTTCATTGGTTTGACCGTACCAACAGTCGAATTGGTGTGTTTGGCGTATTTCCCGACGGTCGTACTGGCCTCGGTGCGATGGGCGAGTTTGATCGCGAAACTTATACACGCGCAGTCTGGGTCAATGCGTTCAGCCCCGATGGAAACCCGATCGAGGTCCATGACGCCTTTCACATAATCAATACGGACAGTTGGGCCAATACAACTCATATCTCCCGCGGGTGGTGAATGGCGCGAAATCAGTAGTGACATCTATATGCGTGTCCCCCGTCAGCGCTCAATACACAGATAGGGTGAATAGAATAAGCAAGTGTTTTGGTATCATCGCAGTGACAACAAGGAACGAAGATGAAAACAAAGCACTTGAAGTTCCTCGCGGAACGGATGATCAGCAACATCTGTCGTGTGACGCGCAATCAGGACCGCGCTGGAAGAGCTTCGCGGCGAAGAGAGCGTCGCGCAGTCGAGTCTTACTCCCTAATCCCCCACAAATCTGCTAGCTTGGTATAGCTTCGCTCACCGCAATGTGGATCGTCAGTTGCGCCACCCATACGGGCCAATCGTGCGTCTAACTCCGCTTGGCTCGATTTGAGGGGATCGGACTTGATCCCCGATCCTTCGACGATGCGGTTCATCAGGTTGAACAAAGCGCAAATGCTAACCGCATCGAACAGCGCTTGCTCATCCCAGCCCGCAGCATAGACTTTCTCGGCGTCGGCCTTGGTCATCATCGCCGGTGTCTTGGTCAGTTTCCCGGCATAAGCGAGGATCGGCTTGAGCCTATCGTTAATCGCGCTGGTTTCTAAGTCGGCCATTAAGCCATCGAACAATTCGGAATCGATTCCGAACGCCTTTGAGGCAATTACGTGTGCTCCGTGGCAAAAGGTGCAGCTATTGAGACCCGAGACATAGGCGGCGATCAATTCCCGCTCAGCGACGGTCAGCGGTGAAGGATCACGAAGCAGCCGGTCATGATATTCGAGTAACGGCATGACTGAATCTGGGAATCGCCGGAACACCTTGTCGAGACTCGTTTCGCCTTCGATCGACGGAAACACGCCCATTCAAATTCTCCCTTGCTTGTTGATCGATGTTATTTTCCACGGAAAAGCGGACACTTGTAGCCATGCTCCGCTGCCCGATAATGATCGGGCATAGCATTGTATAAATTCCTGCGATAATTCTGAAATCGCCGGATAATAGGTATGTTCGGACGACTTTGAGGACTATTTGGCGTACCCGAACGATGCCGCAGGCAACATCTGTGGCGTCCATTTTGCTTGCAATTGCACCAAAAAGTAGGCTGATGACCGGCTCCTGGGCTATTCATTGGATGTTTCCCATAGCGGACCCAGGGCGACGTCAAGCGGTTCCCTACCAGCGTAAGAGGCGTGGTCCGGCGAACGTGCCGGCGATGCCGGCGCCAGCGATTGCCAGAGTATACCAGCTGAGCAGGAACATCGCTGTCGTTTCAGGACAGTAAAGGGCGTAAAGCGTCGCCGAAATTGCACCTGCCGTGACGCCAGCGAGACAGCCAGTTTCCCGCAGCTCGGTAGGAGCGAGCTTTTCGAATCCCCAGACAATGCCGAGGAAGATGGGCACCGCTATCAGCGAGACGGTCAGGAAACAGGTTTGCCATGACGCGCCTAGCCAGAGCTCTTTGTGTGCGGCGGCCGGTGCGACAGCCATTTCCACTGCTGCGCATACCGCAATCAAAGTCGGTGGCACCATTAGCCACATCATACGGGAGCGACTGGACCGCGTCGGCCGTCCGGACATATATGCCAGAACACCGCCAATACAGGCCATGGTAGCGGCGAATGCCAGTTTCATTGCGAAAGCTGGAATACCCGTGGACCGGACTTCGTCTAGCGGCGCCCCGTAGATCGCGATGAGCATTGCCATGCCGATGACCGCGCCGAGAAGAACGCCCATTGCCAGCCTAAGGACGGCCGCATTGGGTTGAGTTTCCGCAGCATTCCTACTGAGTTCCGAGATAAGGTTTTCAGTGTCCATTGCGATTGAATCCTTCGACTATCGCAGCCAGTTTCTTCATTCCCCGATGAACGCCAATCTTGATGGCCGACTCTGATTGCCCACTGATCTGTGCAGCTTCTGCGACGGTATAACCTTCAATCTTTGTCAGGCGGAGGGCCGCGTTATGTTTGTCGGGAAGTTCGGAAAGTAGTTCCTCGATATCCAACGCTGCAAGACGACTGCTCATCGTGTCCGGGCCGACAGCATCCTCCACATCGTCGATGGTTGAGGAATATTTGATCTTCATGCGCCGGTAGTGATCGATCAGCTTGTAGCGCGCGATCGCGTATAGCCAGGGTGTGAACGGGATAGACCGGTCATAGCTATCACGCCGAGCATGTATGGCCATCAAGGTTTCTTGCACGAGATCCTCCACTTCGGCAGCGGCGTGTCCCAATCGGCGCCAATAATATTGGCGCAACCTCTCCGCAGCCGCTGTAAGCAACTTTCGATAGGCGTTCTTGTCGCCGGACAAGCCGGCGATCATGAGCCTGCGGAGATCCGTTTCCACGTTCGTCACGATAGTTCGTACGGGTAAGTTCGGCAGATGCGAGCTTCCGGTTACAATCCCACTGATCGCCGTTCAGCAAAGAGTTAAAGTGACAACGCCTCAGGATGACGCGGGCATTATGCTGCGCGGCGAGGCGATGACGTCCGGCCTGGGATACAATGTGTCCATAGGTACAGACCTCCCGTTGGCCTGGACGATACGCACATGTTTGCGGCGCATGAGGCGTGGCCGGCTGACGCCACAGCTGTGCGAGATAATCTGAACCTCGTGGATCATGTTCATACAATAATTGGCGACCCTTACCGATTTTTCTTCCGGATTGAGTCCCTTCTGCAAGTGCGTGTTATGTGTTGTAATGCCCGTCGGACAGGTGTTCTTGTTGCATTTCAGAGCCTGAATGCAGCCGAGCGAAAACATGAATCCGCGCGCCGAGACTACAAAGTCGGCGCCCGTAGCAATTGCCCATGCGACTTCGGACGGGGTGATGAGCTTTCCTGACGCGATGATGCGGATGCGCTCCCCCAGCCCATATTTGTGGAGAATATCGGAAACTAGGGGTAGCGATTCTCGGATCGTCAAGCCAACATTGTCCATCAACGCCATGGGCGCCGCACCCGTGCCGCCGTCACCGCTATCAATGGTAAAAAAGTCCGGTGCGCTTTCCGCTCCGCGCACACGAATTTCTGCGCATAGATCCTCGATCCAGCTGTAAGCACCGATCACTGCCTTGATGCCCGTCGGCTTGCCTGTAGTGTTACGAATGCGGTCGATCAGATCGAGCAAGTCGCTAGCGTTGTTGATTTCAGGATGACGGTTAGGGGATATCGAATCCATCCCTTGCGGGATCCCCCGGATGGCTGCGATTTCCTCTGTAACCTTAATCGCTGGCAGGATGCCGCCCTTGCCGGGCTTGGCTCCCTGGCTCAACTTGATCTCGAACATGCGGACCTGTTCATGCGCGGCAACTTTCCTGAGTTTTGCGTCGCTCAACGCGCCATGTTGATCGCGCACTCCGTATTTGGCGGTGCCAATTTGCATAACGATGTCGGCACCGCCTTGCAGGTGATAGGGCGACAAGCCGCCTTCTCCGGTGTTCATCCAGCATCCAGCCAGTTTCGCGCCTTTCGATAAACCCAGTACCGCGGCCGATGACAGGGCCCCAAAACTCATACCCGAAATGTTGAAAAATGATTGGGCTTGATAGGGTTGGCGACAAAAAGGCCCGATTTCGAGTGGCTGCATCGCGACAGCATCTTCATCAAGCTTCGGGAAAGCGCAATTCACGAAAATTGTGGTGCCAACGGGCGCGAGGTTTTTGGTCGAGCCGAAAGCAACCGTATTTTCATGGTCAAGAGTTGCCCGGTTCACCCAATCGCGCTCGGCACGGTTAAACGGCATTTCCTCACGGTCCATAGCGAAAAAATATTGTCTGAAAAACTCTCCCAATGTTGTGAACAAAGAACGGAAGCGTCCGATAACCGGGAAGTTGCGCCGGACGGCATTCCTTGTTTGTGTAACATCAACAACAAATAAAATAGTCGTCAAAAGAATGGCTATCCCAATGACAAAAATAAATAATGAAGAAAAAAAATCAAGTTCAGGCATAAAACTTTAACCTTATTAAAAGTATTAATGTAATGTTTGCTTCGATTTTAGGAGATGTTTAGTGACGGAAGATGGAATCGTATTTACCCGACTCTGGCTCTATGATTTCTTATGGTGCAAGATAGCGCGGGGTATAGTGCGAAGGGGATGGGAGAGAGATATTAGACCAGTCTGTATTCGCTGAGATAATCTATTCAGTTACATGGCTGAAACACTTTGCCAAAACATCTAATAGTTTATGCAAAATTTGCTGAAGACCGGATCCCTTTCTATTAAGGGCGCAAAATAAAGGCGGGGAACCCGGGGTTGCCTGACAGTTGATCTTGCTATTCCTCTACGAACACCGGCTGCAAAATAAACTTTTCCGAGTCCGGTGTAACGAATGCTTTTCCTCGCACGAATGATTGAGGCGGCGTTGCAATCAATGCCGCGCATCTTTTTGGAGGAAACATCGATGAAAGCCCTATCTCCCACACCCTTAAGCATCGCGCTCTCGGCGCTCGCGGTAACAGCCTGCAGCGGTGGCGGGCAATCCGAACCGACTGCTACTGAAAACACAGTTCAAGAAGTTGCCGCAACTGATGCAGAGCAGGAAAAATGCTATGGCGTGGCGCTTGCTGGCGAAAATGATTGTGCGGCTGGACCCGGAACGACTTGTGCCGGAACATCGACCGTCGATCATCAGGGCAACGCTTGGACCTATGTCCCGACTGGCACCTGTACCGACATCGAAACACCAAATGGAACGGGCTCGCTCGAACCCATCGAAGCATAAGCTCGTCCAATCATCGTCGGCGCGTCTGAGTGAATGCTCCCCAGCCCTCATCCGCGTCGGCGATGACAACTGCTGAAATACATATGGAATATATGCAAAACAAAAATCGGCGACACTGTAACTAATAAAGAATTTTGGCGAAGTAAAATATGCATCAAATAGGATGTTATATTGTGGAGTAATATTATGAAAACTGTTACGACTTCTGTACTTGCCGCCGCACTTATCACGATCGCCGCAAGTGCAACACCTGCTAGTGCGCAAAGCAGTTCGGGTGGAATGGAACGATGCTATGGCGTCGCACTATCTGGCCAAAACGATTGCGCCGCCGGACCGGGTACTAGCTGCGCTGGGACCTCCACCCGCGACTATCAGGGCAATGCCTGGAAATTGGTTGCAGCGGGAACTTGCACGACCATCCAAACACCCCGCGGGCGTGGCTCGCTTTCTCCCATCGCTTCGCGATAACTATGAGCGCGACCGCCGGAATTGGCTTCAAGCCTCAACATTTCGAGGAGGCCATTGCCTCTCCGGCGAGCGGTCTTTGGTTTGAGGTTCATGCCGAAAACTATATGATAGACAGCGCGCCGCGCCTCGCGATGCTTCAAAAGCTCCGCGACACGCGGCCGCTTTCTATCCATGGTGTAGGCCTGTCACTTGCCAGCGATGCCCCGCCCGATACTGTGCATCTTCGCAAACTTCGTGATCTGGTCTGGCGCTTCGATCCGTTTCTCGTTTCAGAACATCTGGCATGGTCCCGGCAGGGTGCGCTGTGTTTTCCCGATCTCTTGCCCTTTCCACGCACTGTTGAAGCGCTTGAACGGATCGCGCGTAATATCGATATCGTACAGGAGGTATTGCGCCGTCCGATCCTTATCGAAAACCCATCTCTCTATATAGCGCTGGACGGCCATGAGATTGATGAAAACGATTTTCTCAACGCACTGGCGCAGCGTACAGGCTGCGGCCTTCTGATCGATATAAACAATGTCCATGTTAGCGCCAACAATATGGGCTTCGATCCGCGAGCTTATCTAGCACGAATTTCTCACACCGCGATCGGCGAGGTTCATCTTGCAGGCCATACTGTTGATCCCGAACTCGGTGATAGGCTGCTTATTGACAGCCATGATACGCCAATCTCCGATTCTGTTTGGACCTTGTACGGTGATTTTATTGCTGAGATCGGTGAGCGGCCGACATTGATCGAACGCGACGGCAATGTACCAGCCTTTGGCGCACTGATGGTTGAGCGAGATCGGGCCGCTGATGTTTTGGCTTCGCTGCGCGAACGAGCCAATGCCTAACTTCTCCGAATTTCAGACCGAATTCGTCCGCGACCTGATCCGTGAGACGTCGCCCGAAACAGGGCCCTATACTGACCAAGCCTTCGCAGTTTATCGAAACACATGGCGCAAGGCGCTTAAAGACGCACTACAGGCAAACTATCCAGTGGTTGCCACGTTGATTGGCGAAGAAGCATTTCAAACGTTGGCCAATCACTATATCAGCGGCAGCGGGCTAGCCTCGCCAATTTTATCTGGTTACGGCGCTAATCTCGCGGATGTGATAGCCGCTAGTCCTCTGCACGAGATGGTACCCTATCTGGCCGATATGGCGAGATTGGAACGCCACGTCTCTGACGTTCGCGATGCCCCCGATGCTTGCCCTATCGAACAAGATTTCTTCGCTAGGCTTGCGCCAGAAGACGCCGAAACATTGATTCTGACATTGGTTCCTGCCGCCCGCCTTGCGCTGATGGAGACGCCGGTCATCACGATCTGGGGCGCCCATCAAGGACCAAACGAGCCTGACGGACTGTCGGCCGACTGGATCCCGGAGCACGGCTTGGTCGTTCGGCGCGGTCCGGGCGTAACCATAGATATGCTCGATGATCAGATGCTCACCTTTGTATTGGCGCTTCACCGAGGAGAGGCATTGGGCGTCGCTGCGGGAGAAACCATCGCCTGCCATCCGGATGCCGACATAGTCGCGATCTTGGCCCGGATCGCAGCAAGCAAAGCCTTCACAGAATATTGAAAGGATATCCAATGTCTGAAGACGTAGTTGAAATGAATTCTTCCCCGATGTTCGCGCCGTTTCGTTGGCTCGCATCGATTACCAACGCGCTGCCCGATTGGGTGATGCCGCTGTTGCAACGGATTGCTATTTCGGCGGTGTTCTGGCTGTCAGCACGCACCAAGGTGGAGGGATTTGCTCTCAAGGACAGTACTTTCTTCCTATTCGAACATGAATATGCACTGCCCATCATCCCGTTCAATTGGGCAGCGTATGCCGCGACAATTGCCGAACATCTGTTCCCCGTCCTGCTGGTGTTGGGACTCTTTACCAGGCTTTCTGCAACCGCGTTGTTAATCATGACGCTGGTGATTCAATTCTTTGTTTATCCGGGTGCCTGGGCACTCCATCTGACTTGGATTGCGGTGCTCATACCGTTGGTCGCCCGTGGTGGCGGCGCATTCTCGCTTGATCGGATGTTCAAGATCCCATGAGAGTAATCCAAATACCAAGTGCTGGACATAGGCATCGGCTGGACGTGTTCATCAGTGAGAATGGAGTGTGGCAGCACTTTCAGACTGACGGTAGTGACAGATCAGTCGGAGTCCGCACAATTGACGGGACGGATACCAATCTCATTCGACCATCGTTTTTGCGTTCAGTCTCAAGGAAATCGTCGATTGTCCGGACGGTAGAAGGAATGGACATATCCGAGGAGGCGGCAAGAATTCGTCGAGTTGAGCTGGCATTGCTGGTGTAACCGTATGCGTAAACTCAACGAATGACCTTTGTAGCGAGTATCATGAGGGACCAATGACGGATAACGCCACAAAAGACGAAGCTTGGCACCGACTTTCGAGTCGAGAATTCCCGAAATTGCAGCAACTAGCTCAGCGGTGGAATGGCACTTGATTAAAA
>CAJQMX010000312.1 GCA_905479515.1 uncultured Parasphingopyxis sp.
CGAAAACGGCTTTCAGAACAACAAATCATCACGATGTGGTCCACCAGCAAAGATGGAATAAAGGTGCTGTCAATCATACCAAAACAACAAGAACAACAAGAACAACAAGAACAACAAGAACAACAAGAACAACAAGAACAACAAGAACAACAAGAACAACAAGAACAACAAGAACAACAAGACCCTCCCTGGCCAGGGGCAAGCTGCCGGCTGACCACCGAAACCGGCGACCTGCGCCTGTGGCGCGTTGTCGAGGTGGTCGAAGAGGTTGAGGATTATTTCAAGCAGGTGGACCTGAAGGGCGCGCAGAAACTGGATGCAAAAGCCGCTATTGGCGATTTCATCGTTGATCCGCTGCCGCCAATCGAATTTGGCCGGATCGCGGCTCAGGCTTCCAAGCAGGTGATCTTCCAGAAGGTCCGCGAAGCAGAGCGCGAACGCCAATATGAAGAGTTTAAGGACCGCGCGGGCGAAATCATCACCGGCGTCGTCAAGCGCGTTGAGTTCGGCCATGTCGTTGTCGATCTGGGCCGCGCCGAAGGCGTTATCCGCCGCGATGCACAGATCCCGCGCGAAATCGTTCGCGTTGGCGATCGCATCCGCTCACTGATCCTCAAAGTGGTGCGCGAAAATCGCGGGCCGCAGATTTTCCTGTCGCGCGCGCATCCCGATTTCATGCGCAAATTGTTCGCGCAGGAAGTCCCCGAAATTTACGACGGCATTATCGAGATCAAGGCAGCTGCCCGTGATCCGGGAAGCCGGGCCAAGATCGGCGTCATCAGCCATGATGGCTCGATCGACCCGGTCGGCGCCTGTGTTGGCATGAAGGGCAGCCGCGTTCAGGCGGTCGTTCAGGAAATGCATGGCGAGAAGATCGACATCATTCCCTGGTCCGATGACCTGGCAACCTTTGTCGTAAACGCATTGCAGCCAGCGTCGGTTGCCCGCGTTATCATCGACGAGGAAGAAGAGCGTATCGAAGTCGTTGTTCCTGATGATCAGCTTTCGCTGGCCATTGGTCGCCGCGGTCAGAATGTCCGTCTTGCTTCACAGCTTACCGGTTCGGCCATCGACATCATGACCGAAGACGAATCGAACGAGAAGCGTCAGGCCGAGTTCGTCCAGCGCTCCGATCTGTTCCAGGCCGAGCTTGATGTTGACGAAACGCTCTCGCAGCTGCTCGTCGCCGAAGGCTTTAGCGAGCTGGAAGAGGTCGCCTATGTCGATCCGGCTGAAATCGCAGCGATCGAGGGTCTTGACGAGGAAATCGCCTCCGAGCTGCAGGCCCGTGCTGTCGAAGGCCTCGAGAAACGCGAAGAAGCCAATCGCAACCGTCGCAAGGAACTGGGTGTCGAAGACGAGCTCATCGACATGCCATATCTGACCGAGGCAATGCTGGTCACTCTGGGTGAAGCGGGAATCAAGACGCTCGACGATCTTGCTGATCTTGCGACCGACGAACTGATCGAGAAGAAGCGCGCCGAACCGCGTCGCCGCGATCAGGCAGCCCCTGCCCGCCCGCAGCCCAAGGGCGGCGTGCTTGGCATGTATGGCTTTACCGAAGAGCAGGGCAACGAGATCATCATGGCCGCGCGTGCGCACTGGTTCGAAGACGAAGATGAACCAGCGGCACCTGCAGAGGCATCCGGGGAGGACGCAGCTGCGGATGGCGAGCAATGAGACCCCGGACGGCCTGAAGCCGCACAAGCGCCCCGAAAAGAAAGGCGCGCAAGACCCTGAAAGGAAATGCATCCTTTCGGGGGACGTGTGCGCGCGCGAGTCGCTGATCCGGCTGGCACTGTCGCCCGATGGTGAGATTCTGCCCGATGTTCGCGCCAAGGCGCCCGGACGTGGGGCGTGGATTTCGCCCGATGGCAAACTTTTTGCAGCGTCAATGGCGAATGGGAAGCTCAAGGGCGGCCTGGCCCGCGCCTTCAAGACCGGCGATTTTCAAATTCCCGCCGATCTTGGTGAGCGCATAGCCGACGCTCTTGCGCGCAATGCGCTTGATCGTCTGGGGCTTGAAGCACGGGGCGGCAAGCTGATTACGGGCTCCGAAAAGCTGCGCGATGCGGCGCGCGCCGGCAAGGTGCATCTGCTGCTTCATGCCGTCGATGCAGCGGAAGATGGCTGCCGGAAACTGGATCAGGCATGGCGCGTTGGCATGGACGCCGAAGGCAGTGATATGAGGGGGTTGGTTATTCCGGCAAACCGCACCATATTGGCCGAGGCACTTGGGCGAGATAATGTTGTGCATATCGCGATTGTGGACGAACGGGCCGCAATGCGTGTATCAGGCGCAATCTCGCGCTGGATGGAATTTTCTGGATCGAATGACACGACCGGTCCCGGCGGGAATAGCTCGCCGGATTTGAACGGTAATGGGTTGAAAAACAAAGGCTTAGAATGAGCGACGATAGTAAAAAAACACTTGGCACCCGAACACTCGGCGTAAAGCGCACCGTCGAGGGGAAAGTGCAGCAGCAGTTCAGCCATGGCCGCAAGAACACGGTCGTGGTCGAACGCAAGAAACGTCGCGTGCTCACCAAGCCGGGCGAAACCCCTGCCGCTGCGCCCGTTGAAGAGGCTGTGGAAGCACCCGCTCCGGCAGCCCCGGCGCCTGCTGCCCCGCCTCCTCCGCCCCCTCCGCCAGCCGCCAAGAAGAAGAGCGAAGCTGACGAGACGCTGACCCGCAAGGAAAAGCAGGAAAAACTGCTGCGCGAGGCCGAAGAAGCCCGCCTGGCCCAGCTTGAAGATCAAAGCCGCCGCGAGGAAGAAGCCAAGAAGAAGGCTATCCAGGGCGAAGCAAAACGCGCCAAGAGCAATCGTGAGGCCGAAGCGGCCCCCGATGTGGTGGAAGAAGAAAGCCCAGAGGTCGTCGAAACCGAAGAAGCCGCACCTGTTGCCGCCGAACCGGAAGCCGGCAAGCCGACGCTTGATCCTGCCCAGCCCGCACCGCGCACATTTACACCGGTCGTCAAACCGAAACGCCCGGAGAAGAAAAAGGAAGACGCGCGCAAGCCAAAACGCGGCGATCGCAAGGAGCGTTCAAAGCTCACCGTCAATCGCGCGCTGCGTGATGGCGATGGCAGCCCGCGCTCACGGTCTCTCGCTGCGCTCAAACGGTCCCGCGAAAAGGACAAGGAAAAACGCGCGCATCGGGATGACGGCCCACAGGTCAAGCGCGTCCGCGATGTTGTCGTGCCGGAAGCCATCACCGTCAGCGAGCTCGCCAAACGGATGGAAGAACGTGGCGCAGACCTCGTCAAATCGCTGTTCAAAATGGGCATGCCGGTTACCGTCAACCAGACAATTGATCAGGACACGGCCGAATTGCTCGTCACCGAGTTCGGACATAATATCCAACGCGTTTCCGAGTCCGATGTCGAACTTGGCATGCAGGGTGATGAAGACGCACCCGAAGACATGAAACCACGGCCTCCCGTGGTTACGGTCATGGGCCATGTCGATCACGGCAAGACCAGCGTACTCGATGCACTGCGCGGCAGCACGGTCGTATCCGGGGAAGCGGGCGGTATCACCCAGCATATCGGCGCCTATCAGGTCGAAACCAAGGGCGGTCAGAAGATCACCTTCCTCGACACACCGGGCCATGCTGCCTTTTCGCAGATGCGGTCACGCGGTGCGAATGTCACCGATATCGTCATTCTGGTCGTCGCGGCCGATGATGGCATCATGCCGCAGACGATCGAGGCAATTAATCACACCAAGGCCGCCGGCGTGCCAATGATCGTTGCGATCAACAAGATGGACGTCGAAGGCGCCAATCCACAAAAAGTGCGTGAGCGGCTGCTTGAACATGAGATCGTCGTCGAGGCGATGTCGGGCGATGTGCAGGATGTCGAAGTATCGGCGCTGAAGGGCACGGGCCTGGATGAACTGACCGAGAAAATCCTGCTTCAGGCGGAGCTTCTCGAACTGAAAGCCAATCCGGACCGCCAGGCGGAAGCCACGGTGATCGAGGCGAAGCTCGACAAGGGTCGCGGCCCTGTTGCAACCGTTCTCGTCAATCGCGGTACGCTGCGGACCGGGGACATCTTCGTCGTCGGTGCGGAAAGCGGCAAGGTGCGCGCGATGGTGGATGACAAGGGCAAGCAGATCAAGGAAGCCGGGCCGTCTGTTCCGGTCGAAGTGCTTGGTCTGTCGGGTGTTCCGCGTGCCGGCGATCCGCTGACCGTGGTGCCGGACGAAGCCCGGGCCCGCGAAGTTGCCGAATATCGTCAGGACGTGATCGATCGCGCCCGGACAACGCAAACGCCTACCAGTGTCGAGAATATGTTCTCGGCCATGGGCGAGGCGCAGGCGATCGAATTCCCGCTCGTTATCAAGGGCGATGTGCAGGGATCGGTCGAGGCGATTATCAGTTCGCTGGAAGATATCTCCACAGACGATATCAAGGTCCGCGTGCTGCATTCCGGCGTTGGCGGCATTACCGAAAGCGATGTTACGCTTGCGGCCGCCTCCAAGGCACCGATTATCGGCTTCAATGTCCGCGGCAATGCCAAGGCGCGCGAATTCGCAAAGCGCGATGGCGTCGAAATGCGCTATTATGACATCATCTATAACCTGCTTGACGAGATCAGGGCCGAAATGGCTGGCGAACTCGGCCCCGAGCGGATCGAGAATGTCGTTGGACGTGCCGAGGTCAAAGACGTCTTCCCGGCCGGCAAGAAGGACAAGGCAGCCGGTCTGCTCGTCACCGAAGGCCTTATTCGCAAGGGGCTGCACACGCGGCTCATGCGCGACGATGTTGTTGTCAGTGCGACGACCATCGCATCGCTCCGGCGTTTCAAGGACGATGTCGAGGAGGTTCGTTCAGGCCTCGAATGCGGCGTAGTTCTGGAAAACACCAACGATGTGAAGGCCGGCGATATGCTGGAAGTCTTCGAGATCGAGGAACGCGAACGTACCCTGTAATCTTCACATTGTAGCTGTCATGAAAACCGCCTAGGTTTACTTCTCCTACCACGAAGGAGAATGAACATGGGCGACAAGAAAGATCCTGGCAAAGGCGGCGACAAGGGCGGCGACAAAGGCAAAGGCGGCGACAAGGGCGGCGACAAGGGCGGCTCCAAGAAATAAGCTGCGCCTGACGCTGATATCGGCGGTCTCGGCGCGGCCTTGATCATCAAGACGCGGCGAGACCACCGAAACGATATTGGCAATGAAAACCGAAGAAACCCAATCTGTCAGGCTGCTCCGCGTTGGTGAACGCGTGCGCCATGTCCTGTCTGAAATCCTCGCGCGCGGCGACGTGCATGACGAGATACTGGCAACGCACATGGTCAGCGTGACAGAAGTGCGCATGTCCCCCGACCTCAAACACGCCACCGTCTTCGTGAAACCGCTGCTTGGCGGTGACGAGGATGAGGTGCTGGCGGCGCTGAAGAAGAATGTCCGCTATCTGCGCGGTGAAGTTTCCAAGCGCGTAAACACCAAATATGCCGCCGCGCTGAAATTCCTGCTCGACGAGAGCTTCGACGAAGGCGGCAAGATCGATACGCTGCTGCGCGATCCCAAAGTGGCGCAGGATCTGGGCGAAGAGGAATAGGCTGGATATTTTTACCCGGGTATATTGACTCTTATTTTACCCGGACATAAATAGCCCTCCGTTCAGGAGGATGACAATGACAAGCTATACCGCATTTGTGACAAACAGCTGGCTGGCGACCGGCCCGCGCAACCATATCGTGGAAACGCTGCGCGAGATGCCGCAAGTTGAGCGGGCCTCCGACATATTGGTTTTCGATGACGAGACCGGGCGGCAGATTGATTTCGACCTGCGCGAGCTGGAGGAAGAGCCGGCCCCTCCCAAACGTGGTCGCCCGAAACTCGGCGTTACGTCCAAAGAAGTCACGCTGCTCCCGCGCCACTGGGATTGGCTCGCCAAACAGCCCGGCGGAGCCTCCGCTGCGCTGCGCAAGCTTGTCGACCATGCGCGCAAGGCGGGACTTCCCGACCGGGCCAAGCGCGATGCCGCCTATCATTTCCTGAGCGCGATGGCGGGCGACTATCCGCAATTCGAGGAATCTATCCGTGCGCTCTATGCCGATGACCAAGATCGTTTCGACACCTTGACGGCGCAATGGCCAGTGGCTGTCCGCGATCATGCGAAAGGGCTGGCCTGGGGCGGATAAGCTAGCAGTAAAATTCGTACCAGACGGCTTTCTCTTCGCGGTGCGCTTTCCGTTCGTACAATGCCCGTGCGCCCTTATTGTCCTTTTCGGTGATAAGCCAATATTCGGCGATTCCGCGCTTTTTCCCTTCCGCACCCACCGCGTCCATGAGCCCCGTCGCCACACCCTGTCGGCGCCATTTCTTCGCAACATCGATTTCCTCGATATAGATTTCAGCCGGCTTTTCCGGGAAATAGAAGATATAGGCCTGCGCCTTGCCGATCACCGCGCCGTCCGCCACGGCCACCATCAGAATCTGGTGCGGGTTGGCGAGACAGGCTGCCAGAAAGTCCGCCTTGATCGGGGCATCATACACACCCTTCTTGATATGATCGAGCAGACCGGCATTCTCTGCCGTTATGAGATGATAGGCGATTTCGGCCATGATTTGCCTCCTGATTGCGACTATATATAGCCCATGACGGATTTTCTGAAAATGCTCGCCAAGCCGCTTTCCGATGGCAATGTTCGCCTTGAACTGCGTAGCGAGGCCCATCGTGAGGGCCTGCGCGCCGCTTGCGCCGCCGATCCCGACATCTGGGAGATTTATCCGATGTCGATGATGGGGGAGCATTTCGATACGCCGTATGACGCTATGGAAACATTCCATGCAACCAGGAACTGGGTGAATTATGCGGTGCTGGATGGCGACCATATTGTCGGCATGACCAACTATATCGGTGCCGACCCGGCCAATGGCGTTGTAGAAATAGGCGGCACCTATATCACCCCCAAGGTTCGCGGCGGGCCTTTCAACGGCACCATGAAACGGCTGATGATCGATCACGCCATCGCTTGCGGCTATACCCGGATCGAGTTTCGCATCGATACGCGCAACACGCGCTCCATGGCGGCGGTGCGCAAGCTGGGCGCGGCCCATGAAGGCACGCTCAGAAAAAACCGCATCACCTGGACCGGATATGTTCGCGACACGGCCATTTTCGGTCTATTGGCGGACGAATGGACGAACCGGACGTAAAACCCGCCCTTCATGGCTGGATCATTCTCGACAAACCGCTGACCATCGGATCGACACCCTGCGTGTCACGGGTCAAGCGCGCGCTGCGCGAGGGCGGTTATGCGAAGGTGAAGGTCGGCCATGGCGGAACGCTGGATCCGCTGGCGACAGGGGTGCTGCCCATTGCTGTGGGCGAGGCGACGAAGCTTGCCGGGCGGATGCTGGACAGCGACAAAGTCTATGAATTCACGATCGGCTTTGGCACTGAGACCGATACGCTGGATGGCGAAGGCGAGATAACGGAGCAGTCAGACCACCGCCCTGCCCTGGCCGATATCGAAGCGGTGCTTGCGGACTTCACCGGCCCCATCGAACAGATCCCGCCCAAATATTCGGCGCTGAAGATCGACGGAAAACCCGCTTATGCGCGAGCGCGGGCTGGCGAAGACATTGAGATGAAGCTGCGCGCGGTGACGATTTACGCGCTTTCGATTCGCCACCCTGACGACGAAAATGGCGGTGGTGAACGCTCCGAAATCACCCTCACCGCCCATGTCTCCAAGGGCACCTATATCCGCTCCCTTGCCCGCGATATTGCCCGCACATTGAATACGGTCGGCCACGTCACCATGTTAAGGCGGATCAAGGCTGGCCCTTTCACGCTGGAAGGCGCGATTTCGCTGGACAAACTGGACGAACTCGCTAAGGAGCAGCGCCTTGAACAGGCACTCTTGCCATTGGCGGCAGGGCTGGACGACATCCCGGCTCTTTCCGTCGCTCCCGATCAGGCAAGGCAGCTCCAAATGGGGCAGCGGGTGATCGGGGTTTCCGTGCGCTCAGGCCTCTATCTTGCAACCGACCAGTCTGTTCCGGTTGCACTCGTCGAATGTGACGGGATCGAGCTGAAGGTTGTGCGGGGTTTTAACCTCCAGTGAGGCGTCCTTTTCAAGGGCACTCACACATGAATTGAAAGGAATTATGCGATGTCGATTACTGCCGAACGCAAGCAGGAAGTCATCAAGGACAATGCCCGTGAAGAGGGCGACACAGGTTCCCCTGAAGTACAGGTCGCGATCCTCACCGAACGGATCACCAACCTGACCGACCATTTCAAAGGTCATCATAAAGACCATCATTCGCGCCGTGGGCTGCTGATGCTGGTCAACAAACGCCGCAATTTGCTCAGCTATCTGCGCAATGTGGATGAGACCCGGTATCAGGACCTCATCAAGAAGCTCGGCCTTCGTAAATAATTTTTGGAAAGCGGCCTCATCGTTGGGGCCGTTTTCATTTTTGGACCGGGTGCAATTCGGCGCTCGGCCAAGTCAATGGGGGCGAGAGAGCTCCCAAACCGCGCAGGGCCGGTACTGCCCCTGTATATAAACGGCAATCACATAGGGTGATTCCCGTGAAGAAAGTGAAGAAGAAAAGATGTTTGACGTAAAGAAAGTCGAAACACAGTGGGGCGGCGAAACGCTTACCCTCGAAACGGGCCGTGTTGCCCGCCAGGCCGACGGCGCGGTTCTCGCGCAGCTCGGTGAAACGGTTGTGCTGTGCGCAGTAACCGCCGCCAAATCAGTGCGCGAAGGGCAGGATTTCTTCCCGCTGACCGTGCATTATCAGGAAAAATATTCAGCCGCCGGACGCATTCCGGGCGGCTTTTTCAAGCGCGAAGGCCGTTCCACGGAAAAGGAAACGCTGACCTGCCGTCTTATTGATCGCCCGGTCCGCCCGCTTTTCCCCGAAGGTTTCTACAACGAGATCAATGTTATCGCACAGGTGCTGTCTTATGACGGCGTCAACGAGCCAGACATTCTCGCCCTGGTTGCGGCGTCCGCAGCACTCACCATCTCCGGCCTGCCTTTCATGGGCCCGATCGCTGCAGCACGCGTCGGCTACAAGGATGGCGAATATCAGCTTAACCCGAGCATGGATGAAGTTGCCGAAGGCGAACTCGATCTCGTGGTCGCTGGTACAAGCAACGCCGTTCTGATGGTGGAATCGGAAGCCAAAGAGCTTCCTGAAGACGTCATGCTCGGTGCGGTTATGTTCGCGCATAACGAATCCAAGCCGGTTATCGATGCGATCATCAAGCTCGCTGAGCAGGCTGCCAAGGAGCCTTGGGAAATTGCCCAGCAAGACGACCATGAAGGCATGAAGAAGACTCTTCGTGACCTGGTCGGCAAGGATATCGCTGCAGCGTATAAGCTCACCGACAAATCAGCACGTTCCGATGCGCTGAACGCAGCCCGCGCAAAGGCGAAAGAAGCTTTTGCCGAGGAAGACGGACAGACGCAGATGACGGCCGGCAAGGTTGTCAAAAAGCTCGAAGCCGAAATCGTTCGCGGTGCCATCATCAAGGACGGCAGCCGTATCGATGGCCGCAAGCTCGACGAGGTTCGCCCGATCGAAGCAATGGTCAACTTCCTGCCCCGCACGCATGGTTCTGCCTTGTTTACGCGCGGCGAGACCCAGGCCATCGTTACGACGACGCTCGGCACCAAAGACGCAGAGCAGATGATCGATGGTCTGAACGGCCTCAGCTATTCGCCGTTCATGCTCCACTATAACTTCCCGCCCTATTCGGTCGGCGAAGTGGGCCGCTTCGGCTTTACCAGCCGCCGCGAAACCGGCCATGGCAAGCTCGCATGGCGCGCGCTGCATCCGGTTCTCCCGGCAACGGAAGACTTCCCGTACACGATCCGTGTCCTGTCCGACATTACCGAGTCGAATGGCTCGTCTTCGATGGCGACAGTATGCGGCGGCAGCCTTGCGATGATGGATGCGGGCGTTCCGCTGAAGCGTCCGGTTTCCGGTATCGCAATGGGCCTGATCCTTGAAGGCGATGATTTCGCCGTTCTCTCCGACATTCTCGGGGACGAGGATCATCTTGGCGATATGGATTTCAAGGTTGCCGGTACCGAAAAGGGCATCACCTCGCTCCAGATGGACATCAAGATCGCCGGTATCACCGAAGAGATCATGAAATCCGCTCTCGAGCAGGCCAGCGGTGGCCGCGCGCATATCCTGGGCGAAATGTCCAAGGCGCTCAGCTCAACCCGTGAAGAAATGTCCGACTATGCTCCGCGGATCGAAACGATGCAGATCGACAAAGAGAAGATCCGCGACGTTATCGGTACAGGCGGCAAGGTGATCCGTGAGATCGTTGCCGAAACCGGTGCCAAGGTCGATATTGATGATGAAGGCGTCATCAAGCTCTCCTCCTCCGACGTTAATGAAATCGAAGCCGCGCGTAAGTGGATCGAAGGCATTGTCGAAGAAGCGGAAGTCGGCAAAGTCTACACAGGCAAGGTCGTCAATATCGTCGATTTCGGCGCATTCGTGAATTTCATGGGCGGCAAGGACGGTCTCGTCCATGTCTCCGAAATCAAGAATGAGCGCGTCGAGAAAGTCGCTGACGAGCTGT
>CAJQMX010000313.1 GCA_905479515.1 uncultured Parasphingopyxis sp.
TGCGCCGCCAAGTGACGCAGTGTGATTGCGCTTTCCGTATCGGCTGGCCAGTCAGGAACATAAACCCGAATATCCTCATCAATATCCAGGACTTCGGATTCGGTGAGTTTCAGCGCAATTGCCGCGGCGAAGAGTTTGGAAACGCTGGCGATGCGAAACTGAGTCCAATCAGTCACCGGAACCAGTCGTTCAGCATCAGAAAAGCCTGACTGTCCTGTCCAAATAATGTCGCCGTCTTTTAAGACTGCAGCGCTTAGTCCCTGTACACCTGATACTTCCTGAATTGAGTCCAGAAGGTGCTGCGCGGTCGCCTCACCGGCGTGAGCTGAATTCGATAGGGCGCTTAGCACGCAGAAGACTATCGATAGGCACAACCCTCGTATTGTCATCCCAACTCCCCGAAATGGAGTATTTGACCTTAAACGGACAAGTTTGCGGTTTCCGTCGCGAAATCCCATAAGTTGGCGAAATAAAAAAGGGCCCCCTGGTAGGGCCCTTTTTCGGATGCGTTGTATGTGGCTTATTTCTGTTTTTCAGCTTCCTTGAGTTGTTCTTTCAGCCGCGCGATCATCGCCTCGCGGCGCTCAGCCTCGCGTTTGGCGTTGTCTTCAAGCTGTGCGATCGCCTTGCGCAGATGTTTGGCGCGGTCCTTCGGGTCAGCGCTGTCGCCGCCGCCGATGCAGATGACTTCACGGGTGATTGATGTATCGCCTTCATCACTGCTCCACTCCATCACGACTGGCCCTTCGAGCTCTTCGCCGCCGTCGCAGTGGGCCATGGCGAAGTCGTGATCGCCATGATCGCCGGAGATGATGACTTCATAGGCGGCCCCCGGCACGGGCGGGATTGGCGCCACGGGATGCGCGGGATGAGCCGGGTGCTCCCCGCCATCGATATTGATCGTCCGGCGTTCGCCATCTTTCACGGTGACAACTTGATCATAAGGCATGGTCTGGGCCGGCCCATAGACGTCTTCACTGAGCAGTTTCTTGTTCTTCCCATAGACGCGCACCGTGCGGACGCCATCTTTGCGTTCGACATCAATCATCGTCGCGTTGTTGTGACCGGGAACTTCCAGCGTTTCGCCTTTATCAACGGAAATGACGGTTCTGCTGTAGGATTTCTTTTTCATTTCTTTGCCGGCTTGCGCTGTTGGCGCTTCAGCAAAGCCATAAGAAGCGGTCGCAGCGAGGCTGACGGCGGTGAACATCGCCACAGCCGCGGTACCGGCGGCGAGGCGGGCGCGGCTTTTCTTGCGGGACTTAAGCAACATAATTCTCTCCTTGACGGGGTGGGCGAGGGTGAGGCCGTAGGCGGGGGCGTTAATTTCCCTACGGACGGATTTCAAAATAGCGGCGGCGTAATTGCCTTCGGCGCCGCCGCAACGGGCGAGCACATAGGCGTCGCAGGCGGCTTCCTGATCGGTTCGGAAAGCCGAAAAGAACAGATGCGCGAGCGGGTTCGGCCAGTGCGCCGCCTGCAGGGCGAGCGCGGCGAGGGTCGCGGCCATGTCGCCCCGCGCCACATGAGCAAGCTCATGCGCGAGGACGAGACGCTGTTCGGCTTTGGCGTAATCGGTTTCAAACCCTGCGGGCAGGAAGATCACGGGCCTGAAAAGCCCGATGAGGCAGGGACCGTCCGTGTCATTATTATTGACCCGCAATTGCGGCGTTCTGGAGAGTCCGAGACCTTTGGCGATCTCCTGCGCCATTGCCGTAGCCGAAGGCGAGGCGAGCGTTGAATCCGCCTGGCGTGCACGCAGATAGCTGCCCTGGCGTTCAAGATGAAAACAGAACCAGGCGAAAGCGACAGACGCCCATAAAAAGAGCGCAGCGCCGGCGCCAAGGGAAAGCCAGTCGAAGCCCTGCGTAATAAACTCTGTATTCGCGGGAAGCGGCGCAACAATTGTTTCCCAGCCATGAGCAGCTGTCACCGCGGCCGGTTCGGCGATGGGCTCAACTTCCAGCGCTTGAACTGGCGGCGCTGGAAGCAGCTTCAATTCAGGAAGGAAAAGACGGATGACCGGCGCCAGCCATAAAGCGTAAGCGGCGCGGGCGCCGAACATCCGCGCAAACGGCTTTCGGACCATCAGCACCAGGACAATCAAAATACTGAGCGCCAGCGAGGTTTCGCTAAGCCAGCGGAGAAGATCAATCGCTGTCACGTTTCAACTCCTCGATCAGGGTTTCAAGGTCGCTCAAATCTTCTCGGGTCAGGCCTTTGCTTTCCGCGAGATGGGCGACCAGCGGCGCGGCGCGACCACCGAAAAGCTGGTCCGCAAGGCGTTGTGTGGCGCGCCGTGCATGGGCGTCGCGGCTTACCTTGGGGCTGTAGAGATAGCGGCGTCCGTCAGGCGTGTGTTCAAGCGCGCCCTTTTCCACGAGACGGGAAAGGAGGGTCTTTACAGTCTTGAGGCTCCAGCTTGTTTCGTCAGCGAGCCTTTCAGCGACCGTTGTCGCTGCGAGCGGACTTTCCGCCCAGAGGACATCCATGATCTGAAACTCTGCTCTGGTGATCTGCTTGGTCATGAGGGGCGCGGGCTCGCTTTCTTGACGACTACAACTGTAGGCTTCTCACGGACTACACATGTAGTCAATAGCTTTTATCGCGCTGAACCATCGTTTTGGCGCGGGGGCGATTTGCACCGTGTGACGGCGCGCGTTATGCCTCTGCTCCAATGATAACCGTATAAATGTGCGTATCAGAAAGCTTTCTCATGGCCGCGAAGAATCAAAAGCCGCTCGGAACCGGGCTCGGCCTCCACACGACCGCGACGGAAGTGATGGAAGGCGTCCGTCTGGACGGCAAGACGGCGGTAGTGACCGGCGGGTATTCGGGCCTGGGTATTGAGGTGGTCAAAGCGCTTCTTTCGGCGGGCGCGGAAGTCGTGGCGCCAGCCCGTGACAAGCGTAAGGCGGATGAAGCTTTCGCCTCGGCTGGCCTCGCGATCGCTACGGTTGAGATGGACCTCGCCAACCTGACCAGCGTTTATGAAGCGGCGGCCGAGATTGGCGACAGTCACAACAGCGTCGATCTACTCTTCAACAATGCGGGGGTCATGGCCTGTCCCGAAACCCGCATCGGACCGGGCTGGGAATATCAGTTTGCGGTCAATCACATTGGTCATTTTGTTTTCACGCGCGAATTGATGCCGTATTTGCTGAATGGCGCCGGCGCGCGCGTCGTGACGACATCTTCCGTAGGGCACAAGCGCAGCCGCATCCGCTGGGATGACATTCATTTCAAAAAAGAGCCCTATGACAAATGGCTCGCCTATGCGCAGTCAAAAACTGCAAACGCCCTTTTTGCGCTGGAGCTTAATAACCGCCGCGACAAAGATGGGGTGAAATCCTTTTCCGTTCATCCTGGTCCGGTGTTGACGCCAATCATGCGCCACATCACGGAAGAGGAACTGATCGGCATGGGCTGGAAGCAGCCGAATGGAAAACTGACCGACGAAGCGCAAGGGTTTATAAAGTCGCCATCGACGGGCGCGGCGACTTTGCTCTGGGCGGCGACGAGCCCGTTGCTGGAAAATCGCGGTGGCGAATATTGCGAGGATTGCGATATCGCGGCGATGTCGACGCCGGAGGCGCCGCGCTGGGTCAATGTCGCCGAATGGGCCGTGGACGATGATGACGCAAAGCGGCTCTGGGCGATGACCGAAGAGATGATCCTCGCCGCCGAGGCTTAAATAGCGCCCCCGACAAGCGAACCAATGAAATAGGTTGCGCCGCCTGCCATGGCCCCGATAACCGCCATGCGTAAGCCGCCCGCGAGCGCGCTTTTCCCTGAAAAGAGACTTAACACAGCGCCAATGACGAACAGGCTCAGCCCTGCAAGACAGGCGGCGATGGGCACAGCGTTTTCATTTGCGCCAAGGACGAACGGCGTCAGCGGAATGATCGCGCCGCAGGTGAAAGCCAGAAAAGAAGACAAGGCGGCGCCGATAGGTGAACCCAGATTGTCAGGGTCGAGCC
>CAJQMX010000314.1 GCA_905479515.1 uncultured Parasphingopyxis sp.
TTTTCTTTGCCGGGTATCGCAACAGCAGACTATCGCGTGACCCGACGCCGTTTTGTGGGCCCTTAGCTCAGCCGGTAGAGCAACTGACTTTTAATCAGTAGGTCGATGGTTCGAACCCATCAGGGCTCACCACTTTCACCAATAAATTCAGACAGCATGGATAGCTGGCCGTTCGTTGAGCGTCGCCAAAGTCGATTCTGGACGTGTACGAATATTCCTCAAATCAGAACTCATTTACAAAGATGCGTTATAGCCTCGATATAACATGCGGGGAGTGCAGAAATGAACGCAGCTAAGGATATCAGCCGTAAAGTTATGGGAAAGCTTGGTGACTGGAATATTAATCCAACACCGGCTGCTTATGCGGTGCTGTTTTCCCATTTCGAAGGCGAGAATTCCTCTCTTTCTGAGGTAATAGAAAGTTGTCTTTCGGAAGGGACGCAACCAACTGAGATTCTGTTTAATCGGCTTTACTCAAAATTTTTCGCTGAGTATTCAAATGACAATGAGCAGATTGAAAAGCTGGCCAAGGAACTGGTAAACCAATCATCCGGTTTGCAAGGTCTCGCGCATGCATTGGGATCTTCAGCAAACACATTCAGCGCAGAGGTTCGGGCGCAAGCTGATAGCGCAGCAAAACAATCAACGGCTGACGTTGACGTTGAAAAGCTCGTTAGCGGTTTGCTTGAGCTCACCCAGAAAACGGTTCAGCAGAATAAAATTCTCGAAGATAAGCTGGATATGGCCATATCTAATATTGGCGATCTGCATGATACGTTGAGGCAGGCGGAACAGCATGCCCACACAGACTTTTTGACCAAGCTGCCAAACCGCCGAAAGTTTGACGATTTCCTTTCGCAGCAGATCGAAGAAGCCGACGCGACTGGAGAACCTTTGTGCCTTATTGTTGGCGATGTCGATCACTTCAAGTCATTCAATGACAAATTTGGCCATAAGGTCGGCGATCAGGTTCTCGCGCTTGTTGCGAGCATCATCAAAAAGAACGTCAAGGGCAAAGATTTGGCGGCGCGTTATGGCGGCGAGGAATTTGTGATTGCATTGCCCTGTACCCAACTAAACCAGGCCAGGGCTGTGGCGGACTATATCCGGGAGGAGATCGCCAATCGCCCCTTGGCTCTCCGCAAATCAAATAAGGAAATCGGTAATGTCACCATCTCATTTGGTGTCGCTGAATGGGCTCCGGGTGAAACGGAAGAAGCATTTTTTATTGCGGCGGATGCGGCGCTTTATGAGGCGAAAGGGACTGGACGCAACAAGGTCTCGGTTGCGCCTAATCGCCTGGCGGAAAGCGCTTAGGCTCACCGCTTTCGCCAACAATGGCCCGATGGCGCGCTCGGCGGCGACATGATAGTCGACCAAAGCCTGTTCGGTCAGCGTCAGCACACGCCGCGTTGAAATGAGGTCACTCAAATTAACAGCGCCGATAGCGTAGCCTTTTTTAAGGCTGTCCATGGCGTCTCGGGCTTCAAGCGCGGCTTGTTCGGCGCCATCAAGATTTTTCGAGGCTGTTCGCGCCATATGCTGCGCCTGTTCATAGCGCCGCGCGGCGTTAAGTTCTGCAGCCCTCAACCGCGCGGCGGCGGCGACGGTTTGACTGCCCGCTTCCGCCGATGCGGTGCGGCGCACACGCCCGCTGAGCGGAATGGAGACCGTCGCCATCACGCTTGTTTCATTGCCGCCGAACTCATTGGAAAATTGAACGCCGAATGTCGGATCAGGCGTCCTATTCATTACGCTAGACTTGGACCGGGACGGCCTTATCATCCGCAGGATTGTCTCTCTCAATCGGCGGACGCTGCCCGCCATCGCTGCATGGAAAGATCGGACTATATCAATGGCGACGCCGGATCTGTCGGATGGAGCAACGTCGCCTAAAGGCGAATCAATTCTCTCGCGATGGATTGTCATGGCGGTGCTGGGTCTTTCCGGCGCGGTCATTTACCTGCTGCCCTTCCTGCGGGAGATTTACTACGACCCCTTGCGTGAAGCGCTGGGCCTGACGCATTCGCAGTCGGGCGTTCTGATGGCGACTTTCGGCTTTGCGTCCATGCTCGCTTATATGCCGGGCGGCTGGATCGCCGATCGTGTACCTTCGCGACTTCTGATCTCCGGCTCGCTTGTCTCAACTGGCCTGTTGGGGTTCGCCTTCGCGACGTTCCCTTCTTACCCGGTCGCTATCGCCATCCATGCGCTTTGGGGCGTCACTGTCACCGGCATGATGTGGGGCGCGCTGATCAAGGCGACGCGCGATTGGGCGTCGAGCGCTGAGCAGGGCAAGGCCTTCGGCATGCTGGAGGCGGGACGCGGCGTGTCGGAAGCGGCGTGTTATTCGATTTTTCTGGCGATCTTCGCACAACTTGGCGGCGACACGCGGGCCTTCAGCCAGATCATTATTCAGTATTCAGTTTTGCACATTATTCTCGGCGTCGCAGCGTTTCTGGTGATCAAGCCAGGGCTTTCGACGCCGATAGGCGCAGCGCCGGATCTCGCGACATTTTTGCGGGTGTTAAAGATGCCCCATGTCTGGCTCATCGGTTTTGTCATTCTCTCCGTTTACGGCGCATATTGGGGCGCCTATTATTTCACGCCTTATGCATCGGATGTTTTTTTCATGAGCGCGGTCGCCGCCGGCGCTATTGGCGCAGGCAAGGTCTGGCTCAAACCCGCCGCCGCCGCCATTGCCGGTTTCGCGGCGGATCGTATCGGCGTCTCCAAAGCGGTGGCGATTGGCATTGTCGTCCTTACCGCAAGTTTTCTCGGTTTCGTCTTGATGCCTGGCGGCGAGGCCATGATCGCTCTGATGATCTTCAACATCGCAATTGCGTCCATCGCGATCTTCGCCTTGAGGGGAATTTATTTCGCGCTGCTCGAAGAGTGCGGCGTTCCGGCGGCAGTGACGGGAACGGCGACGGGGATCATTTCCGTCATCGCCTTCACGCCTGACGTGTTCATGCCGCTCGTGGGCGGGGCGCTGCTCGACGCCTTTCCCGGCGAGGCCGGATACCGCTATTTCTTTGGCTTCATAACGGCATTATGCGTTAGCGGCGGTGTCGCGATGCATGTCTTGCGGCGTCTCGGGCGCGCGACTTAAAGGCGTCGCTGCTTTAATACCGTCATGGCGGCGTTGCGGCCAGGCGCGCCGGTGACGCCGCCGCCCGGATGCGCGCCGGCACCGCAAAGATAAAGACCGCGGATCGGCGTTTTATATTGCGACCATTCCGGCGTTGGCCGCATGAAAAAGAGCTGACCGATATTGAGATCGCCGTGGAAAATATTGCCTTCCGTCAGGCCATAGGTCTCCTGCAGGTCAAGCGGCGTCAACACCTTTCGCCCGATAACGCTCTTCGGCACATTCGGAGCGCAGCGGCCAATCAGCTCGATGACGCGATCGCCCAGGGCTTCGCGTTTCTCGTTCCAGTCGCTTCCGCGAATGTCCCATGGCACATATTGGACGAAACAGGTCGCCATGAATTTGTCCGGCGGACACAGGGTCGGGTCGACTTCGCTTGGAAATACGCAATCGACCCAGAGATCGTCTGACAACTCACCGAATTTCGCCTTGTCATAAAGCCGTTGCACGTCTTCGAGATCGTCCATGATGGAGAGGACAGCGCGTTCCGCCGGGCTTGCATCCTGCGGCAGGCCTTTGATCTCCGGCCGTTCCGACAGCACCATATTCACCTTCGCCGCCGGGCCCGCCATACGGATCGCGGCGACATCGGCGCGAAACTCAGCATCAAGCGCGCGCGTCTCGACCATGCCGAGGAAGGTGCGTTTGGGATCGGCGTTGGAAAGAATAGAGGCTGCTGAAAATTCACGCCCATCTTGAAGCGCGACGCCGGTCGCGGCGCCGTTTTTGATGCGGATTTCCGCCACTTCGGCGTGGGTCAGAATATCTGCGCCCTTGTCGCGCGCCGATTGCGCCAGCGCGCCGGTGACCGCGCCCATGCCGCCGATCACATGCCCCGTAAAGCCTTGCACGCCATGGTCGCCGCCTGACAACAGATGGAACAGAAGACCCAGCGTCGAGCCCGCGTCATAAGGGCCGCCATGTTTTCCATAGACATTATTTCCAAGGAAAAGACGCTTTGTCTCCGGCGCCTCGAAATGGCGGTCGAGAAAATCGCCAAGCGAGCCCGTGAGAAACCGCACCATAGCTGCCGCGTCGGCGCCGGAAAGATTCCAGAAGCGTTTCACCAGTCGCATGAATTCAAAGGCGCGATCGACGCCTTTGGCGGCGAGATTGGGCGGCGGCTCCAGAAAAAACGGCTGAAGATAACGCGCCAGTTTTTTCAGCTCCGCATCGACACGGATATAGGTCTCGGCGTCCCGCGCCGAATAGGGGCGCAATTCGCTCGCCGTTCTCTCGGCGTCAGCCCAGAGCCGCACCAGGCGTCCATCGGCGACAGGCATGTTGAGCGCGGGATCGCAAGGCACCATTCTCAACCCGTAGCGCGCAAGGTCGAGATCGCGAATGACCGACGGCGTCAGCATCGAGGCTATATAGGAGCAGGAAGAAACGCGGCAGCCGGGCATGACCTCTTCAGTGACGGCGGCGCCGCCGACAACGCCGCGCCGCTCTAGCACCAGCACCGATAAACCGGCGCGCGCAAGATAGCCGGCGGCGGTCAGCCCGTTATGTCCGCCGCCCACAATGATTGCGTCATAAGTCGACTTGGTTGCCGTCGCGGTCACAGGGCCGGTCCTCTTTCTCTATGGACAGTTTGCATTTTGCGGGTGAAGGTGGGCGGGTCTTGTGAACGTGGACTTTGCAATGCCTCAAGAGGAAAAGCCAGCCGAATTAGAGCACTCCCTGCCGAGTAGTTTCTATACGGATTCCAAAATGTTCGAACGCGAGCGCAGAGAGCTGTTCGCACGCAACTGGGTCTGCGCCGGCCGCGAGGAAGAGGTTGAGGAGCAAGGATCAACGAAAATTATGGAGCTATTCGGCGAAAGTATCATTGTCGCGCGGCTCAAAGATGGTTCGTTGCGCGCGCATTACAATGTCTGCCGCCATCGCGGCGCGCGCATTTGCGCCGATGATTCGAAATGGGGGCTGTCGCTTCGCGGCGGCGCCATGGGTGAGTTTATCCGCTGCCCCTATCATCAATGGACATATGGCCTCGACGGGCGGCTTGTAAATGCGCCGCATGTTATGGAAACCGAAGGGTTCGATCCGGCGGCGTTTAGCCTTCGCCCCGTAGGAATTGCGGTGTGGGGCGGATTTATCTTCCTGAAGCTCGAACCTGGTGACGGCGACTTGGTTTCGCGCACGCTTGGTGAAGATGACATCGGCCCGGCGCCGCGCCGCCTCGGCAATTATCCGCTGGCGCGGCTGAAAACAGCGCGGGCGATCAGCTATGACGTGGCCGCGAACTGGAAAGTCATCGCTGAGAACTACAATGAATGTTACCATTGCGGCGGCGTTCATCCGGAGCTGTGCAATGTGGTGCCGGTGTTCCGCGCCGGCGCCGGGCTGGGCCTCGACTGGGAAGAAGGCGTTCCCCATCGTGAAGGCGCCTGGACCTACACTTTCACGGGAACGACGAACCGCAAGCCGTTTGAGGGCTTAAGCGAAAAGGAAAAAGTCCTGCACAAGGGCGAACTGGTTTATCCGAACCTGTTGCTGTCAATGAGTGCAGATCACGGCGCCGCCTTCATTCTCTGGCCGCTGGCGCCAAACCTGACGCGCGTTGATGTGCGGTTTCTGTTCGCGCCAGATGAAATGGCGCGCGGCGATTTCGAGCCCGCCGACGCCGTCGACTTCTGGGACATTACTAACCGTCAGGACTGGGCCGTCTGCGAACGAGTGCAACAGGGGATGAGTTCTGCGTCACATGCCCATGGCTATTACGCACCGATGGAAGACGAAAGTCTTGATATCAGGCGCTACATCGCCGCGCATATCAAAGAAGCTTGAGCGAGGCGGGGTTTGTTTCTCTTTTCAGATCACTCGCCGGTG
>CAJQMX010000315.1 GCA_905479515.1 uncultured Parasphingopyxis sp.
AAAGCTGGCAGATGAACAATCGCTGGAAAACCATGGCCAATGGCGAGTTTGATTTCGGCTTTGCGGTTGACTGGATGCGCAAGGATCTTGGGCTCGCGCTCGACGAGGGTGAGGCCAATGGCGCAACCTTGGAACTCGCGAAGCTGGTCGATGGCTATTATGCCGAGGTGCAGGCCATGGGCGGCGCGCGGCAGGACACAAGTTCACTGGTTAGGAGACTGGAAGAGTGAAGCATTTCATCCAACGCGCCGCGCAGCTTGCCGCGCTGGCCCTCACCGCCTTTCTCCTTCCTGCGGCCGCGCAGGCGGATTCCCTGATTGACAATGCCAATGGCTATACGCTGGACGAAGACGGCAATCTCATCCGCTTCACCGGCCTGTTGTTCGATCCGGACACAGGCCGTGTAACCGGACTCTTGCGCCGCAATGACCGCTACCCGGAAGGCCTTGAATCCCGTTACGATATGCGAGGCCGGACAGTCATTCCCGGACTGATTGACGCGCACGGCCATCTGATGGGGCTTGGTTTCAACGCCATCCAGCTCGACCTTTCCGACACCACAAGCCTGGAAGAAGCCATGGCGCGGCTGGCGGAATATAGCGCAGCCAACCCAACGCTTCGCTGGGTCGTTGGCCGGGGCTGGAATCAGGAACGCTGGGGCCTTGACCGTTTCCCGACAGCAGCCGATCTGGATGCCGCCGTTCCGGACCGTCCCGTCTGGCTGGTGCGTGTTGATGGCCATGCCGGGGTCGCAAACAGTGTCGCTCTAACCGCAGCCGGGATCACCGCTTCGGCTGTCGCTCCTGCAGGTGGCAGGATCGAGCGCGATGGCAACCAACCCAATGGCGTGTTCGTCGATGCTGCCATGGGTCTGGTCGCGAATGCCATTCCGACGCCTGAGCCTCCCATACGCGACATGGCGCTTCGCGAAGCCCAGTCGCTGCTCCTCAGCTATGGCGTGACGACCATGCACGACATGGGCACGAACGCCGATGACTGGAGCACCATCCGCCGCGCGGGCGATCGGGGCCTGCTCAACGTTCGCGTCATATCCTATGCGGGCTCGCTTGAAACGCTGCTGGACATCGCCGGCGATGGCATGACACCCTGGCTTTATGGCGGGCATCTGCGGATGGTTGGTCTGAAAATTTACGGTGACGGTGCACTGGGATCGCGCGGCGCGCTTCTCAACGCGCCCTATGCCGATGCTCCCGGCGAACGGGGACTGGCGCTGATCGACAGCATAGGGCTGCGCAACCGCCTGAGCCGCCTTTCGCTGGACCGTTTTCAGGCTGCGATCCATGCGATCGGCGACGGGGCCAACCGGGATGCGCTTGGCGCTATCGAAGAATTGGCCAATCGATACACCGATGATCGCCGCTGGCGGATCGAGCATGCCCAGATCGTCGATCCGGCTGATCTGCCGCGCTTTGGCGAGCACGGCATCATCGCCTCGATGCAGCCTGTGCACCAGACATCAGACCGATTGATGGCAGAAGCACGCCTCGGACCGGACCGACTGATCGGCGCCTATGCCTGGAACACAATGCTGCGCAATGGATCGACACTGGTCTTTGGCAGTGATTTCCCCGTCGAAAGCCCCAATCCCTTCCCTGGACTGGCAGCGGCGATCAGCAGGCAGGACATCAATGGTGAACCGGCCGGAGGCTGGCAGGCGCATGAGCGCATTTCGCTGCAACAGGCTTTCGCCGCCTTTACGACCAGCGCCGCCTTTGCAGGCTATGCCGAAGACCAGATCGGGCGGCTCGGCGAAGGGCTTTATGCCGATTTCATCATCCTCGACCGCGATATCTTCGATGCGACACCGCAGCAGATCCGCGAAACGCAAGTCGCCGAAACATGGGTCGGCGGCCAGCGTATCTGGGTGCGCGGCGCAGCGAACGCACCGCCGATGGATGCACCTATCGGGCCGATGATTTCGCAGGATGACGACGTAGGTCGGTAATTTTCAAAAGAGATCGATTAAACCGAGAGCCCTGTCAGCATTCCCACCGTCAATATCTGCGGCAGGATTTCCGGCTCACCGCCGGGCGCATAATAGAGATAGAGCGGCACACCTGAACGGCCATGGCGTTCCAGAAAGCGGCCAATGATCGGATCGCCGTTCGTCCAGTCACCGACCAGCACCCTGATATTTTGTGCCGCGAAATGATCAACCACAGCTGCACGGTTTAGCGCGCCAGCCTCATTCGCCTTGCAGGTAATGCACCAGTCGGCCGTGAAATACACGAAGACCGGCTGACCCTCTGCACGCAACGCTTCGAGCCGCGCTTCGCTGAAGGCCTCGGCATTGAGCGCCCCGCCCTCCGACTGGCCAGCCTCGGCAGGCGAAGATGTCGGTACGATCGCAAGCGCACCGAGCGTCACGAGCATAGCCGGGATAATCGGCAACCATGCACGTTTGCCGACCACCTGCCGGTTACCCGCCCACCAGAGCATCAAGGCGACGCCAAGAGCGGCAGCAATGCCCAGCGTCATTCCGTTGACCCCGGTCTGCCGGCCAAGCACCCAGCCGAGCGCAAGCGCGGTCAGGAACATAGGCACCGCCATCAGATGGCGGAACCCTTCCATCCAGGGGCCGGGCTTGGGCAAGCGTGACCGCAATGCTGGCACAAAAGCGAGAATCAGGAACGGCAGCGCGAGACCAAAGCCAAGGCCTGCGAAAATCGCCATCGCCACAATCGTCGGCACAATGAGCGCTGCGCCAAGCGCCGCGCCCATAAATGGCCCGGTACAGGGCGTCGCCACAAAGGCGGCAAGCGCGCCGGTAAAGAAGGAGCCGGTCGCCCCGTCCTTGTCAGCGAAGCGGCCACCACCGGAAACGCTCGGCAATTCGAACAGTCCAGCCAGGTTCAGCGCGACAGCCGTCACCAGCAACAGCAGGAACAGGATCATGCGCGGGTCTTGCAACTGAAAGGCCCAGCCCGCAGCCGCACCACTCGCGCGCAGCCCCAACAGCGCCGCGCCAAGGCCGAGACAAACGATCACCACACCGGCGGTATAGGCCAGCGCATCACGGCGCACTGCCCGCTCTTCGCCGCCTGCCTTGGCAAGGCTGAGCGCCTTGAGGCTGAGGATCGGGAAGACGCAGGGCATGATATTGAGCAGTAGGCCGCCCAATATCGCGCCGCCGAGTGCGAAAAGAATCGTGCCGATATCCGCTGTTATGACAGAAGAATTCATCGGCTCATCGGAAATTGGCATTCCGGCGGCAGGAACATTGCCGGGCACCGCCACCAGTTCCAGCCCGTCATGTTCACCAATTTTGAGCAGCCCCTCGATCCGCGTCGCTGTTTCCGCCCCATTTTCAGCCGGCACTTCTACAATCAGCATGTCGCCGTTGCGCGATATGCTCTGTTCGGCGCTATAGTCGAGCACGCGGTCGGTCTGCGAAAAGAAATATGGCCCGGAAACTGCTGCCGCTTGGGGAAAAGGAATACCGATCCTCAAGGTTCCACCAACAAACTCGAACACGGCTTCATTGCCCAATGGGCGCGGGAGATGGGCACGGTATTGATCAAAAGTCGCCGTCTCGGATATCGCGCCGGACCCCGCGACAAGATCAATCCCGAGCGAACCGCTTTCAGG
>CAJQMX010000316.1 GCA_905479515.1 uncultured Parasphingopyxis sp.
GCAGGAAAATCCGCGATGAATAGACAGGCTCTTAAGTCGCCGATGACCGACGACGATCAAATTTCACCGCGCGACGCGGCATCTAATCAGACACCGAGCGACGCACTGGCTGAGTATCTTGGCAATCTCAACAAGTTGCGGGATATCTACATTGACAGCAGCGTGTTTCGCAATCCGACATGGGAAGTGTTCCTTTCACTCCACATCAAACGGCAAGCAGGCCTGCAGGTATCACCTGCATCGCTATGCTTGGGGAATCGTCTCTCCGAAGCTGATTGCGATGAGGCTATCGAGCGCCTCGTAGGTGCGGGGTTGATCCAACTCGAAGACAATAGAGCCGGCAATGGTTCGCAGATCATCGATCTTACAGAGCAAGGCCAGCAGCGGATGGCCGCTTTCCTGAGCATTGCGCAACCCACCCAGGCCTGAAACACGCTTCCATCAACCATGGTTCAGATGGTGTTCAATTCATAACCGCCATATTAAGCTCTCAAAACGGGTACATTTCCCCCGGAACCGGAGCAAGATCATGGACGCCGCCAATATTCTGAAAATTCCGTTGTTGCTGGCGGCTGTGACGGGCCTTTCGGCCTGCACGGTCTATGATGGCTATGGTCCCGGCTATTACGACGATGGCTATGCTTACAAAGACTATCCCGACGAATGCTATGACAAGGATGGCTATCTGTATCCCGATTGCGAGGATGCCAGCTATGTCGCCCGCAACGGCTATGGCTATGGCAGCCTCTTCTACAATGACTACGGTCCTTATGGCTGGTATGACGGCTATTATTATCCGGGCTATTCCGCCTATATCTATGATCGCCAGGGACGGCGCCATAATTGGGACGACAGGCAACGGCGGCATTGGGAGGGCCAGCGCGAAACACGGCGCGGCCAAAGCGGTCAACGCAATCGGCCACGGCGCGACCGGGACAGCCGCGACAATCGCGGTAATACCAGCCAGCCCTCTTCAAACGCGGTGCCGAGAAACAGCCCCTACCCGCCGTTGCCAGCTGTGACACCGCGATCCAATACCAATAGCGGCAACCGCACCCCTGCTGCCGATACGCCCCGGACACGCGGCAATCGCGGGAACCGCAATCCTGCCGCCGATACGCCCCGCACTCAGCCCAATCGCGGGACGAGGACGCCCGATGCTCGGCCAAATACCACGCCCCGCAATGCGCAGCCCAGAAGCGCTTCGCCCGCGCCTCAGGCCAATCCTTCCCCGCCGCCAGCGACCTCCGCGCCAACCCCGAGTCGCCCAACACCAGATCGCCCACGCAACCGCAATCGGGATGAGCATCCCGAATAAATCGTGAAGATGAACAGGAACCGGTGTTCTTGGTCACAGCTGATTCATCTCAACTCATCGATAAAGACTCTCGTTCCATCGACAGGAACACTGAGGAGATAATCGATGTTTCACGACCAGAATGCCTTTAACCCGGCCCGGTTGGGATTTCGGATCACCTATCGTGCCAATGAAACCAACCATTGCCCCGGCTGCGGCCGTTCGCACTGGATCGTCGGGCGGATGAGCGCCGAATGCGCCTTTTGCGCCACGGCTCTCCCTCTCGAACATGGTTTTACAGTCGGTACCGGCTTGTTCCGAAGCCGCGGCAAAAGTGGCACATTCACCCCGCTGGCCGCCTGATTTTATGGCGATCCCTGTGGAAAGGGCTGTTTAACCTCCACGCGCTATAATGGGCGCATGGAAAAGCTGCTCGTATTTGTCGGAATGGCCATGCTTGCCCTCGCCTTTATGGGCGGGAGACCAGAGGCCGAGCCAGTGCCAGTGACGCTCGCATCAACCGATAGCGTCAGCACCCTGGACAGGGGCGCGCAGACCGCAGGCAATGGCTCTGCAACCTTTACCACTAGCCGCGCACCCGACGGCCATTTCTACGCCGATGTGCGGATCAACGGCTCTACCAGCCGCATGATGATCGATACCGGCGCGAGCAGCGTCATCCTATCCCGTGCAGACGCACAGCGTGCAGGCATTCAGGCACGGTCCGGAGAATTTACCGCAATTGCCCGCACCGCCGGCGGCGAAATCGCGCTCAAACCCGTCACGATTGACCGGATAGCCTTGGGATCCATAGACAGCCGCAATGTCGGGGCGATGGTGGCAGAATCCGATCTTCCGGTGTCCCTGCTTGGCCAGAGCTTTCTTGAACGGGTCGGCACGGTTGAAATCAGCGGTGACGAACTGCGTCTGCGTTAATTTGTCAGAATTTCCCTGACAGGACATCGCTGCACCGGCGACCTTGCGCAAGCAAGGTTCTGTCAAACCGCACCCGCTAACTGCCGATCAGTCGTCCGCTATCACGATATTCCGGTCGGACCTGAGAATCCGGAAGCGCATTCTCAATTGGCCGGCTCCGGGGAAGGTTGTTTGGTTCGCGGACACTATGGGTCTGTTCCACTGTTTCGCGCGCGACAGGCGCAGATGGCAAACGGTCTTGGGCAACAATCAATGCTTCAAGGGCCTGCTCAGCTTCAACCTCGGCTAAGCTTTCACGCGGCTGCCAAGGGCGCGGCGCGGGCTCCCGCCCTGAATAGCGCACCGTGAAAGCTCCCGGCCCGCCTGCTGATCCCCGTAACCGGTGGAAGAGGTGACGGCCGATCATGTTCGTCATCGTCAATGTCCGTCCCCAATAGGGCCAGACATCCAGCGTATGATAATGGGTGGCATAGCCGACTTCGCGAAATGCGCGGCCATCGATAGCTTCGCGTGCATAGCGCTGGGCCCGCGCCCAGATGCCCGCCACCGGCCGCCGTGCGAGCGCGCCGTCGCAGGTAAAGGTGAACTGACATCCCGTGCTGCGCTCACTCCCCTCATAGACCACCCCGCAAATGCTGTTCGCATAGCCGGGATGCCGCACGCGGTTCAGAACGACCTGGGCGACCGCCCGCTGGCCAGCCTCCGGCTCCGTTCCTGCCTCATAATAGATCGCCTGCGTCATGCACTGGAGCGCACGCTCCCGATCGGCACTGCTGGCTGCGCGAAAAGGGATTCCTGCGGGGACCGGGCCATCATATCCCGAATGCCGGGCAAGGTCCGCCTCTATTGCCCCACGCACCGCTTCTTGCTCAGCCGGCGTCAGGATGGTCGGTGCAACGTCCCCATCCTCCCCCTGCCCTGCAAGACCGACAAGCGGCGTTGCTTCGGGCAACCGCACCGTCACGCCGGCCTCGGGCACGGCCAGTCCGGCTGCGGTCAACGTGATAAAGCCGGCAAGCGCCAGAATGATGGCGGCAAGCACCGACAAGGCAGGGCGAGATCGGCGCGGCGCCGACGATGTCACGCGATCAAGTATCAGGTGATCGGATGCTTCATGGGTCGGCTGGGCGGTCTGCCGCTGCACGGCACGGGGTGAAGCGTCAGGTGAGGCAGGGGCCACGGCTTCGGGCTGCGACTCGACACGGCGCAGCGGCGTTATGTCCGCCCAAGGCCCCTGCATCCAGCGGGGCAGAGTTGTCTCGGCATCCGCCAATGCGTTGCCCCTCTATCCGAAAAAATCCAGCTTTCCGGCTAGGTGAATTTCAGGAAAAAGTACGCATAATAGGTGGTTAACCGGGCGTCACAGCGCCGCAAAGATGATTAATCCGCCGCCGCCCGCCGGATCGGCAGATTGACGTTGCAGACATCGACCGCGCCTGCCGGGCGGATAAACCAGCCCGTGCGATTGGCACGCGCACCCACAAAAGCGCGAAAACTCTCGGAATCGGTCCGCATCACCTCAAAATGGGGTTGGTCGGCTTCGGGCAATTCGCTGGCCAGCTGTATCGATGCAATCGGAACGCGCTGCTCGGGATCTTCATAGAATCCCAGTGGCCCGGTGCCGCGCGGCAGGCTGGACAGGGCCTCTATGCCTTCCACGACCCGCCCGACAAGCGCAATATTACGATCAAGATGACGCGGCGCATGGCCGATCACGGTATAGAGTTCGCCGCCCGTTCCGGTATCAGGATTATCACCGCGCCCAACGCCAACCATGCCATAGCAATGGATCAAGGTGCCGCTGCGCTGGCCATCCTCGCGCGGCGCATGGGCAACCGGCCAGCCCGCCAGATAGCCGGAATAGGGCTCGTAATTGCCTTCCTGCACGGTCTCAAAATCCGCAATATGCGATTCGGTCATATCGAATTCATATTCAGCCGGAGCATCTCTCTCGATGGTTTCGGGCAGCGGCTTGCGTTCGCTCGCATCGCCCCATTGCACGACATAATTGTCCTGCACCCGGTTGATGCTGATCCCGTCATACCAGCCGGACCGCGCCAGATTGCGAATATTCGTCACATGGACAGGCGCGAAAATCGAGGCGAGTTCAATATAAACCGCCTCCCCGCTCTCCAGCGTCATGATCAGAAGATTGTCGGGCGCGATGGGCCGCCAGTCCTCCGCAGTCGATGCCGCCACCACTCCGCTGGGCGTTGGAGGGGCAGCGCTCGGTTCGGCGGCTTGCGCAGCGAGAAGCAACGGGGATGCTGTGAGGAGGAGAAGCTTTTTCATGAAGACCCTTTTGCCATGCCAGAGCCCCTTGCGCCAGACCGCAGGGCGCTCTAGGTGCATCCGCTTGCCAGGATATGCGGAGCGGTGGCCGAGTGGTCGAAGGCGCACGCCTGGAAAGTGTGTATAGGGTAACCCCCTATCGTGGGTTCGAATCCCACCCGCTCCGCCACTTGCCTGTGCCTG